>JAGHSI010000134.1 GCA_018065925.1 Candidatus Limimonas coprohippi
GAGCGCTACGAAGGCAAACTTCGCGAATGTTGCAACTATGCAGCAAGAACTGCGAAAAACTTCGCCGCGAGCGATAACAACACAAAGCGTCAGGCTTGTGGCCCAGATGAAAAAACTCTTGCCCAAAATTTAAAGGTAGATCTTACGTCCTTCACAGATAAAGTAATAGAAGATAGCTTCAGCGCAGATCAAGCTGCTTATATTCTCTCAAATCTTCTCATATTTATCTTTATGATTCTTTCAGCTGCCGCAGGCATCTGCGCATGCATATTTGAAGCATATGCTCCATATCTTCTTCCTGCCGCTATGATTCTTGCCTTTCTCTCACTTCTCGGCTTCTTTGGCGTTTTTGGCGGAACATCAAAAAATGTTTCAGGCCAAAATATCTTTGCCGTTAGAAGCGCAAGCGAAGAAGTAAAGAATAGAATAATCCTTGAAGCAAACCTCGATGCTCCTTTCAAAAGAAAACTTTCTCCAAAGACGGCAGTACTTTTAAAGACTATTACTTTCTTTGGTATTCTTTTGTACTTTGCCTTCGACATAGTAGCTCTTCTTATAAATCTTGAAGAGCTCAACTTCAAGGCTGCTTCATATTTCATTTATATCAGCTTCCCACTTGCACTCTTTGCCTTTATTCCTCTTGTTTTATCAAGAAGTGTAATTGCAACATCATCCTTCCCAGGCGTTGTTGACAATCTCATCGGATGCTACACTGTATCCGGTGTCATGAGATATATGTCTGAGATGGATCTCCGTCTTAAGAACACAGAGCTCTGCGTTCTCCTTACAGGTGCAAAAAACGCCGGTTGCACTGGCGCTAAAACATACTGTAAACTTCATGGCGAGGAAGATAACAAAGTAAATACTATCATCCTTTCTGTTGACACAATTTATAATCCCGAAACGATAACTGTTGTTTCATCCGGAAAAACAACAACAGATGCCATTTCAATAGGTTCAGAAAACTCAAGTGTTCAAATTCTTAGCACAAAGCCAAAGCATATTAAGAAGAATAGTTCTATGAAAGTCTTCAAGAAAAATGGCTACAACGCAGCTGTCATCACTTCTCTTGAAGAGAATTATCCAGCATTCTTTGGCACAGCAAAAGATAACGAACAAAACATAAACGTTAAAGCTATTGAAAACACAATGAAGCTTCTCCTCGAGACAGCTTACGCTTTCGACGAAGAATAAGAAATAAACAGAAGCCCCGTTCAAACGAACGGGGCTTTAATTTTAACTATTAGCAACGAGATCTCTTTTCAATAGTATCACGAACAACCGGCTCAATAAGATTGAGTACTGTGCCCGGAATACCTGTAACCATAACCTTAAGCATCTCAAGAATCGAGTTGCTATTAAAGAGATGAACGAGGCCATCAATCATAGCGTCTGATGCTATGCCACCTGAAGCAGGTGCAAATCTCTTAAGTGGAATTGTCATAATAGAATTGTAGATGACAGCATACATTGCCGGGTCATCCTCAAAAATAATTCCAAGAACAAATTCAAGGAATGAATTTATCTTTTTGCCGGCCTTTGTATCCCAAAGCTCATCAAGACACTTGTCGCCTGTTACACGGTCGTCAGAGGTATCTCCAAGATAATCTGAAGGATAAGCACCGAAGATATCAGCAAAATCATCCTCTGTAATATTCTTAATGTCAGCATTCCAATATTTTGGAGTAGCTACCATATAATCAATCTCACCATCTGCTTCATTTGAAGTGATATTAACTTTTGCAGTGAGACGAATGTCAGCTGATGAAGCACCGATCATGATGTCATACTCACCCGGCTCAACTACCCAAGCTTTAAGTTTTGGTGAGTAATATTCAAAGGCACTACGATCAAGCTCAACTGTTACTGTCTCGCTTCCTCCTGCTGGGATATAAACCTTAGCAAAGTTTTTGAGTTCCTTCTTTGCTCTGTATACAAGTGAATCTTTAAGACCAACATATACCTGAGCCGTTTCAGCACCGCCCATAGCCCCGCTGTTTGAAATATTAAATGTAAGTGTGAGTTTATCCTCTGGTGTTATAGAAGTGCTTGAGAGAGAAAGTCCACTATAATCAAACTTTGTATAAGAGAGACCATATCCAAATGGGAAAAGAACAGGGACATTTGCCTTCTCATAATAACGATATCCAACGTAGATACTCTCTTTGTAAATAACATTATTGTCCTTTGGTGTTTGATAGTTCTCAGGACATGGAGTATCAGCAAAGCTAATTGGGTATGACTCTGGGAGCTTACCACTTGGATTTACCTTACCCATGATAATGTTATAAAGAGCCTCTCCACATGCTTCGCCGAGGAAGTATGTCTGCATTACTGCACTTGGAAGATCAAGCCAAGGCATCAAAGTGCTGCTGCCAGATGCGACAAATACGGCAGTATTAGGGTTTGCTTTGCAAACTGCTTCAATAAGCGCAACCTGTGATTTTGGAATTTCAAGACTCGTCCTATCAGCGCCCTCTGTCGCATCTACCTCAGCAGCACTAACAAAGAGAAGCGCAACGTCGGCAACTGTAGCCTTTGCTACTGCGTCATTGATAAGGGCAGTTTTTACCTCTTCTGGCTTTTTAATATCATAACCAGGAGCATAATTTGGCTGAATTCCATTTGCTTTAAATGCATCAAGCA
The DNA here is from genome assembly GCA_018065925.1 of Candidatus Limimonas coprohippi. Classification (GTDB taxonomy): domain Bacteria; phylum Bacillota; class Clostridia; order Oscillospirales; family Acutalibacteraceae; genus UBA1227. The sequence continues at coordinate 2,647 of JAGHSI010000134.1, forward strand.
CAGATACAACTTTATATGAATTAATCTGAGAGCTACCATAGCCCTGATAAAGAGGCTTTTCAGCACGCTCACCAATTATAGCAATCTTTGTTCCTGCCTTTATAGGAAGGATACCATTATTCTTCAAAAGAACAGGGCACTGTTCAGCCGCCATACGAGCAACATCGTGTCCGGCATCAAGGTCACGCTTTGGAGCTGGAGTCTTGAGAACCGGTTCAGACTTGCTTACAAGTTCTGCAACTTTTGTAGCAGCAATAGTCAAATCTTCAGCATCAAGTTTACCATCTCTAAATGCTTTAGCGATTTTACGAACATTGGCATATCCAGAACCTGGCATTTCAAGATCAAGACCTTCATGAAGGCTCTTAACTCTATCATTTGTAGCCATCCAGTCAGAAACTGTAAGGCCTTTAAATCCCCATTCGCCACGAAGCACATTTTCAACAAGCCAAGAGTTTTCTGAACAGTATGTTCCATTAAGCTTGTTGTACGCAAGCATTACTGTCCAAGGTTGAGCTTTCTTAACTGCTATCTCAAAGCCTCGAAGATAAATCTCACGAAGTGCACGATCATCAACAAGAGAGTTTGAGACCATACGACGTGTCTCTGTATTATTAGCAGCAAAGTGCTTTAAAGATGTGCCAACACCACCTGCCTGAACAGACTCGATAAATGACGCGGCAAGCTCACCTGCAAGAACAGGATCCTCTGAATAATACTCAAAGTTTCTACCGCAGAGTGGTGAACGCTTAATATTTATACCAGGTCCCAAAAGAACTGAAACACGGTTTGCCTTACAGTCCTCAGCAAGTGTTGAACCTACACGGGCAAGAACTCCACGGTCCCAAGATGATGCAAGTGCAACTGCAGATGGGAAACAAACAGAAGTAATAGTCTTTGAACCCTCCATTTTACGAAGGCCATTAGGGCCATCGCTAACCATGATAGAAGGCATGCCATACTTCACTGGAGCCCAGGTGTGCCAAAAGTCAGCGCCTGTAACAAGTCTAGCTTGCTCACGAAGCGACATATGTTTTACAATCTCAATGTAATCCATAATGATTCTCCTCAAAAAGATTAGCTATACCATTAATA
>JAGHSI010000027.1 GCA_018065925.1 Candidatus Limimonas coprohippi
GCATATGGAAAAAACCATAGTATTCAAAGCTTCATTGACAAAAGTATTGTTTTATACATCGACACTGATATTCGAAGAATTAAACATTGGGAAACAAATTTCAATGTTTCATTATGTGATTACCCAACAGGGTTTAACACAAAAAATCTTTCAGAAGTCAAAAAAATAGAACCCATACTGGTTGTTAGTTAATAGGCTCCAATTGCCGTTACACAATACCAATATAAGTTCCTTGCGATAAATATATCACTTTTCAAATTACATGTCAACTTACGTTTCTATCAATAGTTGGGCAAATTTACTATTGACTTTAAGTTGTAATACATATAAAATAACGTACGGTAATTTGAATATTTTCTTATCAAGAGCGACGTTTCGGGAACAGGCCCATTGGCGTCCAGCAACCTGACTATGTTAAGGTGCTAAATCCTGCGGTGTGAACCGAAAGATAAGGTTTTAAAGCCCTTCGGTCATACCGAGGGGCTCTTTTTATCATCAAACTGGAGGACATTATGCATTATCTTTTTACTTCTGAATCTGTAACAAAAGGACATCCAGATAAAGTTTGTGACCAAATCAGCGATGCAATTCTCGACGCAATGCTTAAGCAGGATAAAAATTCTCGTGTAGCTTGTGAGACAGCAGTTACAACAAACCTGGTTACAATTATGGGTGAAATTACAACAACTGCCGACGTTGACATCGAGAAAATTGCCCGTGACACAATCATTGGTATCGGTTATGATAAAGACGAATACAACTTCAACGGCAACAACTGCAACATAGTTGTAAACGTCGACAAACAGTCACCTGATATCGCAATGGGTGTTGATGCATCACTTGAGATTAAAGCTGGCGATGACGACGCCTACAACTTAAACGGTGCTGGTGACCAGGGTATCATGTTCGGTTTTGCCTGCGATGAGACACCTGAACTCATGCCACTCCCTATTTCTCTTGCTCACAAACTTGCAAAGAGACTTCAGGAAGTTCGTGAGAACGAAATTCTCCCATATCTCCGTCCAGACGGAAAAACACAGGTTACTGTTGAATATGACGAGGAGAATAATCCTGTAAGAATTGAAGCTATCGTTATCTCAACACAGCACGATGACGATATCTCTCTTGAGAATATTAGAATCGATCTCATAAATGAAGTTGTTGAACCAATCATCCCAAGCAATCTCCTCGATGACAAAACTAAGTTCTATATCAACCCAACAGGACGTTTTGTAATCGGTGGCCCTGCGGGTGATTCAGGTCTTACCGGACGTAAGATCATCGTTGACACATATGGCGGATATGCTCGCCATGGCGGTGGAGCATTCTCCGGTAAGGACCCTACAAAAGTTGACCGCAGCGCAACCTACGCAGCTCGTTGGGTTGCAAAGAACATCGTTGCTGCTGGTCTCGCAAAAAAATGTGAAATCCAACTCTCATATGCCATCGGCGTTGCTCGCCCAGTTTCAATCATGGTTGAGACATTCGGCACAGAGACAGTTGAGATTTCAAAAATCATCAAAGCTGTAAAGAAGGTATTCGACCTTCGCCCAGCAGCTATCATCGACACACTCGACCTTAGAAATCCTATCTACCAGAACGTTGCCGCTCTCGGTCATATGGGACGCGAGGACTTAAACGTATCTTGGGAACAGACCAATAAGGTCGCAGAACTCCAGGAGGCAGTAAAATGAGATTCTCTTACAAAACTCAAGGCACCTGCGCTCAGCAGATAGACTTTGATATGGATGAAAATCACGTTGTTTCAAACATTGAATTCTTCGGAGGTTGCAACGGAAACCTTAAAGCTATCTCCGTTGCAATGGACGGTAAAAAGGCAGAAGAAATCTACGATCTCTTCCATGGCATCACATGTGGCTACAAGCCAACATCTTGTTCTGACCAACTTGCAAACGCTGTGATGGAGGCAGCAAAAAATGTTTAAGAAATACCTTTCCATCATCCTTGTTTTAGTTTTAATGCTAACCCTTTTCTCCGGCTGTGGCGTAAAGAAGAAAATCGAAGGACGTTGGACATCAGATTATAAGATAAAATTTAAAAGTTCTGAGCTTACAGAGAAGAATGAATACACTTTTCTCGACAGCACAACTGGAACTTACACTTTAACTTTTAACAACGACGGCGGATTCGCCATTTCACAGAAGCTTGGCGACGATGCTAAAAATGAAGTTTTAACAGCATACAAAGATCTCTATAAACAGATCTTTGAAGCCAACAGATCAAAAGCTGATATTGACAAGCTTCTCTCCGAATCCGGCGTAACTGATGAGAACAAGTTCATCGATGAACTTCTCCTCGCAACTGCAAAGGAAAACGGATACAGCAATATCGAGGACTTTATCCTCGCAGATCTTGGAATCGTATCAAAGACGCTTGCAAACGGCACATTTAAAACAAGTGGCAATAAGATAACATTTAAAGATGGTGCTGGAAAAAAGATTGATATGAAAGCTGAATATGATAAAGATGACCAAAAGATCTATCTCTCCTTTAACGGAAACGAAATCGTATTCATAGCAAAAGATCTCGATAACTAAACAAAAAATTAAAAGAGCTTGGAACCAACCAGTTCCAAGCTCTTATTTTATATATATTTTAGTATCTCATTAGGCTTTTCTACAGTACACATCGGGCCATACTCTTTAATCTCTTCAAAATTTCTAAAGCCCCAAAGAACAGATATGACATCAAGGCCTGAATTCTCTGCAGTTTTCAAGTCCACCTCAGAGTCTCCAATATAAACTGTAGTTTCCTTATCAGCATGAAGTTCATTCATAGCCTTTAAGACCATATCAGGTGCAGGCTTTCTAGGAAGCAAATCCGTTACACCGATAGCAAAGTCAACATGAAAGAATTCCTCATTGAGTTTTCTCACGGCATCGTCAACTTTATTTGAAACTATAGCTTGGGCAACACCCCTGCTCTTAAGTTCAGAAATTATTTCTAAAACGCCATCATATGGAAGAGTATTATCAAGATTATGCTCAGCATAAAACTTTGTGAACAACTCATACGCCTTATCATAATCAGGGTTCTCTCTACCACCCGGTATAGAGAGTTCAACAAGTTTCTTTACGCCATTTCCTACAAACAAACGGATATCTTCAAGAGTGCGTTCTTTGTATCCGAGTTCCCTCATAGCAAAGTTTACAGAATTCATAAGATCAACAAGCGTATTAAGAAGTGTACCATCAAGGTCCCAGATTACCGTCTTATACGTTCTCATCTCTTTGAACTATACTCCTTAAGGAGGTTGAACTTAGTATCATAAAGTTTCTGAGAATAGTCAACCCAATAGATATGTGGATGTTCAAAACGAAGACATTCATCCCAAAGAGTATCAAGCTGAGACTTGCAATACTCCTGAATCTCTTTAGCAGATCTCTCCTCTACAAGGCACTTGCCATTTTCAAAGATTTTCTGAAGAAGAGGTTTTGCTTCAAAGTTTTCAATTTCCTTCTGTTTCCATGTGTAATTAGGATCAAAGAGAAGATATGGCTTTGATTCATCAATAACCTCACCAACAACTGTAAGCACATCGGCCTCAGCCTTACCGGTTTCCTTATCATAAAAACGATAAACTTCCTTATTACATGGAGTTGTAATCTTAGTTACGTTCTCAGAGATTTTAATCTTTGGAATAATATTTCCATTCTCGTCCTCGATAGCAACAAGTTTATAAACACCATCAAGTACTGGATGTGATGAACTTGTAATGAGTCTCTCGCCTACACCGAATGTATCAACCTGAGCACCCTGAAGAAGCATGTCACGGATGATATATTCATCGAGAGAGTTTGATGCACAAATTCCACAGTCAGGGAAGCCGGCATCATCAAGCATCTTACGAGCCTTCTTTGAAAGATAGGTAATATCGCCACTATCAATACGAATTCCCTTTGGTCTCTTTCCCTGTGGTACTAATACCTCATTAAATACTCTAATAGCATTTGGAATACCTGATTTAAGTACGTTAAATGTATCAACAAGAAGAGTACATGAATCTGGATATGCCTCTGCATATGCCTTAAATGCCTCATACTCTGATGGGAAAAGTTGTACCCAGCTATGTGCCATTGTACCGAGAGCAGGAATATCATAATCACGGCCATCAATAGTACAAGCAGTGCCGACACATCCACCGATATATGCGGCACGTGCGCCAAGAATAGCTGCCTGAGCAGACTGGGCGCGGCGTGAACCAAACTCCATTACTGCTCGTCCAGCCGCAGCACGTACAACTCTATTTGCCTTTGTTGCAATGAGGCTCTGATGATTGATGATGAGAAGAATCATTGTCTCAAGGAACTGTGCCTGAATCATTGGTCCACGTACCTTGATGATTGGTTCACCAGGAAATACAGGTGTACCTTCTGGTACTGCCCATACATCGCAACAGAAATCAAAGTTTTTAAGATAATCAAGGAACTCCTCGCAGAATCCACGTCCACGGAGATATTCAATATCCTCATCAGTAAATTTTAATTTTTTAAGATAATCAATGACTTGCTCTACGCCACACATGATTACAAAACCACCGTGGTCTGGGATGTTTCTATAGAACATATCAAAATAGCCTATGGTGTCCTTATAACCATACTGGAAGTAACCATTAGCCATTGTAAGTTCATAGAAATCAGTGAGCATCGTCAAATTAATTTTGCCATCATAATACTCTTTCATATTTATCACCTCAAAGTTTTCTCATTATATCACTTTTTTATTGAAATCTCCAACACTTCTCTAGGATTTGAGACACGTGGAATTATATATCCAGTGTTGGACAATCCCGCTCCTACAATAAGTCTTTCGTCGTAAAAGCCTTTTGTGTACTTTGGAAAAATGCCCTGCCCCGGAGAAAACAGTCCATGACCAAAAAGCCTAATCTGCCCTCCGTGCGCATGACCTGAAATTATCAAGTCTATTTCAGGATGGTAATCCCTTAAATACTTAGGATAATGTTCTGGATGATGATCAAGAAGGATCTTAAACTGATTAGCATCCTCAAAGTCACGAAGCCACTCCGTTTTAGGTTCGTTTATTGATGGGCGTTGACCACCAATAAGAATATCATTATTGAAAAGTGCCCACGAATTATCAAGAACTGTAACACCAGTACTTAAAAGTTCCTCCTCGCTAATAACAGGGAACTTTATCTCGTGATTTCCATATGAGAAAAAAGTCGGAGCAATTTCCACACACTCAGTAAGAAAAGGAAGGCACCTATCTTTTCTCTTCAAATGTCGATCAACAAGATCTCCCACTACAAAAATAGCGTCAGGGCGCATATGTTTCACAAGTTCTATCGCCTCACGATAAGGCTTGTCATGTAAATCTGATAGAACAGCAAAACTATAATCCTTGCTAATGTTTTGAGCATTTATTGTATAGTTTGTAACAACCATTTTGATTACTCCAAAATATATTTTTCAAGCTTGTTTGCAACAATAATGCTGGTAAGAGCATCAATTTTGAGTCCCTCATCAACATATTCCTCAGAGAAGACATTTCCATCATCTCGAACGATTGATGCGGGTTTTAAATCGTTATAAGGAAACAGAAAAGTTCGACGAACTCTGTCCTTTGGCAATGCATTTTCTATCGCAGTTAGAAGTTTATCAATTCCGTTACCGCGTAGTGCTGAGATATACACAGTGTTTTGAATTGATGGTATATCATTTAAATCATATATTTGATCACACTTATTCATGACGTTTACCACAGGTTTACCGGAGGCACCGAGTTCAGATAAAAGTTCATTTGTAACTCTGAGATGCTCATTAGAACAAGGGTCGGATGCGTCACAGACATTTAAGATGACATCCGCAGAAGCCGCCTCTTCGAGCGTAGACTTAAAAGCCTCAACGAGATTATGCGGAAGTCTTCTGACAAGTCCTACCGTATCAATGAGCATCACCTCTCTACCGGAAGGTAACGTGAGTGCGCGACTCGTAGGATCGAGCGTCGCAAAGAGTTTATTCTCTGCAAGAACGCCGGCCTCTGTCAAGTTATTCATAAGAGTGGACTTACCAGCGTTGGTATATCCGACAATAACGACTGTCTGCACACCATCCTTTGCACGACGTCGGCGTTGAAGGTTGCGACGCTTCTCCACTTCACGCAGTTCTGCCTTTATAGCATCTATCCGGCGGTGGATATGTCGTCTATCTGACTCTAATTTCGATTCGCCGGGGCCTCTTGTTCCGATACCACCGCCGAGTCTTGAAAGTGATGTTCCCTGTCCTAAAAGTCGAGGCAATCTGTACTGAAGCTGTGCGAGCTCAACTTGGAGTTTACCCTCTTTTGAGCGAGCTCGCTGTGCAAAGATATCGAGTATCAGTGTCGTTCTATCAATTACGGTTTTCCCAGTATACTTCTCTATATTTCGCTGCTGAGATGGTGTGAGCTCATCATCAAATATCAAGAGATCTATCTTTGGGAATTCTACAAATTCCATTATCTCATCGAGCTTACCTATGCCAAGGAAAAGCGCAGCGTCAGGAGCTGGTCTTGGCTGTATAACTTTTGCCACGACCTCTGCGCCCGCCGTATGTGCGAGCTCCTCAAGTTCGTCTATTGACACTTCGGCATCAAAGTCGCCCGTGTCAACAGAACAAAGTATTGCTCGCTCAGGCCTTAAATTTTCTTCAAGATCAAACATTTATATCTCCAAAATCAAAGTGGTAATAGCACTCCTATAAGTGCCGCAAATAAAATATAAAACAACGGATGAATCTTCTTCATCTTAGGAATTTGCATTAAGGCAAAGAAAATCACGAACATTATCAAGCAGGAAAGTCTAAGCCCACCATCTGGAATCACAGCGCCTTTAAACACTGTAAAACATGCAGCACATATAAGTCCAAGTCCTGCAGGACGAAGTGCGGCAAAAGTTCGCTGAACTCTGTTGTTCTCTTTGTATCTCTGCCAAAATCCATAAATAATTAAAATACAGAGAAACGATGGGAGTATAAGTGACAATGTTGAAAGTATGCCACCAAACAAACCGTTTGTAGAAAATCCGGCATATGTCGCAACATTTACTCCGATAGGTCCAGGTGTGGATTCCGCAACTGCCACCATATCTATCAAGTTATCGTGCGTAAACCAGTCAGGATGGTTATCCGCCATCTTTTGTAAAAACGGCAAAGTTGCAAGGCCACCGCCTATCGAGAAGAGACCTGCCTTAAAAAACTCAAGACACATCAAAAGAATTCTATTCATTGGTCTCCTCCTTATCCGCTCTTACATCAAAGATAAAGAGTCCAAATATACCAGCAACAATGATGACAATAATTGGTGAGACATTAAAAATTATCATCGTCAATGCACCAGCTATCATAATTCCTATTTGGTAAGGATTTTTTATTCCCTTCCTAATCATTCCAACAGTAGAATTCAAAATCAAAGCTGCAACAGCAACACGAATTCCTATAAAAGCTTTTATAACATAGGGGTTATCTGTGTAGTTGTTAAAGAAAGATGCAATTAAAGTAATGATAATAAGGCTCGGCGATACTACACCAAGGGTTGCAAAAAGTGCGCCAAAGAACCCACCGACTTTTTTACCGATAAAAGTCGCTGTGTTAACCGCAATTACGCCTGGTGTGCATTGGCTGATAGTGTAGATGTCTAGCATCTCCTCTTTTTCAACCCATTTATTATTTTCGACCGCCTCGCGCTCCATAAGTGGAAGCATGGCATAACCACCACCGATGGTAAAGAGACCTATTTTAAAAAAGGCCCAATAAAGTTTAAAAAGATTCTTCATATTATCTACCCAAGAGATAGTCAACTGAGATATCAAGCGTGTTGGCAATAGCTAAAAGTTCAAAATCATTAATACCCCTGTGCTGTCCCTCAATCTTTGAGAGGCTTGAATTTGTCATATTAACTCCCTGCAAACTCAAAGACTCAATCATATCGCCCTGCTTAATGCCACGTTCTTTTCTAATCGCTTCAATTCTCGCACCAGATATGTTCTTGTCCCCGCGAAGTTGTTCTCTAATTCTCATATTTTACCCCTTATATTTCTAAATTAGCAAAATAATTATATTCCAAATTAGAAAAATAATCAACAACAAAAAGAGGCAGGATAAATTTATCCTGCCCAACTTTTTATCTACTGTAAAGTTTAGACACTTTACAGATGCGCTCTGAGAGCTCTTTATTCAACTGATCTTTCAAAATACGCCACTTCCAGTTGTCGCCAAGCGTACCAGGTACGTTGATTCTAGCACTTGAGTCAAGTTCTAGATAATCTTGAATTTGAGCGACAAACAAGTTGGCAGTGGATGCCATGCCAGCGCGAATAATTGCATCAGGAAGATCAGTTTTATCGTCGACATTGAGATATGTCATCGCAAATTTGATGTCATCATCATCAGCCGTATCAAGCCAACCAGCAAGTGTATCATTATCATGCGTGCCCGCATAGCAGATACAGTTCTTATCATAGTTATGTGGAAGATAATCTGATGGCTCCTTAGAATCAAATGCAAATTCTAAGACCTTCATTCCCGGGAATGTAGAATCTTTGAGCAAACTCCTAACATCATCTGTCAGTATGCCAAGATCCTCCGCAATAAACTGAATATTCCAAAACCAATTCTTAAGAACATTGACGAGGTCCATACCAGGACCTTTTACCCATTTGCCGTTTTTAGCAGTAGTGCTTCCGTATGGCACTGCCCAAAATGATTCGAATCCTCTAAAGTGGTCGATTCGAATAACGTCATAAAGTTTGGCAGCGCCTTCGATTCTTCTAATCCACCATCCAAATCCATCAGCTTTCATGAAATCCCAATCGTAAAGTGGATTACCCCAAAGCTGACCGTCTTCGGAAAAATAATCAGGTGGAACACCTGCTACATCCTTTGGCAAATTCTTCTCATCAAGTTTAAACTGTTTTGGGTCTGACCATACATCTGCCGAATCAAGAGCAACATAAATTGGAATATCACCTATTATGCCAATTCCTTTTTCCTTTGCATATTCTTTTAGTGCATCCCATTGTTTAAAGAAAAGATACTGAAGATACTCATAAAAGAGAATATCATCTGATAACTTCTCTGAATATTTTGAAACTGCCTCCTCTTTGTGGAGCCTAATCTCCTCATCCTCCCATTCGGTCCAAGGTTTGTTATCAAACAAGGCCTTTACCGACATGAAAAGTGCGTAGTCAAAAAGCCATCCCCTATTCTTGTCAACAAACTCTTTAAAGTCGTTGTCATCATAGCCCCTGCTATTTTGCACCGCTTTTTTAAGAATAGGATATCTAAGTTCCCACATCTTTTCATAATCCACATATGATGGATGACCATACCAAGTAACACTTGAAACATCAGCCTTTTCAAGAAGTCCGTCCTCGATTAACATATCAAGATCGATAAAATATGGGTTTCCTGCAAAAGTTGAAAAGCTCTGATATGGTGAGTCGCCGTAACTTGTTGGACCCACTGGAAGAATCTGCCACCACGACTGACCCGCGTCGACAAGGAAGTCGACGAAGTCGTAGGCGGCCCGTCCCAGTGTGCCTATGCCGTACGGCGACGGCAAAGAAAATATTGGCAACAATATGCCTGAACTTCTTTTAATCATAAACAAATCCTTAATATCAAAAAATAAGCTCAGCCTGTAAAAACAAGCTGAGCTCAAAGAATCTAACTATACAAGACGCTTAGCCATCTCGTCCTGATCATCAGAATAAAGAAGAGCATTCTTTCTTGAGATTTTACCCATTGTGTAAAGATCAACGAGACAATCGTTCATAGTCTGGTTACCACGTCTCTTAGCAGACTGCATTGCTGAAGGGATCTGGTAGTTCTTACCCTCACGGATAAGGTTTCTAATAGCAGAGTCAGCAAGCATAACTTCGAATGCAGCTACACGTCCATTACCATCAAGTGTTGGAATAAGACGCTGAGAAATAACAGCCTCAAGTACCATAGAAAGCTGTACTCGAATCTGATCCTGCTGATCAGTTGGGAATACGTCGATGATACGGTCGATAGTTTCAGCACAACCGATTGTATGAAGTGTTGAGAATACCAAGTGACCAGTCTCAGCCGCTGTTACAGCTGTAGAAATAGTCTCAAGGTCACGCATCTCACCTACGAGAATAACATCAGGGTCCTCACGAAGAGCTGCACGAAGAGCTGCAGCATAAGAACGTGTATCTACACCGATTTCTCTCTGGTTAACGATTGATTTATTATGTCTGTGAAGATACTCGATAGGATCCTCAAGAGTAATAATATGGTCGTTCAAGTTGTCGTTTACAAGACCGATAAGTGAAGCAAGAGTTGTTGATTTACCTGAACCTGTAGGGCCTGTTACAAGAACAAGACCTGACTTTAACTGATAAAGGTCAATAACTGGATCTGGAACACCGAGGTCACGTGGGTTAGGAATCTTAGAACCTACGAGACGGAATACAGCAGCAGTAGTACCACGCTGACGGAATACGTTAACACGATAACGGCCCATTCCTGCAAGGCCAAATGAGAAGTCGATTTCACCGCGCTCAGCGAATGCCTTCTTTTGGAATTCACCCATAATTCCCTTTACAAGTGCCTCAACGTCCTCGGCCATAAGACGAGGTTCGTTTGGAATCGGCATCATCGAACCATGTACACGCATAAGTGGTGGAACACCAACAGTAATATGAACGTCAGAAGCCTTATTATCTTCTGCAATTTTTAAAAGCTCTGCGAGAGTCATTTAAAGATTCCCCCTATTTAATAATATATAAAGATACACTTACACTCTAACACACTAAACGAAAAACCGCAAGAAAAACTTGCGGTTTTTGTAGAAAATACACATATAAAATTATAGAACCTTTGAGAGGAAATTTTGAAGTTTTTCAGACTTTGGTGTATCAAACACCTCAGTTGGAGTGCCCTCCTCCTCAATAATACCATCGGCAACAAAGAGAACTCGATCAGCAACTTCACGAGCAAAGCCCATCTCATGAGTTACGATTACCATTGTCATACCCTCTTCAGCAAGGGACTTCATAACATCAAGAACTTCGCCAACCATCTCAGGATCAAGGGCTGAAGTAGGCTCATCAAAGAGCATAACCTCAGGGCTCATTGCAAGAGCACGAACAATAGCAACACGCTGCTGCTGTCCGCCTGAAAGCTGTGAAGGATAAGAATCAGCTCTATCGGCAAGACCAACACGATCGAGAAGCTTAAGAGCCATCTCGTTTGCCTCATCCGACTTCATGCCTTTAAGCTTAATTGGAGCCATAGTCAGGTTCTCAAGAACAGTTTTATGTGGGAAAAGGTTAAACTGCTGGAAAACCATACCCATCTTCTGTCTGTGGATATTGATATCAACAGATACATCGGCAATATCAACGCCATCAAAGTAGATGCTTCCCTTTGTTGGATCCTCAAGGCAATTTAAGCAACGAAGGAATGTAGATTTACCGGAACCAGAAGCACCGATGATTACTACAACCTCGCCTCTGTCAATCTCAGTTGAGATTCCCTTGAGCACCTCATGATCGCCAAAATACTTTTCAAGGTTTTCGACTTTTATTACTGCATCTTTTGTCTCAGTGTTCACTACGTCTCAACCTCTTTTCTAATACTGCAAGTAATCTTGTAAGCACAATTACGATAGCTAAGTAGATTAATGCAAGACTAATATATGGAACCAAAGCATTATAAGTAAGGCTCTGGACATTCTGTGCCTGCTTTGTTACGTCACGAAGAGCAATAACTGAAACAAGTGATGTATCTTTAAGAAGAGTAATCATCTCATTACCAAGGGCAGGAAGAATATTTTTGATGGCCTGTGGAATAATGATATACCACATTGTCTGAATATAGTTAAATCCAAGGCTACGTCCTGCCTCTGTCTGCCCCTTAGGAATAGACATAAGACCTGAACGAACAATCTCAGCAACATAGGCACCGGAGTTGATGCCAAGTGTTAAAATACCGCAAAGAATTGTTCCAAGATCCGTCTTTGGCACGATGATAACAAAGCCCATAATAAGGAGCTGAACCATCATTGGTGTACCACGGATGATTGTGAGGTAAAGGTTTGCCAAAGCATTTAATACCTTCAAAACAAAAGGTGGTTTTGTTACAACATAGTTGCTATAAAGAGTACGTGTAATTGCGATTATAAGACCAATTACTATACCAATTGCAAGAGCACCTATTGTAACAATAAATGTAATTTTAAGACCGTTTGCAAAGAGTTTCCATCTGTCAGCAAAGACAAAAGTCTGAAAGAGCTGGAAGATGAAACTCTGAAGGCCTTCCGGAAGCGAGGCAACCCAAGACGGCGCCGTAGTTATCCAGTTTGAAAAAGAAACAAAGTTCATAATAATCTTCTCTCTTTAATGTGAAACAAGGGGCAGTATTTCTACTGCTCCTTATCTCAAGAAATAATTGTTCTAGTTTAATCACTTAATATAGTAAGCAACGATCTTGTCGATTGTGCCGTCAGCCTGAAGTTCTGCAAGAGCCTTATTGAAATCAGCAAGGAATGCATCGTTTGTCTTAGCAATAGCAGCAGCATAATCCTCATCAGCATATGATGTATCAAGGATTACAAGGTCTTCGTTTGCAGCTACAAAGTTCTTAGCTGGCTCGTTGTCGATTACAACACACTGAACCTGATCGTTCTTAAGAGCAGCAACTGCCTCAGCACCTGTCTTAAACTGCTTAACGTTTTCCTGACCAAAGTCACCTGTGCAGTAGATGTCACCAGTTGTACCAGACTGAACACCAATGGTCTTACCCTCAAGGTCATCAGCTGTCTTAATGTCAGAACCTTCTTTAACGATGATTACCTGAACACCCTTAGCGTATGTCTCAGAGAAGTTTACGCTCTCTTTACGTTCGTCTGTTACTGCCATACCAGCCATAGCGAAGTCGATTGAGCCACCATCAACAGCAGCGATGAGTGAATCGAATTCCATATCTTTGATTACGAGTTCATAACCAAGCTTATCAGCGATAGCCTTAGCGATGTCAACATCGATACCACCAAATGATCCGTCATCATTAACGAACTCATATGGAGGGAAAGCTGCGTTTGTACCCATAACAATCTGTTTCTTACCTGAGTCTTCTGCAGGAGCCTTTGTGCAAGCTGCAAATGCAAGCACCATAACAAGAGCAAGTGCAAGTGCGATTAATTTTTTCATGATAATATCCTCCGTTTGAATTATGTTTTGTTTTTCGGGATGGCATAATTATACACTACCATGAATAAATGTCAACACTTTTTTGAAT
>JAGHSI010000125.1 GCA_018065925.1 Candidatus Limimonas coprohippi
ATCATACACCACATACATACACCAATATCTTCCCATCAAAAATAGTAATGCAACTACAATAATAACCTATTGGTTGTCCCATTTTTCACACATACGAAATTATACAAAATACAAAATACAGTTTTGCGACAAAAATGGCATTTAATCAAAATACGTATAAAATTTCAATTTTTTGACCGCGAAAAACAACTTAAGCTACCGTTCGTAACCAATTTTATACCACTTGTATCAAAAGCGAGATTTTCACTTCCTTATGTGATATAAACACATAAAGGAGGTGATTGAATGAAAAGCAAATCATTTTTTAGAGAAGTACCAAATCGAGGCCTTCGTGTAGATGATATATATAATATCTTATATACTCCAGATGAATTTGAACTAACCGAGGGGAATCAAAATCAATTTCTGTTATTAGCACATAATGTAAAGCTTATAATAGACCAATATAAAGAGTTGTAATTTATTTATATTAAAATTACGCTTTTATCCACAAAAAACAAAAAGGAGTGGTGCAAAAAGTTTTAAAATTGTCAATAATTTTATCCTAGGTGGAGTAAAAATAAGAAAAACAGAGTGATATTTTAGAAACAAAATTAGAAAGTATTTTTAGGGAATCACATGTAAAACTATTCCCAAAATTCTATTTATCCTCCACCTACGCTCCACTTAGATGCTTTAGGCATTAACAGTTACTATAACGTAAAAAGAACCCCTATCAAGAAGATAGGGGTTCTTTGATTTGTGTTTATTCTTCGTCTGCAAGAAGATCAGCATAGTTTAAGACGTAGAGTTCGTAGGCTTTTTGCATCACAGTATTGGCAATTGGGATGGCAACATCAATGCCGTATCCGCCACTGTTTTCACAAACTACTGCGATAGCCAGTGGAAGATCCTCACGCTGTGAATAGCCAACAAACCAGGTGTGAGGTTTTTTGCCTGAAACTTCTGCTGTACCTGTTTTGCCACACATTTCAAGATTTGGGAATCTGTTGTCACCATAGTAATTCTCGACATTTGAGCGAAGCATTTTGTTGAGTCTCTTTGCAGAAACAGAACCCATAAAGTTCATCTTTGATGTGCTCTTACCTTTTATGATTGTAGGGGTTGGCGCGTATCCTGTGTTGTTAGCAATTGCGCCGACAAGCATCGTTGAGTGGCAAGGGTTTATTAGAGTTGTGTATTGACCGATACCAGACCAAGCACGGTCTATATCATATGCCTTTGTAACATCATAATAACTTGTTGCAAGTTTAAAGTTGTCGACATAAATGGTCTTGTTGAAACCGCATTCTTCAGCGGTACTTTGCATCTTATCGTTCCCGAGCTCGGCGGCAAGGCTGGCAAAAGCGGTGTTGCAGGAATGCTGAAGAGCTTGCTCGAAGTTTAATGTTCCGTGAACACCATTACAAGTAACCTTGTTGCCGACTTTGTTTACCCAAGCTCCATTACAGGTGAAGTATCGTGAATTGATATCAGTGATGTTATCAATTGCACAGCAAGCGGTAACAATTTTGAATGTTGAACCTGGAGTGTAGAGGCCACGGAAGTAACGGTTTAGGTAAATGCCTTCATATTTTCCAGTGTCGTCCGTATCAATATCAGTAGGTTTGTTGTTGATGTCATATGTTGGAAGAGATACTGCGCAGTATACTTCGCCGGTTTTATAGTTATAGACGCCGATTGTGCCTTTGTTTTTACCAAGAGCTTCCATTGCAGCTACACAAAGACGGGAGTCAATTGATAATTGAATATCATTTCCGGCACCATTTTTCTTTAATTTATATACGCCGTTTATCAAACTGTAGCCAGTAAGCTTAGATTTCATTGATGTATGTACACCAGTTGAGATGAATCCAGCTGTATCTCCGACAACGTGAAGAGTAGACGTACGAACCTTATAGTCGTCGTTGTACTTTCTCTCACCATTAACTGTCTCTGCAAGGACTACACCATACCTATCGGTGATTTGGCCAGCCGCAAGAAGTTCTCCGTTTGAGTAAAGGTGCTTGTTGTAACTCTTTACAACCCATTTTCCTGAGTTAACCTCCATCGTGAAAAAGAGGATAATGATTCCGACAATGAAGGCAAAAGCAAAGAAGTACATGATGTATGAACGTCGAGAAATCCTGTTCATCTCTTTCTCACCTCCGCCCATGTTCTATTGTCAGCGGCTTTTATGAAAGCGAGAATAGCCCAACAAGAAATTGTACTTGAACCACCACGGCTTACAAATGGCAATGTAACACCCGTGAGTGGTAAGAAATCTGTTACACCAAAGATGTTGAGTGCCGCTTGGAAAAGAAGAAGTCCGCCGGCTGCGCAACTTGCTATAGAATAGAAAGCACTGCGTGCGCCTTTTGCGCAGCGGATGCTGTGAATAAAGATGAAAACAAATGCCCAAGCGATAAGGAATGCTATGAGCATTCCCCACTCCTCGCAAAGCACGCCGAAAATTAAGTCTTCAGTTGCGGCAAATACTTCGCGGAGATGGCCGTTGCCGATTCCAAGACCTAAAAGTCCACCGCTAACAGAGTAAGTTAAAACTCTAGTCTGCTGATATCCTTTGCCGTCCGCAAAGTCCCAAACATGTCTGTATGTTGCAAAACGATTCATAATGTAATCAGAACGCATCAAAACAACAAGACCTGCGAGCATTGCGGCGCCGAGGATTAGGAAAATGATTGTACGAATATCTCCGGAGCGCATAAATGCGAGCACTACGAAAGTAAAGAAGAATATGAGCGCAGTACCGAGATCTCGCATTAAGAATAACAATCCAATACAAGCAACAGCAAATATTACATATTGAGTCAAGCTTCGACTTGACTGGAGTTTTTCAAGTGTTGCGGCGCCTACAAAAATGAATGTAACTTTTACAAGTTCAGATGACTGAATTGAAAAACCTCCAAGTGTAATCCAGTTGTATGCGCCATTGATATTTCTTGCAAGAATTAAAGTCGCTACAAGTAAAATTATTGAGGCCGCAGCCATAGGTTTGCGGAATTTTTCAGCACGTTCTACATCTGCAACAACATAGAGAAGTCCAACGTAGCAGGTGAAGCCAATGACCACAGCAATAAACTGTTTTATGAGTAAGCTATTGTTGAAACTTCCTGTTGTAACAAGGCTGATTCCAGTAAGGAAAAAGGCGATGTATTCGAGTGCGAGCGAAGATTTCTTGAGAATAATTGTAGACGCAATTGACCAGAGCCATTCTATTGCAGTGAAGATGATGAAGATTACAGCAGCTACTGCGTTAATTTCTCCATCTGCAGAAAAAATGACCTGATAAAAGGTTATGATCTGAAATATTGAAATTAGGAGCATGGTTGGGAACCATCTTTTTCCGCTCAATTTAGGTCCTCCTTAAGAGTTTTCTGAAAATCTAATTGTGAAACCACAAATTTCTATAATGTCGCCATCTTTAAGTGGCTTGATTTCTGTTAATTCTTCGCCATTTAGCAGTGTCCCGGCTTTTGAGTCGAGATCTTCAATTATCCATCCCTCATCGGAGCGAGAAAGAAGTGCGTGGGAGCGGGAGACTGAAGGTGACGCAATCTGAACATCGGCAGTCTCGTCACGTCCGATTAATACGGATGCGCTGTTGTCTATACTTATTGTAGCTCCGGTTATGCAGTTCTTTAAACTACAGCCGGTTTTAAGATGCTCGGGAAGGATGATATCGCCTGTATAGAACTTTTCATCTGTTTCAAATAGAGCAGGATTTTCTTCTATTTTTTGGTTTTCTTTGTTTTGAAGATCTTCAAGGTCATAGAATGTGAAAATTGCATTGCCAAAAACAAGAGTATCTCCACTTTTAACCTCTGTTGGATGAAGGAAAAGATCATCAACCTTTTCACCATTTACAAAGGTTCCTGTTTTTGAGTGGGTGTCAAAAACAAGCCATTTCCCATGCCTTTTTGTCAATACAGCATGGAAACGGGAAACAGTCGTATAAGTAAGGGTGATGTCGCATGCATTGCTTCGTCCTATGGCTGTTTCAAAACCAACTAATGGCATCTGATCTCCGTTGGCGGAGTTTACAAGATAACCAATGGTTCCAGTCTTTTTGTTACCACGGATTAAGGATATTCCGCAACCGAAAATTATGTAGAATGCGATAATTGGTAGAACCCATCTTCCAAATGAGAAAATAAAAGCACTATTGGTCAAAACTCCACCTCCTTTTTTGAACATAAAAATTTTACCAAAACAGTAAAT
>JAGHSI010000006.1 GCA_018065925.1 Candidatus Limimonas coprohippi
GCGCCACGCGCACCCTCCATAATCCTATCGTAGAATGATGGAACCTTGAGGTAATCAAACATCCAACGATAACGGAAAATAGCCTTAACGTTAGTTACAGGGTGGCCAAGTGCCCACTTGAGAAGTATGCCCCAAAGGCCGCACCACATCTTATAGTCATAAGCTGTATCCTTAAGTCCACGCCATTCACGGTGCTTGTAGATACCAGTTTTGTCAGTATAGATACTAGCAAGTCCTTTATCAGCCATTACTCAGCACCTCCTGCTTTTTGAATCTTTTTAATCTCAACGGACTCAACAAAAGCCTGGATACGAGTCCTAAGCTGACCGGCGCCAGCGATTACGTACTCACGGTCAATCTGGAGTACTGGAATATCGTCGCCGTCATCAAGGAATTTCGCATTTTCAAGCATTCTCTCATAGCCCCAGAAATCGCAGAACTTAGCCTGTTCATAGATGATACCATCGGCACTAAACTCCTCATAGAGTTTGCGAGCGATTTCATGGCGCTCCTCAATCTTTTCCTTTGACATAAAGCGAGGGCACTGGTTCTCTGCGAGATAGAATTCACAAACCTGCTCAAGGGCTGGTCTGTCAGTTGTAAGTGGGATCTGCTTTCTGCCTGGAATTGCGCCAAAGCAGTAGCGATCAGCAACAACATAAGCATTGCATGATTCCATAATTTCAGAGAAAGTATAGTCATCAAGCTCTGAGCCAACGACTACAAAACGTGCTCTCCATGGGTTCTTAGCATCTGGCTTTCTCTCCTTGATATCAGCATAGGTTTCCTTGAGATAAGGAAGGATAAGGCTTGTAGGACAAGCGTAGCTAACAAGGCAAAGGATGTGGAACTCGCGAGGTGTAATTACCGGATTCTCAGCCTTGCGAAGCTCTGATATTGCCTCAAAAATCTTGCACATCTCGTTGTGCTCCTTGACAGCCTTGCGGATAGCCTCGTCCGAGATATCAACGCCAAAGCTCTCCTTCATCTTGTCAAGAAATTCAACCTGGATCATGTGCTCATAGTGCTTGTTGCCGTGCTCCGTAATCTTCATTGGAGCATCAAGGAAACCGTGTGTAAAGTTTGGATTGTCAATAAGTCTAAACTCAACAACATTTTCAACTACACGGTTCATCTGTTGACATGTGTCTGTACCAGCCCACATATCAAGGAAGTTATAGCCGCCTTCGAAAGCGCGCTCAACAAGAGCACGGCTATAACCGCAGACAAAACTCGACATATAATACTGTGAAATGTCGAGTGAGCCTGTGTTAGGGGCTCTGAGTCTTACTGAGAAGGCATTACCTACGTTAAGTAGCACCTCAGGCACATAAAAGCATGTGTAACCAACAGCTACACCGCCCTCACTTTTAGCCTGCTGTACAAGTTCGTTGTTAGCCTGCTCAAGAAGGTCCTCGTAAAAATGAATGTGTTTTAGGTCTTTCATTTTTAGGTTGTTCTCCTTTGTTAAAATTTTATCTAACCTCAAATATTATAAAAAAACGCGCGCGTTAAAACAAGGCAAATAATGTTAACGCGCGTATAGAAAAAACCTATATTTTTTTATTGATTATGCAAAAAAAGAGGACAACCGAAGTTGTCCTCAAATAGCCTATAAAATTAAAGCTGTTCCTTAACCTTTGCTGCCTTACCAACACGGTCACGAAGATAGTAGAGCTTGCTACGACGAACCTTACCCTTGCGGATAACTTCAATCTTCTCAACGTTTGGTGAGTTAACAGGGAATACCTTCTCAACACCTACGCCATAAGATACACGACGAACTGTGAATGTCTCTGAAACACCGCCACCACGTCTTGAGATAACTGTGCCTTCAAAAACCTGAATTCTTTCTCTGTTACCCTCTTTAATTTTAACGTGAACCTTTACAGTATCACCAACGTTAAAGCTTGTAACGTCCTCTTTAATCTGGCCTTCTGTGATTAACTTAAGTGCATCCATTATACATATCCTCCATAAAATATTCAGAACGTTCATACACAAAACTGCCAGAGGACCGTCCGGGAAGTTGTCTCAGCTGTCGCTGAAACGCTCAATTATATTAACAAATAAATTAAAATAATGCAAGTCTTTTTTGATTAGAGAAGTTTTTTCTTTACATACGCAATTAAAGTAGTAAAATAATTTCGGACAAAAATTTAAAATGTTTACTTTTAGGAGATGTTAACATGGAAGTACAATGGCTTGGCACCGCAACCGTTCTTGTACGCAATGGAAAAGATGTATTGTTGATCGATCCATATAATCAACCATACAACAAACTTTTCAGAAAAATCACCGACAAAGAAATGAACGACGTAAAGGCTATTCTTATCACACACCCACACCTCGATCATTTCACAAAAATCGACAAGTTTTCAAAGCAGGCAGGCAACGTGCCTATCTACGTTAATTCACGTGGTATCAAAACTGCTAAGAACCGTCATTACGACACAAAGAATATGTATGAAATCATCGTAGGCGACACACTTGAAATCGGTAGTCTCACAGTAAAAGTTCATCAGGGACTCCACTGCGACCTTGACCCTACCCTTTTCTTCACATTTGCTCACAGACTTTTAAATCCTATCAATTTTGCTCGTGCAGCAATTATGGGTATTCAGCAGAAACTCACATTCAAGATTGATACTCTTGATATCTTCTGCTTTGAGATTTCTGACGGCGAGAAAACTCTTTATCTCATGGGTTCTGCCAACATCTATCAGCCAGACCAAAGACCAGAAAAAATCGATATGCTCGTATATCCTTTCCAGGGTCTCCGCCTTAAGAAGATGTTCCCACACTCAATCGATATTCTTGGCTACTTCCCAACACCAAAGGTTCTCTTTGACCATTGGGATAACGCCTTCCCACCTGTTACTACAACAATGGAACTTGATAAATTCTTACCTCTCTGCGAGGACACTTATCCAGATACACACTTTATCGTTCCTTGCCGCGGCGAGTGGTACAAAGTATAAAACAGCAAAACAAAAAGAGGATGGTGAAACCATCCTCTTTATTTTTTACTTAATTATTCAGGTTTTGCTGCGCCACATGAGCCACAGAATTTACCTTCGCTCTCAGCACCACAGCCTGGACAAGTCCAAGAAGTAGAAGCAGGAGCCTCTTCAACTACAGGTGCCTCTTCTGGCTCAACATCAACAACTATTGGAGCAGCTGGAGTTGCTGGAGCTGGAGCAGGTTCAGCCTTTGGAGCATCATTTCCACCGAAATTAACGATTTGAGTCTCAGATGATGGGAGACAAAGGAAAACGATAAGCGCAATCTGGCCAATTGATGGAACAAAGTTTACAAAGATTACCCACCATGGGAAACCAGCATCGCGAAGTCTTCTAACAATTGCTGCAAGCAAGGCAACAGTAATATAGATAAAAGCTGCAAACCAAGCGAGTGATACAACACCAGTGAGAAGCCAAAGAACTACAGAATCCTCACATCCAATTGCAAAACCTAAGAGAATAGAAGGAATAATAGTTAAAACTAAAGTGATAAGAAAACCACCAAGATAACCGAGCCAAAATTCTCTACGGTCTGATTTACCTCTAAAGTCTTTCCATTTATTAAACATTATTTTTGTGCTTTCAATCATTTTCAACACTCCTTTTTTTAGTTTCAAGTATATTATATAAC
>JAGHSI010000021.1 GCA_018065925.1 Candidatus Limimonas coprohippi
ATTTACATATTATACTACTTTTTGGCATTTTGGTCAACAAAACGCCCTCACTTTGAAAGTGAGGGCAACTTTGTTATGTTCTATTTTGCTTCGTTTGTAGCGATAATGTCGGCGCCTGTTCCAAGAATGTTTTTAATGGCGATATCGCCGATGTGAACAGGTGCAGGGAGTGTTGCTTCATTGATGAGTTTCATAGCATCAAAGAGAAGTTCTTTTGGAATATCAATTGATGTCTTAACTGGAACTACTGGAGCAATACCGCCTGTAACCTTAACTGTTGAAGTGAGGTTACGCATTGGGTGAGTTACTTCATTTCTAGCATAAGTGTCGCCGTTCTTACATGTTGCACCTTCAACACTTACAACCTCGTTGTTGTCATCGAGAGTAACTTTGATAGCGCAACCACGAGGACAAGCGATACAAATAAGATTTCTTTCTGACATATTTTACGCCTCCTCGATTGATACGACGATCTCGTCGCCAGCATTCATTGTGGCAAGATCCTCAGGCTTGATGAATACGTTTTCCATCTCACCAGGAGCTAGTTTGAGTTTCTTTCTGTTCCAAAGCTCTTTGCCGTTGCATGTAACTACTACGCGTTTATCTTTGTATACGTTGGCAACACGGAAGTAGATTTTAACCTCTTCGGCGTTGTTCTTGTTGATTCTCTGTGGAACTGTATAACGAACACCATTGATGCCCTTGCAAGTAACGTATTCTGGCTCGGCTTCACCCTTGATATACTGAGCGGCACCCTTACCAGCAATCTGAGATTCCTGAGTAACGAAGTCTACAAGGTCATGTACCTGAAGAACGTTGCCGCAGGCGAATACGCCTTTGTGAGAAGTTTCGCGCATCTCGTTTACCTTTGGTCCGCGAGTAATAGGATCCATCTCGAGACCAATTTGATTTGAGAGCTCGTTCTCTGGGATAAGGCCAACAGAGAGGAGTACGGTATCACATTCAATATATTCTTCAGTGCCAGGGATAGGGAGCATCTTGTCATCAACTTTAGCAATTGTAACACCGGTAACTCTATCCTTGCCATGTACCTGAATTACTGTACATGAGAGGTGGAGAGGAATATCAAAGTCCTCAAGGCACTGAACGATGTTTCTCTGAAGGCCGCCTGAGTAAGGCATTACTTCACAAACGCACTGTACCTTAGCGCCTTCAAGTGTCATACGGCGGGCCATGATAAGTCCGATATCACCAGAGCCTAAGATTACTACTTTGTGACCTGGCATATAACCGTCGATATTTACAAATTTCTGAGCAGCACCAGCGCTCATGACACCTGCTGGACGAGATCCGGCAATGTCAAGAGCTCCACGTGGACGCTCACGACAACCCATAGCGAGAATGATGGCTTTAGCATTGATGGCATAAATGCCATCCTCTTTGCTTGAGCAGATAACCTGATTATCTTTAGTTAAGTTGAGAACCATAGTATCAAGTTTGATATTGATATTTGTTTTCTCAACGAGATCTATAAAGCGCTGTGCGTATTCAGGACCTGAGAGCATCTCACCGAAGTAAGTTGCACCAAAGCCTGAGTGGATGCACTGCTCAAGGATACCGCCGAGACGCTCTGCGCGCTCGAGAATGATAATGTTTTCTTCTTTGATGCCGTTGTCCATAGCAGAGAGAGCGGCTGCCATACCAGCAGGGCCACCACCAACTACGACAAGGTCATAATTCAAAATTTTACTCATGATTATTTAGTCCTTTCGTAGATGATTTTTGATTCTCCGCCAAATTTGTCGATTTCGTTCTTTGGCTTGTTGAGCTCCTCGGCGAGGATCTCAAGAACTTTTGAGCCACAGAAACCGCCTTGGCAACGTCCCATGCCTGCGCGAGTACGACGTTTAACACCGTCGATGTCGATGGCGCCGGCCGGTGCCTTAATTGCTGCTCTAATTTCACCTTCTGTGATAGTCTCGCAGCGACAGATGATATGAGCGTAGGCAGGATCTTTAGCGATTACAGCCTCTTTTTCTTCCATTGAGAGCTCACGGAAGATAACTGGCTTTTCTCTTGAAGGGTTATAGTTCTCGTTAGCTTCTGGCTTTCCGATAACTGAAAGAACCATTTCTTCAACGTATTCAGCGATAGCAGGGGATGAAGCAAGGCCAGGAGACTCAATACCGATGAGGTTTAAGAAATGGTCATTGTTCTTTGCGTACTGAATGATGAAATCATCAGTTGTTGAGTGAGCGCGGATACCAGCAAATGAAGTGATCATATCGCGTGTTGATACGATAGGAACAGATTTCTGAGCTGTGGCGAAAATCTCGCGAAGTGCGCCAACTCTTACTGATTTATCTTCGTTGTCAGCTACGTTAATAGCTGATGGACCAACGAGTATATTATGGTGACAGGTTGGAGTTACGAGAATGCCTTTACCCATTTCATTAGGGCATTGGAAAATTGTGCAGGAGCACATTGATGCGCATGAGCGGTCGAGAAGACCGTATTCGCCGAGACGGCCGATGATTTCAAATTCTTCGCCATTAAACTTATTAGCAAGTTCTGAAGCAAAGAGTCCTGCTGAGTTAATAATGTACTTAGCTTTGATTTCTTTTCCGTCTTCAGTTTTAATTGAGAATTCTCCGTTCTCAAAAGTGATGGCATCTACACCAAAATTACGAACAAGTTCTACGCCGTTGCCAACAGCACACTGTGCGGCGCCGATTGCAAGCTCGTATGGGCTTACGATACCAGCACTCTTTGCCCAAAGGGCGCCAACTGCTTCGTCAGAGATGTTTGGCTCGAGTTCTTTGAGCTTTTTAGCATCGATGATTTCCATGTCTGGAACATTGTTTCCAAGTCCACGTTCGTAGAGTTCTTTGATGTGTTCCATCTCTTTTTCAGAGAAGGCAACAACGAGAGAAGTATTCTTCTCATATGGAACGAAGAGAGCCTTACAAGTCTCTTCCATCATAGCGCAACCTTTTACGTTGAGCTTTGCTTTAAGTGTGCCGTTCATCGCATCGAAACCTGCGTGAACGATACCACTGTTTGCCTTAGAGGTTCCCATTGCAACATCAGATGTTTTCTCAATGAGTACAGTTTTTAAGTTGTACTTTGAGAATGCTCTGGCAGTGAGGGAGCCTACTACACCGGCACCGATAATGGCTATGTCATAAACCATAATCTAATAACTCCTTCCAGGAAAAATTTTCAAATTCCTATTAATTATAACACATATATAATAGGGCAAAATTCCTATAAATTTTAGCACCTGGTTGTGCAATATGCAAGGAGCTTGTCTAAATTTTAACAAATTCATT
>JAGHSI010000118.1 GCA_018065925.1 Candidatus Limimonas coprohippi
AGAATACATCTATAAATTTTAAAGGTGGTGACTGCAATGACAGACAAAGTTTTAGACAAAGACATTGAAATGATGCCGAGAGAAGAGCTCAAAAAAATACAATCTGAGCGACTTGTGGCACAGGTTCGTCGTAGTTACGAAAATGTCGAGTGTTTTAGAAATCGAATGGATGAGGTTGGACTTAAGCCTTCTGACATTCACGGACTAGAGGATTTATCAAAACTTCCATTTGCATACAAGAAGGATCTGAGAGACTTTTATCCGTATGGCTTATTTGCAGTTCCTATGTCTGAGGTAAAGCGCGTGCATGCATCTTCAGGCACAACTGGTAAAAGGATAGTTGTTGGATATACGGAGAATGACCTTGATATGTGGGCAAATTGTTTTGCAAGAATGCTCACCGCTATTGGTGCAACAAAAGAAGATATCGTCCAAGTGTCATTCGGATATGGACTCTTCACAGGAGGATTCGGTGCACATGCTGGTGCTGAGAAAATCGGCGCTACTGTAATACCGATGTCTTCTGGTAATACCAGTCTTCAAATTCAGACAATGATTGATTTTGGTGCAACAATTCTCTGTTGTACCCCTTCATATGCAATGTATCTCGGCGAGGAAATCGAGCGTCTCGGTGTGAAAGATCAACTTAAACTTAAAGCAGGTATCTTTGGCGCTGAACCTTGGACAGAAGAGATGCGAGCAGAGATTGAAGCAAAACTTGGCATTAAGGCATATGATATTTATGGACTTTCCGAGGTGCTAGGCCCAGGCGTTTCATGTGAATGCGAATGTCAAAAGGGAATGCACGTATGGGAGGACAACTTCATTGTCGAGATAATTGATCCGGATACAGGAGAGGTTCTTCCAGAAGGTTCAGTCGGTGAACTTGTTTTCACATCCCTTACAAAAGAAGCTTTTCCGGTTATAAGATACAGAACTCGTGATATTTGCCAACTTATTACAGAACCTTGTGAATGTGGTAGAACACATATCCGTATGAAGAAACCACAGGGTAGAAGTGATGATATGCTCATTATCCGTGGCGTAAATGTATTCCCATCACAAATTGAGGAAGTTCTCCTCAAAATTGCCGGTGGAGACATCACTCCAAATTACCAGATTATTGTTGGCAGAGAGAATAATACTGATACATTTGAGGTAAATGTTGAGATGAGCGAAGCACTTTTCGCCGATGATGTTAAATCAATCGAAAAGATTGAGAAGACAATCACGGCAAACCTCCGTTCTGCCCTTGGCATCGGTGCAAAGGTTCGTCTTGTAAACCCTAAGTCAATTGAACGCTCTGAAGGTAAAGCAAAGCGTGTAATTGATACAAGAAAACTTGTATAAAGGAGGAAGACAAATGATTATTAAACAACTTTCTGTTTTTGTTGAGAACAAAAAAGGTCGTCTTCAGGCAATAACTCAGGTTCTTGCAGATAACGATATCGATATCAGTGCTCTTTCTCTTGCGGACACTTCAGATTTTGGTGTATTAAGACTTATTGTTAATAAGCCAGAGGAAGCAAAAACTGCCCTCATGGAGGCGGGCGTAATAGTAAAGATTACGGACGTCGTTGCGGTCGTTATGGAAGATGCACCAGGCGGAGTAGCCGCTGTGCTCAAGGTCTTCCTTGACAACGAACTCGACGTCGAGTATATGTACGCCTGCGTCGGTAAGACAACTGGCAAAGCCCTAATGGTTGTAAGAACTTCTGACATCGCTGAAGCGGAGAAAGTTCTTGGAGCTTCCGGCTTTGCCCTCGCAAATCCAGCTGACATCTATAGAATTTAATTTTATAAAAATACACAAAAAGACGGATGCATTTTTGTATCCGTCTTATTTTTTGCTGTGATATAATTAAATTGTCTAAAGATCAAAAAGGGAGGATAACAATGAAAGAATATGACGTAATTGTTGTCGGTGCCGGAAACGGCGGTCTTTCAGCTGCAGCAACTTTTGCTAAAGCAGGAAAAAAGGTACTCGTACTTGAGAAGCACAACCTTCCAGGAGGATGTGCAACATCTTTTGTTAGAGGACGCTTTGAGTTTGAGGCTACACTCCATGAACTTTGCCAAATGGGTGATGGAAACAACGAGGCAAACAGAGTGGGTGCTGTACGTCAGCTTATTAATGGCTTCGGTCTTGATGTAGACTGGGTAGCAGTTGATGAAGCTTTCCGTGCTATCGTTTATGATGATGAAAAGTATAACTATGATGTTACAATGCCAGTAGGTGTACAGGCTTTCTGCGATGCTATGGAAAAAGAGGTTCCAGGTTCGGGAAAGTACATTGAATGTGTTCTTGAATATGGCCGTATGCTCTGCGACGGTGTTGAATGGCTTGCAGAACATAACAATGAGCCTTCACCACTCGCAAAGGTTGAAATGCTCTTAAAGTATGGTGACCTTATGAAGGTGGTTCCGGTTTCAACTAATGAGATGATGGATCGTATTGGCGTTCCAGAAAAAGCAAAGTATATTTTTGAATCATATTGGGACTATATCTCAGCAAATTCAGATCAGATGAGCTTTGCAGTTTATTGCTTCATGACATACACTTATTTGACACAGAAGCCATGGATTGCAAAGAATAAGAGCCATGAAATTTCACTTGCATTTGATAATGCTATTCGTAAAATGGGTGGCGATATCTGGTATAATTGCGAGGTATCAAAGATTAACATTAAGAATGGAAAGGTCCTTGGCGTAACACTTAGCAATGGCCAGGAAATTCCTTGTAAGAATGTTATGGCAAACCTTATGCCAACAGTTGTATTTGGTAGAATGGTTGATCCTGCGGAAGTTCCTGAGCGTGAGAAGAAACTTATCAGTGCTCGTCTTGTTGGACAGCATTGCTTCACCGTTTACCTTGGTCTTGATATTCCTTATGAGGAACTTGGCTTTAAGGCATATGATACTTTTGTACGTTTCACAGGTGATAACGTAAAACAGTATGAGGCATTTTCAAAGCTTGAGACACACAAGGATTACTGTGTAACAATTATTAATGAAGTTATTCCAGACTGTTCTCCAGAGGGAACTTGTATGGTACAGTTTGCTAAGTTCTTTACAGGCGATGCATTTGAAAATGTAAAACCAGAGGAATACTTCAAAATTAAAGATCAAATTGCAATGGATATCGTTGAGCATTTCGAAAAGGTTGCTGGTATTGACCTTAAGAGCCACATCGAAGAAATCGTTGTAGCAGCACCTATGACATGGGCTAGATATCTTGGAACACCTCAGGGTGATGTTTACGGATATTCACCAGCAGGTTGGGACGGCATGTTCCCACGTGTTCAGTCAGGTCATAAACTTGACCACACAATCGAAGGCCTTCGTTTCTGCGGTGGTCACGGCACACAGATGGACGGTTATAGCCAGGCATACATGAGCGGTGCAGAACAGGCACGCTATATGCTTGAAGAAATGTAAGGAGGGTACAAATTATGTCAAAATATAATTATGATAAAGCTGCCCTCAAGGGCCTTGGCGTTGGTCCGTTCCTTGGAGAGGTAAAACTCAGAGAAGCTAAAATTGCTGAAGCTCCTGCTGAGGATATAAAGTCAATTTTTAATGCAAATATTGTTGCAAAAACACTTCATCCTCACACTCAGAACTTGAAAGTTGTAAAAGTTGAAGAGGATAATGATGCAAAAACTTTTACATTCGTTGGAAACGAGGAAAAGGGCACAGAGAAAGTTGCTTTCTTCAGAGCCGGCCAGTATTTGAGCGTTGTTATTGGCATGGATGGTAAATTCTCAACAAAGCCATATACTATCGCATCTGCTCCAAGTTTCGATGAGTATAAAATTACAGTTAAAAAATCACCAAACGGGTATGCAAGTGAGTATATTTTAAATAATTGGGATGTTGGAACTGAGGTTATGACATCTGGCCCGCTTGGCAACTTCTACTATCAAGAACTTCGTGATGCAAAGCATATTGTTGCAGCAGCTGGTGGTTCTGGTATCACACCATTCCTCTCAATGGCTGGTGCAGTAGTTGCGGGTCTTGAAGACTTTGATCTCACAATTCTTTATGGTTCAAAGACAGAGGATAGCATTATCTGCAAGAAGGAACTTGATAAACTTGTTGCTGAATCAAATGGCAAGGTTAATGTTGTATATGTTCTTTCTGATGAAGAAAAAGATGGATATGAGAAGGGCTTTGTTAC
Source organism: Candidatus Limimonas coprohippi (assembly GCA_018065925.1). Taxonomy (GTDB): domain Bacteria; phylum Bacillota; class Clostridia; order Oscillospirales; family Acutalibacteraceae; genus UBA1227. The sequence goes on from JAGHSI010000118.1 coordinate 4,181, forward strand.
TGCTGACCTTATAAAGAAATATGGCACAGGTGATTATTCCCTTTATGTATGTGGTCCAAAGGCGATGTATGACTTCCTCAAAGAAGAAGTTAAAAAACTCGATCTTCCACGTCGCCGTATTCGTTTTGAAGTTCCTGGTGAGAGCAAGGTTGGAGCTCCGGGTGAGGAGTATAATCTTACTGTTTGGGCTCGTGGCGAGAAATACGAACTTAAGTGCAAATCGGACGAGACACTTCTCCACGCTTGCGAAGAAGCAGGAATCGGTGTTACAACTGACTGCCGTTCCGGTATCTGCGGATGGTGCCGTTCTCGTCTCATCTCTGGTGAGATTAAGATTACAGAGGATGCAGATGGACGTCGTGCAGCTGATAAAAAATTCGGTTGGATTCATCCATGCGCAACATTCCCACTCTCAGATATCGAGATGGAAGTATTCCCAGTTATCTAATTAAATAAAAAGAACCCGCTCATCAAAGCGATGAGCGGGTTTTATTTTATCTATCTTCGTCTCTTTTTATTATTGAGGTTTTTAAATCCGGTTGTACGTTTGTACTTCTTGTTAAATCCTGTTGCTGTACGGATAGGTGTGTTGGTTTTAACTACTCTATACTTTTTAGATTTACGGATGTTTTTGTTGTAATAACGAAGTCCTAGAATTATGAGAATTAGTAATGCGATAGCGATATAAATTACACGCATAAATTTACTTGTAAAGAAGTTCTTGATGCCGTATTTTAAAGCGGCGCTAGCACTTCTAGCGACGTCTTCGCCGGCGACGAGGTCGATAGTTTCGATGGTGTCACCAGCATATTTAATCTCTGCTTGACCGAGAACTTCACCAGCTTTAATTGGAGCTTTGAGGTCTGTTGGAACAGAACCTGGAACAGTTTTTATCTCAAGTAGAGATGTGTCGACGTTCGCCGGCATCAATGTTGAAACATCGCTTGCAGGAACTAGTCTTACGTGATCGGTTTTACGAGCAAGATCAACATCAACAACATCAACAACATCGGTTGTTGTGCAAATGTTTTTGAGCTTGATATTGCTGAACACCCACTCGTATGCCTGCTTTGTCTCACGGAATGCGAAGTTTGTTTTTATGGTTGCATCCTCGTTTAAAAGTTCATATGGTGCACCGATAATGATGCAGAGATATGTGTAACCGTTCTTTGTTGCATATGATGCAAGGCAATGTCCGGCATTGTCGGTCGAACCTGTCTTAATACCTTTACAAGGCTCATAATAATATGAACTGTTTGAGATTAAGAGATTATTTGTGTTGGTATAAATAGTCTCTTTACGCTTGTTTGTCTCTTTCTGAGTATAAGTTGGAGAAGAAACTATTTCACAAAATGTTTCATTTTGAAGAGCATATTTGATAATAGTAGCGAGGTCTTCTGCTGTGGTGTAATGACCGTCGGCATCAAGGCCATGAGTGTTTACATAATGAGTGTTTTTAAGACCGAGGCTTGATGCGAAGTCGTTCATCATATCTACAAATGATGGGATGTCGCCGGCGATATGCTCGGCAAGGATGCAAGAAGCTTCGTTCGCGCTTCGTACGAGAAGAAGATAAAGAAGCTCACGAACAGTTAGCACCTCGCCGACTTTTGTGCCAGCGGTGGAACTGTTGGTTCCCTTAAGAACTGCGAGAGCAGACGCGCTAACGGTTACCTTCTCATCAAGATTATCACAGTGATCAAGGACAACCAGAGCTGTTGTTATCTTTGTAAGGGAAGCCATTGGAGTTCTTTTTGATGAATTCTTATTAAAGATTACTGTGTTATTGTCAAGGTTCTCCATATATACGATTTCAGACTGAAAATCAATCTCGTTATTATATGCTGCAGATGCAGGAATTATGAGAACTGTTGGTATTAAAAGCGTGATAATTAACATTGTTATGATAAAAAATGTTAATCTTCTTTTCATGAGTAAATCCACCTTGTGAAACATATAAATTTATTGTAATATAGTATAACAATATTTCCTTTGAAAATAAAGAGGATGTTAACCTATGATTTATGTAACAGGAGATGTTCATGGCGATCTTGATCGTTTCAATTCTAGCGCATTAAGACGTCTCGGACATGGCGACACTTTAATAATTTGTGGTGACTTTGGCTTCATCTGGAATGGTGGAAAAGAAGAAGCAAAGGTATTAAAGAAACTCAGCGAAAAAAAGTATAATATTTGCTTCATAGATGGCACACACGAGAACTTTAAACTTCTCAATGCTTGTGAGGTGTCAGAGTGGAACGGTGGTAAAGTACACTATCTTGGTGGTAACCTTTATCATCTTATGCGTGGTCAAGTTTATACCATTGAAGGAAAAACATTCTTTACAATGGGTGGAGGAGAGAGCCCTGATATTGATCTTCGTATAGCAAACAACACTTGGTTTAAAGAGGAATCTCCAAGTCAGCAGGAACTTCTTGTTGGCGCAACAAACATCGAGAAGTATGGTAATAAAGTTGATTACATCATTACTCATGAACCATCAGCGAGGATAAAAGATTTCTTGCAACTTAAAACTATTAATAAGAATAGATTGTCTCTCCTTAACACATATCTTGAGGAACTTGGCAATTCATGCGAATATGAATGCTGGTATTTTGGTAGCATGCATCTCGACAAGCATATCTCAAGTTCACAGGTTGCAGTGTTTAATAAAATTATTGATGTAGAGACAGGAAAGAGTGTTTAAATGAGCGTAAAAGGTTTTAGCAAAGAACAGACTCCTATTGCTATAGGTTCAGTCTTTGTAGTCATCGCAATAATGATTTGCATTCTTGTTTTTGGAAAGACAACATCTATTCCTACAGAGACTACTAAAGCTCCATCTGGAGACACTAAGCAGACTACTGGCGAAAAGTTGTCCACTACAACTACAACAGAGTACAAGAGAAAGTCAACGGAAGCTCAGGAGTATAAAAATACTGGTTCTATTATTGTTCAAGGAACCAGAGCTATGGAAATTTTTGGCAAAAATGAAGCTGGTCTTACAAGATATGCAGGTTATATCAGCACCTTTGCAGAAAAAGTTCCAAAAGTAAATGTCTATATGCTCCTCGCCCCAACATCTATTGAATTTTATGGTCCAGAGGAATATCACACAGATAAGCGCTCCCAGAAAAAGGGAATTGAAGTTGCATATAAAGCTGTAACTGCAAAAAATGTTAAGACTGTAGATGCATATAAAGAACTTGAGAGATATGTTGATGATGAATATGTTTACTTTAGAACTGACCATCACTGGACCACTCGTGGCGCATATCATGCATATATAGCTTTTTCAAAGGTTGCAGGATTTGAAGCGCTTCCTCTTGAAGGAAGAAAGTCGGGAAAGTTTGATACTTTCTATGGCACTCTTTATGCATGGTCTGGCAGCCCACAGATTCTTAAGGATAATCCAGATTACCTTGAATATTTCTTCCCATTTGCTGAGACTAATGCGGTTAGATATCCAAATGGATATGCTCGTGATGACGAGGCTATCCCGATGAAGGTTATTAATGAGAATCCACCATCAGGAAAATATACTTGCTTTATTGAGGGCGACAACCCAGTTACAAAGATTACAACAAATGCTGGTACTGGAAGAAAGATTGTGCTTATAAAAGAGTCATATGGTAACTCTTTTGCTCCATATCTCTGCGATCACTTTGATGAGGTTTGGGTAATTGATCCACGTAAGGTAAATGAAAGCGCAAATGAGATTAATCTTGTTTCATTTGTTAAAGAACATGGTATTACCGATGTAATTTTCTTGAATTATATGTTCGCTGCTACATCGCCTCAATATATTGATCCATTCAACAAACTTCTTGGAACATAACTTGAAAGGAAAATTAAGATGGAAGAATTTAGATATGACACACAGCTCCTCATTGATGGAGATGATTTAGATGAAGATGAAGTACATGATTACTTTATCGCGAATTTTAAGGGTGATTGCCTTCTTGCTGTAGGTGGTGATGGAGATCCAATTAAAATCCATTACCATACAAACGAGCCATGGAAGGTACTTGAGTATTGCTCGACTATCGGTGAAATCTATGATATTGTTGTAGAGGACATGGACCGTCAGTCACGTGGTCTTAAAGGCTAATAAGAAACCAAGCCCCCAGTCAGTTGCGACTGGGGGCTTTTTGTTGCCTTAATTGACTTTACTTGAAAAGGACGTCGAGGCGGCGGAATTGAATCGCCTCAGAGATGTGTTTTACATCGATGAGGTCGGAGCCGTCGAGATCTGCGATGGTTCGCGCGGTGCGAAGAATTTTATCGTTTGCACGCGCAGAAAAATTCATAGCGGTGAAAGCTTTCATCAGGATGATTTTTGCCTCAGGAGTCATGGTGCAGAATTTGCGAACCATTTTAGGCGTCATCCCTGCATTGCAGACAACGTCTGATTCAAGAAACCGCTTTGTTTGAATGTCACGAGCTTTTGTGACTCGTCTCTTGATTTCGGCAGAACTCTCTTCTTTTTCGTGCCTGTTATAAAGAGTGTCGGCATCGAGCGGGTCGACCTCTACTTGTAGATCAATCCTGTCGAGAAGCGGTCCAGAAATCCTTGAGAGATAACGAAGCTTTGCCGAGTCTGTACAAGTGCAGGTGAGTACGGGATCAAGCGAGTATCCACAAGGACAAGGGTTCATGGCACAAACAAGCATAATGTTACCAGGGTAAGTCGCTGAAATGGCATTTCTTGTTACTGTGACTTTGCCGTCCTCGAGAGGCTGACGGAGTGTCTCGAGAGCGGACCTTGAAAATAGGGGTAACTCATCAAGAAAAAGAACGCCGTTATGTGACAGAGAAACTTCGCCAGGCTTAGCTTTTGCTCCACCACCAGCAAAGGCAACATCTGTTGTTGTGTGATGGGGAGATCTAAAAGGTCTTTCGACTATAAGTGGTTTTTCTTTTGTAAGGAGTCCGGCTACGGAATAAACGGAGGAGGTCGAGAGAGCCTCCTCGAATGTCATATCGGGCAAAATTGTAGGAAGCCGTTTGGCGAGCATGCTCTTTCCTGCGCCAGGACTGCCTACAAGGAGCAAGTTGTGCCCGCCGGCCGCAGCAATTTCCAAAGCGCGCTTTGCACACTTTTGCCCAATTACATCGGCGTAATCAAGACTATCTTTACTTGGCTTTAAAAAGGTACTTTTGATATCTTCAAAAGTCCTATCTTTTAGCGGTGTAATTTTTTCCAATCCGGAAAAATGGAGAAGTAACTGATCTATGCTTTTTACTGGATAAATGCGTATGTCGGGTATGAGTGACGCCTCTTCGCTATTTTCCAGTGGAACATAGATTTCGGTGAGATTTAGTTCTTTTGCCCTAGCTACCATGGGCAAAACACCGTTGACCTTTCTAACTTCGCCATTCAGGGCGACTTCTCCAACAAGGGCGGCAGACTCAAGATTTACCTTGAGCTGTTTGGAGGCTAGTAAAATGGCTACTAGTATAGGTAGGTCATAAATAGGGCCTTCCTTTTTGAATTCAGCAGGCGCAAGATTTACTGTTATTCTGCTGATAGGAAAGTTGAGGCCACAGTTTTTGATTGCGGAGCGGACACGTTCTTTTGCCTCTGAAACTGCCGAGTCTGGTAGTCCAACGAGATCAAAACGTGGAAGTCCCGAAGACAGGTCGCATTCGACATGAACTAGCTCTGCTCTGAAGCCTTGAAGACCCATACTGTTCACTTTTGAGAACATTTGGCACCTCCCTCAATACCATTTGACATTATAGCATATAAGGTATTAAAATTAATGGTAGTTTTGCGAATTTGGAGGTCAAATTATGGAAAACGTTATGGAACTTTACGAATTATGGCTAGAAAAATGCTCGGATTCTACACTTAAATCAGAGCTTGAAGCAATAAATGGCAAGGATGACGAAATCCTTGACCGCTTCTACAAAAAGATGGAGTTTGGTACAGCTGGTCTTCGTGGCGTACTTGGCGCTGGTACCAACAGAATGAACATCTACACAGTAAATCAGGCAACACAGGGCATTGCAGATTACTTAAATGCAACTTTTGAAAATCCTTCTGTTGCTATCGCATATGACTCAAGAATTAACTCTAAGGTATTTGCCAAGGAGACAGCAGCTGTTTTTGCAGCAAATGGAGTTAAAGCATTCCTTTATCCAGCACTTGTTCCAACACCAATGCTTTCCTTTGCTGTTCGCGAACTTGGCTGTTCATCAGGTGTAATCATTACTGCATCTCATAACCCATCACAGTACAATGGTTACAAGTGCTATGACCCAGAGGGATATCAGATGACTGATGAGGCAGCAGCACTTGCTTATGAGTACATCCAGAAGGTTGATATGTTTGAGGATGTCAAGAAGATGGACTTTGATGAAGGTAAGGCACAGGGCCTCATCGTAATGATTGATCAGAGCATCTATGATGAGTTCTTCAGACTGGTTCATAGCAAGATAATTAATGCAGAAACAGCTAAGTCCTCTGGACTTAAAGTTATCTATACACCGCTCAACGGTACAGGCAACAAACCTGTCCGTCGCGCACTCAAACTTCTCGGAATTGAGGATGTTTTGGTAGTGCCAGAGCAGGAATTGCCTGACGGCAACTTCCCAACCTGCCCGTATCCAAATCCTGAAATTCGCCAGGCATTTGAGTGCGCACTCAAGATGGCCGAGACAGAAAAGGCAGACTTGCTTCTTGCAACTGACCCTGACTGTGACCGTATGGGTATTGCAGTACGTGATGGTGATGAGTACAAGCTCATGACAGGCAACGAAGTTGGTGCTCTCTTTACTGAGTATGTTTTGTCTCAGCACAAGGAAAAGGGCACAATGCCAGCAGACCCAGTTGTTATCAAATCATTTGTAACAACAAGCCTTGTTGACAGAATTGCTGAAAACTATGGCGCTAAAACTGCTAACCTTCTCACTGGATTTAAGTACATCGGTGAGTACATCACAAACCTTGAACGTGAAGGCAAAGAGGATAACTTCATCATCGGTATGGAGGAAAGTTACGGTTATCTTCTTGGTACCCACGCAAGAGATAAGGACGCTGTTGTTGCCTCACAACTTGTAGTTGAGATGGCCGCTTATTACAAGGCACAGGGTAAGACGCTCATAGATGTTATGAATGATATTTACTCAAAGTATGGTATTTATTTAAACCGTGTTGATAGCTTTGAATTTGAAGGTGCTGCCGGCATGCAGAAGATGGCAGAGATTATGGACATGCTTAGAAACGATCCTCCAGCCGAGGTTGCGGGACTTAAGGTTTTATCAATGGTTGACTATAAAGATACTGAAAAGACTGGTCTCCCATCTTCAAATGTCCTTGCTTGGTCACTTGAAAATGGAAATAAACTTGTTGCTCGCCCAAGCGGAACAGAACCAAAACTTAAGTTCTATTTCACAGCAGTAGCAAAAGATATGGAAGCTGCATCTGGTATTTATGATGAAATGCTTTCAAATGTTAAAAAGTGGTTGGAGGCATAATTATGGGTCAGAGAAAACTTTTCATCCGTATTGTTTGCATTTTTATGGCTGCTCTTATGCTTATAGGAGTTCTCGCTGTTCTTTTTCAAGCAATCGCCATGGGTCCAGAGACTATTAACATTGTAATGACAGGAGATAATAACAATAAGCACACTATGTTAATTATTGCTATTATTGCAGTTGTTATTTTGCTTGGAGTAACTGTCGCACCAGCTTTGATTAAAAAGATTAAGAAATAGTGACAAAATCTATATTTGTTTGACAAAAGTTAGCAATTAGTATACTATTAAATTACTTGTTCTACATAAACGAACAACGTATTTTAAAATTCAAGCGAGGTTATTAAAATGTACGAGGATAAGACACTCATCTGCAAAGAGTGCGGAGAGGAATTTGTATTTACAGCAGGTGAGCAGGAGTTCTATGCTGAGAAAGGTTTCGAGAATGAGCCACAGCGTTGTAAGGCATGCCGTGATGCAAGAAAGAATGCTGCAAAAGCTGACAGGAAGATGTTTGAAGCTGTTTGCGCTTCATGTGGCGGTACTGCAAAAGTGCCTTTCGAGCCAAGAGAGGACAGACCAGTTTATTGTAGCGAATGCTTCGCAAAGATGAATGAGGCTGAATAATTGATTAATAATGAAAGGGGTTGCTTAGAATTAGCAACCCCTTTATTTTTATGCCATATTTGTTAAT
>JAGHSI010000011.1 GCA_018065925.1 Candidatus Limimonas coprohippi
ATTTATGTCAATAAATAGTTTATACATTAAGGCAAAAAACTCACGTGCCTCTACACTTGAATCGCATATCGGTGGAATTGCCATAAGACCTTCAACTTCTACGCCCGGAAGTTCTGCAATTTCATGGCATGTTTCAATGAGTAAGTTCTGCTCAAGTCCACTCTTCGAGTCCTCCTCACCGATGTTGACTTCAACGAGCAATTTAGTCGTAATATCCTTTGCAACTGAGCATTTAGAGATTTCTTTTGCAACCTTTACACTATCAACAGACTGGATGGTGGAAACCTCGCCTACGACCTGCTTTACTTTGTTTGTCTGTAGATGTCCAATAAGATGAACATCTACACCTTCAAGGTTTAATTCAGGCTTTTTGCTCATAAGTTCCTGAACTCTGTTCTCACCGATTAAATCAATGCCGAGCGAGAGCGCGTGATTTATGAAGTATGGCTCAACCGTTTTCGTCACAGCCATAAACTTTGTTGAGCCATCAGCGACGCCTCGGGTGGCCTCCGCTCTCGCAATATTTTCACGAATTTGTTTGTAATTTTCCTCTATGTCACGGCATCTCTCAGCCCTGTACATCTCTAAATCATTTAACAACTTTTCCATCATAGAGTTCCTTTCCTTCAGTGATGATGTTGTCGTAGAGGGTTACAAAACCTGAACTACCCTCTTCAGCCTTGCTCAAAACATAATCATCAGTTGAGTAAATGATGTTTACTTGCTTAAACTTAGCAATGTTACCGCTAAGTACATATACACCTTTGTTGCCATCCTCATCAACACGGAGTGCAGATGTCGGAATTTTAATACCTGTGTGTGAAGAGATTACGAGTTCAGCACTCTCATGTCTCAAAAGAGCCATGTCAGGATCCATGAGATTACAAGCGAGTATGAGTGCTGCTTCTCCAGTATTTCGGTCCTCATTTATAGCAGCAACAGTAGCTTTTGCCGATGTAACTGCAGAGTACGGAAGATTTACAGTTATCTTCTTTCCAACTGAAAGACCAGGAATTTTATTCATGTCTACAACACAGAGAAAATACCACGTAAAGTCAGTTACGACCTTACCAATCGAGCCCTCTGGGACAGCCGTTGCATCCGCCTCAAATGCCTTTCTAATGTCGTTGACATTAATCTTTAAAACAGTTGAAAAATCTACAACAGACTCATATCCATCTGTACCGTTGATATAGTATCCAGAAGATGTTGAGATAATATTTTTATGCTTTGTGCTTTTCTTTGAAAGCTTTTCATACTGAGCTTTATAGCTTGCAAGTTTTGAATCAAAGTCAAAATTGCCACCAGTTGAAATTTGCTTTGTAACAACCTGATTTCTAAACTCATTAACCTCGTCATCAAGTGCCGAAAACTCACGGTTATCGATCATATTGACAAAGCTTATCGTCTCCTCATCAATATAGTTATCAAGGTCTGAGACGTCAAAAATGTAGTTGTTTGACTGATTTGCAAGTTTTTCATAGCGCTCTATCTGTTTTTCAAGATCACGTAATTTTTGGAAGTTATCGGCGGTCTCTGTCTCCGTAAAAACATATGCTACCGGCTGATCTTTTGCTACTCTTGAACCATCGTCTACAGCCGGAACTATCGTGCCTTTCTTCTTGTTGACGATATAGGATTCTTCACGTACGACTAAGACATCAGTATTTATAGAGTCCTCAAGCGTGTACTCATATGCGAGTTCTGTTTTAACGGGATTATAGATAAGCATATATGCTTGATAAATAATATAGACAATAAGCAATGCAGACGCCGCAATTATAAGGATTTTTTGAAAATTATTTTTCTGATTCTCGCCCACTATGCTTCCTCCCTTTCAATAATTTTTATCGCCTCTGTTACGAGTTCTTCTGGACTCATTTCATCTATGAAAAGCCAGTTGATTTTTTCATTTCGTCTAAACCAAGTAAGTTGACGTTTAGCATATCGGCGCGTCTCCTGCTTCAGACGCTCAACGCAGGTGACGAGGTCCTCCTCGCCGCGGATGTACGGCGCAAGTTCTTTAAGGCCTATGGCCTGTCGCGCCGTTGATTTTGATTCCTCGGCGACAAACTCCTCGACCTCGTTCAAAATGCCGTCCTGAAGCATCAAGTCGACGCGCAAATTTATACGGTCATAAAGGTACTGCCTATCCCTCGCCGTAAGGCCTATAAATATAGGTGCATAAGGGCTCGGCGTATCCTTTGAATGTTCAACTTGGTATGAGATTGTGTGACCAGTTGTATAGAAAACCTCAAGCGCACGGAGAACTCTTCCAGTATTATTTGGATGGAGATTCTCAGCAGCTTTTGGGTCAATTCCAGCAAGTTTTCCATGCATGAACTCAGGTCCCTTTTCGATGAGTTCTGCCTGTAATTTCTCTCTCACTTCTCTATTTTTATCATTGTCCTCAGAGTCAAGAAACTCGATGTTATTAAGAAGTGAATCAAGATAGAGGCCTGTACCGCCAACTAAGATGACGCGCTTTCCTTTTCCAACAATATCTCTAATTGCCTTCTCAGCTGCCTCTTTATAGCGTGCGACACTAAAGACTTCGCCTCTCTCGACGCAGTCTATCATGTGATGCGGTATACCTTGCATCTCCTGTTCAGTTGGCTTGGCAGTTGCAATATCCATTCCTTTATAAAGCTGCATTGAATCAAAAGATACAATCTCAGCATCAAAGTGCTGTGCAAGCTTAATAGAGAGCCCCGTTTTGCCCGAAGCAGTAGGACCTACAATTGCAATAACAGGAATCTTTTCCATCATTTGTCCTTCTTTTGAAGTTTTCTTTTATTTCCCTTTTCGTCGACGATATATGTGTTGTCAAGTTCACCAACAAGGCTTCTTTTATATGAGTCAATATACTCTCGACGGAGCTTTGCCTGCTCCAAAAGTTCCTCTTCTGTAAGAGGTTCTTTCTGAGACTTATGGTAAAGTTCATTAATTCGATCAAGCTTTGCCTGTTCCAATTTCTTTCGCCCTTTCAATAAGTTTTGTATGTTCATTCTCCAAGTTTTCTTCTATAACTTCGAGAAGTAATTTATCAAGTATTTTTCCAACTTTCGGTCCGCGATATCCCAGTTTTACGATATCATCTCCCTTGATATCAAGTCCTTTGAGGGAGAAGCAGTTATCACCAGCATTTCCCTCTTCGGCAATACTTTCAATCATATCAAGAACCTCAATAATTTCTGGATAATAATCTCCAGTCTGCAAATTGTGAGCAGCATTATCGCCAATTTTCACCAACATCAATTTCTTTAAAAGTTCCGGCCCAAATTTGCTAAGTCTTCGTCTCACAATCTTTTTCTCAGGTGTCACTGGATAATCATGAAAACGTACCAAAGTTAAAACTGTCTCTACAAAATCAGTCGGCAATCTAAACCTTGAAAGTATAGATTTCGAGAGTTCAAAACTAACATCAGCGTGGTTATATGTGTGTCCCACACCATCAAAATCAACTTTAAATACTTGTGGTTTTCCAATATCGTGTAGCAAGAGAGCAAGACGTACGTCCGGAAGTGGATCCGCTGCTCCCACCGAATATGCTATGTGTTCATAGACATCATAGATGTGATGACAATTCTTCTGATCAAAGTCAAAGCAAGGCTTAATTTCTGGAATGAGAATTGCAAAAACGTCACGATATTCAATAAGAATTTTTGTGACACGTGGGCCATATCCACAGAGAAGTTTTAAAAGTTCTTCTGTCTTTCGCTCGGCAGCGATGTTTTTAAGAAGTTCCTTATTCTTGTGGATGCCGAGCGACGTTTTCTCATCAATATCAAAATTCAAAGTTGATGAGAAACGGAGAGCACGCATGATGCGAAGCGCATCCTCGTTGAAGCGCTCGTCTGGCTCGCCGACGCATCTTATGCACTTGCCTTCTAAGTCGGTGACACCTGAAAACTCGTCCACAAGTTCCCCGTCACCGCTAAAAGCAAGTGCGTTTATTGTAAAATCTCGGCGAGCGAGGTCCTCTTTAAGATTTCTTGTAAAAGTAACCTTTTCAGGATGTCGATTATCCCTGTACTCACCGTCAACTCTATAAGTCGTAATTTCAATAACATTGTAGTCAATAATTACAGTTACTGTACCGTGCTTTATACCAGTTTCAATAACTTTAAAATCAGAAAAGACCTTTTTAGTATCATCTGGTAGAGCATTAGTAGTAATATCCCAGTCATTAGGGGTTTTATCAAGGAGTGAGTCACGAACACAGCCGCCAACTACATAGGCTTCAAATCCGGCAGCATGTAAGAGATCAAGCGCCTTTTGAGCATAGTCAGGAACATTGATGTTCATTATTTCACCCCTTATTTCAAAAGTTCTTTATACTCATCGTAAGTTATAAGAATATTGATTATTTTAAGTAAACTGGTAGTAGAGAGCCTTTTTGGAAGTTCAAGTTTCAAGAGGAGCTTTTCTCGCTTTTCCTTGGAACCGACACCGCCCATTAGACCATCTTCATAAAAATCAAGTCGAGTAATCTGTCTTTCAAGAGTCTTTGGCTTTTCGCCAAGCACACCAGCCTTTTTGAAAGCTTCCTCAAGTACTTCAACAGGCATCCCCTCCACTCCGAGAGTTCCCTCAGCTGAAGGCTTATCTTTTCTCTTTTCCTTGCCATAAATATCCGGAATATATACGTTAGTGATGTATTCCTGCGGAATTCTTGAGCCAAGAAAGTTTCTAATCATAAATCCAGCCGAATCAGAGTCTGTTAAAACAATGAGTCCCCTCTTCGTCGCAAGTGTCATGAGTAGGTTCTGCTTCTCTTTGTCTTTGAAAATTTGAAACCCATCTGTAGTTATCACAGTTGCATCAAGTATTCCATCAAGTTTGATAGCATCATACTTTCCCTCAACAACTACAACCTTATCAGTATGAATCATTTTGTCTTCCTCGCCACTGCAAGTTCTATCAAAAGTTTTTCAAAGACAATTCTGTTATCATCAAAACTTGTTTTAAGTTTATAATCAGCCTCTGAAAGAATCTCCAAAGAGAGTTCAAGGCTTTTAACAGAATACTTCTTTGCTCTATTTGCTGCATTGCGAAGTTTAAAATCACTCTTGTAAGCAACTGGGTAGGCGGATTTCAGTTCAGATATGTTATGCCCTGTTTCTAAGCAAAGTTTTACTCTGTACATATCAACAAAAGTTGAAACTAGAGCGCCGAGAATCATGGTAGGCTCAGTCTTCTGTTCAAAGAGCAATTTAATATCGCGAAGAGCGGCATCGAAATCATTCACAAGAAGCGAATCAATCATCTGGAAAGCCGTCGCCTCTACAGATTTAATACAAACGGCATCTATATCGCTCTCTTTAATTTCTGCCTTTGTGAAAGAGCAAACTTTCAAAACCTCATTTTGGAGATTAGCGATATCGTCGCCTACACAATTTATGAGATAAGCAGCTGTACTTTGGTCAATCACGCGTTCATTCTTTTTACACTCTGATAACACAAATTGAACGAGTTCCCTTTGGTCACGCTTGTTGAGTTCACAGACAGCACCGCTCTTTTCAATTAGGGCAAGCATGTCTTTGGCGAGTTTGTTCTTTAAAGAAAATCCCTTTGTATCCTGCCAAAGAATTAAGACGCAAGTATCTGGAAGATCAGAAAAGAGGGCAATAAGTTTTTCTCGTTCTGTCTCATTACAGCCATCAAAGTCAAAGTCATGTACAAATACGCATGTGCGTTCGCACATAGCAGGGAGCGCCTCAACACATGTAATAATTTCATCAACATCAGTATTTTCGCCTTTAAGTTTGTGAACGTTAAAAGCTTCAAGACCGGCAGGTACTACACTGTCAGCCAAAAGATTTGCATATTTCTGTTTTAAGAAATTCTCATCGCCCTTAATAAGATAGACACGTTTAAAGTCACCTGTCTTTATATCTTGGCGAATCTCTTTAACGTCATATTTCATGCCGTCGCTCCTTATAATAATACAG
>JAGHSI010000108.1 GCA_018065925.1 Candidatus Limimonas coprohippi
TCTTCCAAGTCCTTCTCGTCTAATTAAGTGCGATTATGCCTGTTCGATTGCTCCTGTTGGGCAAGTGTCAGCGCATGAACCACAGTCGATGCATGTAGCAGCGTCGATAGCATAGATGTCGCCTTCAGAGATAGCATCTACTGGGCAACCGTCTTTGCATGAACCACAAGCTACACAAGCGTCAGTAATTTTATAAGCCATGAAACATACCTCCTTATTAAGATACTAACATTTTATATGTTAAAGCCGTCTTTTGCAAGAGAATAAATTGTTAATGTTTTGACAAAACTATTAACAAAATACCAGCTGAAACACCAATTACAGTGAATAAATAAACTACCTTTGTTCCGGGTTTCTTAAGTTTAAAAGGTGTGATATTGAGAATTGCTGTGATTATAGCCATGATAGGGAAGGCTATAGCTACGGGTTCACCGATAATTGAATAGAGAAGATAGAGAAATGGGAATATCAGTGCAGATGTTGTTATAGGAAGTCCACGATAACTGTGATCGTCATTGTTTGGATCTGCGCGACGCTCCATTTCAATAACATTAAAGTAGGCGAGTCTAACGATTCCTGCGAGAACTAAAAGTACAGCGGCGACAATGCCTAAGTATTTATTCTTTGACATAGCAAATACAATCATCGCTGGTTGCATTCCAAAACAAATATCGTCGCAGAGAGAGTCAATCTCAATGCCAAAATTCTTTTCGCGTTCTGTTCGGTTCTTCTTTGATCTTGCAATACGTCCATCAAACATATCGCAGAATCCAGAGAAGAGAAGACAGCAGATCGGAATCAGTAGAGAACCGATAGCTCCTGTCATATAAAGTGCTGATAAAGATATGCCAACTACGGCAGAAGCAAGTCCGACATAGGTAAGAATTACAGTGTAACTCCACACACCTATCATTTCATATTCCCCCAATAAAATTTATAAAAGATTAATGATTTTTTCTGCAGCTTCGTCTATCGTGCCGTTGTTCTCGATTTCAACATCGGCAGCATCTTGATAGAGAGGAAGACGAATTTTTTGCATTTCCATAAGAGCTTCAGGACTCTTTGAGAGAGGTCTATCATCTGTAGGAAGAAGAGAGATATCACGACGAACAAAGAATATTTTTCCGTTTTGGTGGAGAGCAGGGTAATTCTCTGGGTCGAGAATAGCACCACCACCGAGTGCAATTACTTTTCCGCTCAATTTGCAGTTATCGAGGATTGCTTGATGCTCAAAATTACGGAATGTCTCTTCGCCAAACTTACTGATAATCTCAGCAACGCTCTTCTTTTGTTCGAGTTCAATAACCTTATCTATATCAATAACTTCACGGCCAGTTTTTTCAGCGATGGCCTTTGCGATGGTTGTCTTACCACATCCAGGCATACCGGTTAAGATGATATTTTGATTTTGTTTATAGAGCATTGTTGTGACATCCTCAACAGTCGCATTTATCATATTGCGGTCGAAGAAGAGGTTGTATGTCTCTCTAGCTTGAGCAACGAGCATTGCAAGACCACCAACATATGGAATTCCAAGTTGCTCAGCTTCAAGAAGAAGTGCAGTGCGAAGTGGGTTGTATATTACATCGATAACGCCTGAACATCTAGGGAAACTCTTGAGCGAGATGAGTTTCTCACCATTGTCAGGGAACATTCCGACAGGTGTTGCGTTTACAACGATGTCGGCGTCGTAGTGGAGGGCGAGAGCATCGTATCCCTCGCGAGTGACGATTACTATCTCACGAGCGCCGAGATCCTCGAGACCACAACGAGCAGCCTTTGATGCGCCACCGGCACCGAGAATTACAATCTTTTTGCCTGCAACATCTACTGTTGATCTCTCAACCATATATTTGAAACCGGCAATATCTGTGTTGTAGGCACAGAGCTTGCCTTTTTTCATTACTACGGTATTTGCTGCGCCTATGCGAAGAACGTCATCAGAGAGTTCCTGGCAGAAGGCGAGAATAGCAGTTTTATAAGGCATAGTTACATTTAGACCCTGAATGTCTGAACGTGAGAGAAATTCCTCAAGGTTCTCTGGAGCGATATCAAGGAGCTTATAATCGTAAGCAACTTTGCCACGAAGACCGAGTTCTTTGTGAATCTGCTCTGAGTAACTATGGTCGAGGTGTTGACCTAAAAGGCCATAGACGCCTGGCATTTGAACAACCTTGCGCTTTTCATCTTCATTATAAGCCTTAATCCAGTTTTCCTGGTAATCTTTTGAAAGCTCAAAGATTGTTCTAAAGAGTGCAGTTGTATAAGTAGAGAACTCGCCACTGAGTTCTGAAACTTCACTAAGGATTTCATATTCTCTCTGTGTATCTTCAACAGGCATATTGCGCTCGGCCTTGTACTCTGAAACTTCTTCAGAAAGTTTCATACGTTCAAGGAAACGAGAGAGAATATCCTTGTCAATTTTATCAATTTGGTCTCTGATTTCATCTAAGTTTTCAATCATAGCTTATTCTCCTCTAATAAGACCTCTGTAATGCAAGTGGCAGCCACTGCTTCTACTACTGGGAGTGCCCTTGGTACGATGCATGTGTCGTGGCGACCAACTATGCTGATTGTTGTTTCTTCTAGTGTTTTAATATTTACTGTTTTTTGTTCTTTCGAAATTGAAGGTGTTGGTTTAAAGGCAATATTGAAGGTAATTGGCATACCATTTGAGATGCCTCCAAGTATTCCACCACAGTTGTTTGTCTCTGTAATAATTTGATTATCTTTAATAATAAAGGCGTCGTTACACTGTGAACCGAGCATGTCGGCGGCAGAGAATCCAGCGCCAAATTCTACACCTTTTACTGCTGGGATTGAGAATAGGGCAGAGGCAAGCTTGCTCTCAAGTCCATCACCAAATGGTCCACCAATACCAGCTGGGACTCCATCGATTTGGCAGCTTACTATGCCGCCGACAGAGTCGCCACTTTCTTTGGCTTTTTCAATATTTCCAGTCTTCTTTACAGTTGCACTAATTGTTATGCCTCGTCTTTTTAGAATTTGGAGACATATACCACCTAAGATACACATAGGGGCTGTGAGCCTTCCAGAAAACTGTCCTCCACCAGTCTCGTCATATGAGTCACCATATTTTTTAAAAGCGGTGTAGTCGGCGTGACCTGGTCTTGGAGTATCTTTTAGAGAATTATAGTCGTTTGGAGATATGTCGTTGTTTTTTATAATTGCTTTGAGTTCTTCGCCATTTGTGACAACGACATTTAAATCGGGTGTAGTATCCACTCCTGATTTAAAGAGAGGGATGTCGGCCTCGTTTCGTTGAGAGGCAGTGCTTGAAGTTCCTGGGCGACGTCTGTCCAAAAACTCCTGCAGCTCCAAAAGATTTATTTCTTCGCCTTTTGGAAAGTTGCGTGAAATGACGCCTATTTCGGGGCTATGTGATTTTCCGAAATATTTGGTGTCAAATGACATTAATCTTACCTCCAAGGGACTCAATGTCCTTAAAGAAATGTGGATATGACTTATCTACTGCTCGAGCCTCATTGATGATAACTGGGCTCTCGCATCTTGTTGAAGCAATGGTGGCGGCCATTACAATTCGGTGGTCACCGAATGATTCGACAGTGCCGCCACGGAGAGGCTGCGGATAGATGATGATACCATCAGCAGTATCCTCCGCCTTTCCACCGAGTGAGTTAATCATTGCACATACTGACATAAGTCTGTCGCTCTCCTTAAGTCTAAGTCTCGCAGCACCTACAAATGTTGTTTTGCCATCAGCAAAAGCAGCTGCGATAGAGAGAGCAGGGAGAAGATCAGGTGTGTTTACAAGATCAATCTCATATTCTTTTGCACCGAGGATATTCTCTTCAATTTCAATATCGGCCGTATATAGACTAAGAAAATCTAGGATTCCCTTGTCGCGCTGAAGTGAGTTGAATTTAAGATTGTTTATTGTTACGTCATTACCAAGGAAGTTTGCAACATAGAAGAATGCGGCGTTTGACCAGTCGCCTTCAATTTTAAGTGAAGTAGGAGAGGTGTAGCCCTTGTTCTTGATGATTGCAAAGGTATTATTTGTTGGTGAAACAGTAGCAATACCAAATTCAGCAAGAGCCTTAATAGTGAGTTCAACATAACCTCTTGAAAGAATTGGTGTTGTAAGTTTTATTGAACACTTCTCTTCAAAGAGAGGAAGTGCAAGCAAAAGTCCAGATACGTATTGTGAACTTAAATCACCGGTAACCTCAAACTTTCCTGGCGTTAAGCGACCCTTAGTTGTAAATGGAAGTCCATCGGATGAAAATTTAACACCGTGTGCTTCGAGGGCGCTTTTAAGGCTGCCGATAGGACGTTCGGAAAGACGCTCGTTTCCTTTAAATGTAACTGAATCACAGAGGGCGGTAGCAACTGGCATGAGGAAGCGTAATGTTGAGCCGCTCTCCTTACAGTCGAGCACGGGATTCTTTGGAATCTCTTTGATAGGAGTTACCAAAATCTCTGTGTCTGTAATGTCAATTTTAGCACCGAGTTCGCGAAGACAGTCGATAGTAGCAAGTACATCGTTTGAGAGGGCATCTGTAGGATTACCTAAAACAAGTGTACAAGGTGCGTCTGAAAGAGCAGAGCAGATAAGAAGTCTGTGAAGCTCTGACTTTGAATTTATAGCATTAACCTCACCTTTTAAAGGTGAAGGAGTAAGTTCAAGTATCATTTATTTCACTCCAAGAGTAAGAATGTTTTTAAGTTCGTCGATTTTAAATTTCTTAATCTCGCATTCGCCGAATTTTACAGGTATAACGAGACTGATTTCACCGCCTCTTCTTTTCTTATCTGAAAGAGCAGAATTGTAGAGGTCGACCGGTGAGATAATAGTTGAAGTTGGAAGACCACAGGCACGTATGAGTGCAGTTACATTGTTTGCTGTGCCTTCCTCTGTAATATTCATCTTTTCGCCCGCTCTTGCTATGCTACACATTCCGACAGCTACAGCGTGGCCGTGAGGAATAGCATAACGTGAGGCGTGTTCGATAGCATGACCGATAGTGTGACCGAGGTTTAAGAACTGTCTCTTACCGTTGTCATATACATCTGATTTGACAAAATTGAGCTTTGTGCTTATTGATTCCTCAACTATTTCGGAGAGGAAAGGTTTAAGGGCAAAGTAAAGGTTGTCGTGATTTTCCACGCATGAGTGGAGAATTTTTAATATTTTCTCATTGCCGAGCATACCGTACTTGATAATTTCAGCAACTCCGTCGTCAAAGTATTTCTTTTCAAGGGTCTCGAGTGTATCGACGCTACAGATTACACTGATAGGCTGATGGAAAGCACCACAGAGGTTCTTTCCTGATTCAAGGTCTATACTTGTCTTTCCGCCGACCGATGAGTCTACCATTGCGAGTAGGGAAGTTGGGATTTGAACATAGTCGATACCACGCATGTAAGTTGCAGCGGCAAATCCGGCAAGGTCACCGACGACTCCACCACCGAGTTCGACAATCAAGTCAGAGCGGGTGATCTCGTTGTCTGCGAGAAATTCGAGTATCTTCTCATATGTCTCCATATTCTTAGATGACTCGCCAGCGGGAAAAGCAAATATAAAGACTTCAAAGCCTGCATCTTTTAAGGAGTCAACAACAGTAGCAGTATAATGTGCGCCAACAGTAAAATCGGTGATATATGCAACTCTACAAGGCGCATGGACCTCACTGATAATACTTCCAGCATCTTTGAGAAGATCTGAACCAATATTTACAATGTAGTCTTCCTCACCATTGATTTTTACTGTGACCTTATTCATATTGCAGATTTAACTCCTTTAGCTTTCGTGACAATATTTGAAAACTTATCTGGCTTTAATGCTTGACTCGCATCACAAAGTGCCTCTTCAGGCTTGTCGTGTACTTCGATAATCAAGCCGTCTGCTCCGGCAGCAACTGCAGCGAGTGAGAGAGGTTCGATAAGTTCGTAACGACCGGCAGGATGTGAAGGGTCAGCGATTACTGGTAAATGAGTAAGCGTTTTGAGAGCGGGAATAGAGGAGACGTCAAAGGTAAATCTTGTATATGTCTCAAAAGTTCTAATTCCACGTTCGCAGAGGATAACTTGTGAATTTCCTGCTGCCATAATGTGTTCAGCGGAAGAGAGGACTTCCTCATATGTAGCACCGAAGCCACGCTTTAAGAGAATAGGCTTATCTGTCTTTCCAAGAACGTGTAAAAGACCGAAGTTCTGCATGTTCTTTGCGCCGACTTGGATGATATCAACATCTTTAAAGAGCTTGAGCTGTGAGGCATCAGTGATCTCTGAAACAACCGGGAGACCAACTTCTTTACCAGCCTCTACAAGCAATTTAATACCGTCTTCCTCAAGACCTTGGAATGTATAAGGTGAGGTACGAGGTTTGAATGCTCCGCCACGGAGCATCTGTGCGCCGGCGTCCTTTACGGCCTTGGCAATTCGCATTATCTGTTCCTCTGACTCGATAGAGCAGGGACCAGCGATAATGCTGAGACTGCCATCGCCAATCTTTATGTCGCCGACGTCAATTATAGTATTTTCAGGATGATGTTCTCTTGAGGTTAACTCAAAATCAGCCATTAAACTTTCCTTCTTCCGATAAGGTTGATTTGTATACGCCCTGTAAGAGCCAAAGACCGATTATAACGGCAAAGGCACAGTTACAGATATAGAGAATTCTATAGGTTGAAAGGTCCACGGTGTGAGCCGTGATAAAGGTGTCAGTGAATGTCCTTGATGCATTCATTATGAGATGCAATGAAATAGATAAATCAAGTGAGTTGGTTCTTATATAGAGAGCGATTGTCATTATTGCGATGCCAAGTGTATATAGGAGATTGTAGCCAAGACCGTTTAAACAGTCAGTCATAAGGAAAATAGTGATGAGTGGACAAAATTCCATAAGTGCAATTTTACCGTCTTCACTGGAGCGCATATAATCAACGCCTTTTCCAACGACTAAGAGCTGAACCCAAATTGCAGAACAGATTGATTCAAGAGCAAGAAGGGCAGTCTTGCCGAAAGGAGCAGTCATATCTAAGGCACCATAAGAGATGACAAAGTATGTAACTGTTGGGACGAGGCAGATAAAGATAACCCCATCGTTGTCATTGGCGGGGCTATTTATCTTAGTATCTGTTTTTTTGCATACGAATAAGGCTACAATTGTGAGAACAATTGAGACAATCAACTTTAATAACATTTTTAGTTATTATTTCTCCTGTAAAAGTTTTGATACTTCTTCTACGAATGTGCTTACGTCTTTAAACTGTCTGTAAACAGAAGCGAAGCGAACGTAAGCGACTTCATCGATGTCTTTAAGTCTTTCCATACAGAGCTCACCAATTCGATCAGATGTAACCTCTCTGTCGAGTGAGTTCTGGAGCTGAGATTCAATGTCGTTGATAGCTTCCTCAATAGTGTGGAGAGAAACTGGACGCTTCTCACAAGCTCTGAGCATACCCGCCATGAGCTTATTTCTATCGAACTGTTCGCGTGACTTGTCTTTCTTAACTACGATAAGTGGAACACTTTCGATAATCTCATAAGTTGTGAATCTTTTAGCGCAATTAATACACTCACGTCTACGGCGGATACGTTCGCCTTCGTCAGTAGGGCGAGAGTCGATTACTTTGCTTTCTTCATAACCGCAGAATGGACATTTC
>JAGHSI010000072.1 GCA_018065925.1 Candidatus Limimonas coprohippi
ATATTCACTTTAGTTATATACTAAATTTAACTTATGCATAATTATGCAAGGAGGCATTTAAAATGGCAGAGAACAATTTCACAGGCAACCTTGTAATTTCTGAGGACGTTATTGCTACAATTGCTATTAATGCTGCAAAAGACGTTGAGGGTGTTGCGGGTCTTGGAAATAGACCTACAGATTTCTACACATCTTTTAAGGTTAACACAGAGAACATTAAGCACGTTAAGGTTGATCTTACAGATTACAGCATTAAGCTTCATATGTACTTGATTCTTAATGCCACAGCAAAGATTCAAGACGTATCAATCAACGTACAAAATGCTGTAAAGGCAGCAGTACAAAACATGACGGGTCGAGTAGTTACTAAAGTAGATATTACTATTTCTGGTATTGCTTCAGACCTTGAAGATAATTCTTCAGTTGAACCTTCAGAACTTTAAACGACAAACTTGCCCTTCGCGCATTATGTCGTGAAGGGTTTATTTTTTGGGGTGTAAATATGAACAGAAGTAAAGAGAGAGAACAGGCTTTCCTCATTCTTTTTATGAAGAACTATAATCCTGAGCTCTCAATTGACGAACTCTATGAAATGGCTGTTGAATCAGAGTTTATGAAAAACAGTGATTTCACAAAGAAACTTGCAGAACTCACAGTTGAGAAGATTGGTGATATCGATACTAAAATCAGTGAATTCTCAGTAGGTTGGACTATCGACCGTATTACTAAAGTTTCACTCTCGATTCTTCGTATTGCTGTTTGTGAGATGCTCTTCATGGATGATATCCCTGTTGGTGTATCAATCAACGAGGCAGTTGAACTTTCAAAGAACTATGCTGGAACAGAGGATAGCCAGTTTATCAATGGCGTTCTCGGCAGTATTTCAAAATCACTTTAAACTATGAGCTTCTTTCTAGGCATAGACACAAGCAACTATACAACGTCGGTTGCACTTTATGACAGTGAAACAAAAAACGTAATATCAAAGAAGAAACTTCTTCCAGTTAAAGAAGGTGAAAAGGGCATACGTCAGTCGGATGCTGTTTTTCATCACACAGGGCAGATAAGAGAACTTCTTCCAGAACTTTTAGAGCTGGCTTCCAGTGATATAAAGGCTGTTACCGTATCTATTAAACCAAGATTTGTCGATGGTTCATATATGCCTTGCTTTACTGTAGGTCATACGGTAGCGAGTGCAGTTGCATCAGCACTTGGTGTTCCTCTGTTTTTGGTATCCCATCAGGAGGGGCATGTGACAGCGGCACTATTTAGCGCTGGAAGGCTTGATCTTGTTGGAAAAGATTTCCTTGCTTTTCATGTATCTGGAGGCACTACTGAGTCGCTGCTTATCACTAAGAGCGAACGCTGTCCAGTCTCAGCTACAACACTTGGTACATCCTCTGATCTCAAAGCGGGTCAGGCTGTAGATAGAGTTGGCGTTATGCTTGGACTTAAATTTCCATGTGGACCAGAGCTTGAAAAATTGGCTCTCTCTTCAAATTACGAGGTCGGAAAGATTAGGGCCTCGATGAAAGGCAGAGACTGCAGTCTTTCTGGTCTTGAAAATAAGTGCAAGAAGATGTTTGACGACGGTGAAAAGGCCGAGGACATAGCTCTATTTTGCTTGAAGTATATCGAAGAAGCTTTAAAAGCGATGCTCTCATCCGTCTTGACTGAGGAAAAACTTCCAGTTGTATTTTCGGGTGGCGTTATGTCAAATAGCATCCTTCAAAACGGACTTCGTGAATACTGTGAAGGATTAGGCAGAGAAGCTTTTTTCGCTGAGCCACAGTATTCAAGCGATAACGCTGTGGGCGTTGCAATTCTTGGCTCATATTTGATTTGAGGTAATTTTATGATTAATGTGACACCTGAGGTTTACTCGGTAGCACAACTTAATAATTATGTTAAGAGTTTGATGGAACAGGATTTCTCACTTCAGTGCGTTGCTGTCGAAGGAGAGATATCAAACTTTAAAGCTCATTCTTCTGGTCACTGGTACTTAACCTTGAAAGATGATAAGTCATCGATTAAAGCTGTTATGTTCAGAGGACAGAATGAACGAATGAGATACAAGTTTGTTCCAGAAAATGGCATGAAAGTTTTAGCAGTAGGTCGTGTCTCAGTTTTCGAACGTGATGGTGCTTATCAGCTTTATATCAACGACATGATGCCGGAGGGTGCTGGCGCTTTAAGCGTCGCATTTGAGCAACTTCGTGAAAAGCTGGAAAAAGAGGGACTCTTTGATGAGGGACATAAAAAACCTCTCCCAAGGTTTCCAAAAACTGTTGGCGTTGTAACTGCAGAGACTGGCGCAGCTTTTCAGGATATCTGTAAAGTCTTAAAGCGCCGTTGGCCAGCGGCAAAGATTATTCTTTGTCCGTCGCTTGTACAGGGGGCTGAAGCTCCGGCTTCTATCGTTTCTGCTTTGAAAAAGCTTGATCAAAGTGGCTTAGCAGACGTCATTATTGTAGGGCGCGGAGGCGGTTCACAGGAGGACCTCTGGTGCTTTAATGATGAATCTGTTGCACGTGCCATCTACGCTATGAACACACCGGTTATTTCTGGTGTCGGTCACGAGCCAGATGTCACCATCGCTGACTATGTCGCAGACCGACGCGCCCCAACGCCGTCTGCAGCTGCAGAAATCGCAGTGCCTGATAGAGAAGCAGAACTTGCACACTTGAAACAACTTATGGCTAAACCAGTTATGCAAGGACCTATTGCTCTTATTAATGAACGAAGGCTTATGCTTGATTCTTTAGTTGACAGAATGAGCATGAGAGCAAATAGAAAAGTCTCTGATGAGAGAAATCGATTTACTGTATTTACAAGTAAACTCGACGCTTTCTCGCCACTTAAAGTTCTCTCAAGAGGCTATAGCATCACTGAGGGACCAAATGGTGTTGTAAAGTCTGTTAATGACATAAACACCGGAGACTTGATAAATATTAAACTCGCTGATGGCACTGTTAGTGCGGAGGTAAAATAATGGCAGAACTTTCATATGAACAGTCAATGTCAAAACTTGAAAAAATAGTAGCTCAGCTTGAGAGTGGTGAACTTGGACTCGAGGAGTCGCTCAAACTCTTTGAAGAGGGCACAAAACTTGCAGCTGATTGTAATAAAGCTTTAAATGAGGCAGAGCAAAAGATTTACAAGCTTAATGGGGAAGAGGTCGAAGAAATCAATGCTATCTGATAAGGTAAAGCAACGTTACGAATCATCAATAAATCTAATCAATGTAACATTATCTGACTACTTGTGTATTAAAAACACTCCATATCAGATTGTTGCTGATGCAATGCAATATAGTGTTGAAAATGGTGGAAAACGAATTAGACCAATGCTTGTTCTTGAGTTTTGTAAAGCATGTGGTGGCGACATAATTGATGCATTGCCATTTGCGGCAGCTCTTGAACTTATTCATACATATTCACTTGTACATGATGATCTTCCATGCATGGATAATGACAAATTGCGTCGTGGTAAAGAATCAACTTGGAAGAAGTACGGTGAGACTTATGGTGTTCTTGCCGGCGATGCACTTTTAACTTATGCTTTCCAAATAGCTTCTGGTGCTGGTGTAGCTGATCACACTATCGTCAAATGCACCCGTCTTCTTGCAAATTATGCTGGTATATATGGCATGATTGGCGGACAGACGCTTGATATAAAAAATGAAAAGGCTGAAACTTTGGACTTCGAAGAACTCAAAGAGACAGAGAGACTTAAAACAGGCGCTTTAATCCGTTGTGCTTGTGAGATGGGATGCGAAATTGCTGGAGCTTCAAAGGAACAGTTTGAAGCAGCTAAAGTATTTGCTGAAAATTTAGGACTCGCATTCCAGATAGTTGATGATATTTTAGATGTCACTGGAGATCCTACAATTCTCGGTAAAGAAGTTGGACAGGATTTACAAAATGGCAAGATTACATATGTAACTTTACTCGGTATTGATGGCGCAGAAAAACTTGCAAAGGAATATACTGAAAAAGCTTTAGAGGCTTTGTCAATATTTGACGATGCTGAATATTTAGTAGAAATTACAAAGTATCTTCTTAACAGAAACAAATAGCTAGAGGTTTAACATGGCTTACAATTACTTGAAAAAAGTGAATGATAATCCAGCATTTCTTAAGGAAATGTCTTATGCTGAACTTGAATGTTTAGCAAAGGAAGTACGTGAGAAACTTATAGATACCGTATCAAAGACTGGTGGACATTTGGCTTCTAACCTTGGCGTGGTTGAACTCACAATTGCTATGCATAAGGCCTTTGATTCTCCAAAGGACGCCTTCATATGGGACGTAGGTCACCAGGTATACACTCACAAGTTGTTGACTGGTAGATTTGATAAGTTTGACACACTTCGACAAAATGGTGGTATTTCTGGATTTCCAAATCCAGAGGAGTCAAAGCATGACTATTTTGCCGCTGGTCATTCTGGCACCTCAGTTTCTTCTGGTTTTGGTCTTGCAGAAGCTAAGCAGATGGCTGGAGATGATTCTTATTCAGTCGTTGTAATAGGCGACGGCTCATTCTCTGGTGGACTTGTATATGAGGCACTTAATAACGCTGGACGTAAAAAATGTAAATTGATTGTTGTCTTAAACGATAATGAGATGTCCATCTCATCACCAGTAGGCTCAATTGCAAAATACCTTACAAGGATTCGTACAAACAAAGTTTACTATAAGGCGAAAAATGCAGTTCTCGATGTGCTTGATGACCTTCCATATGGAGAGAGTGTTCATAATGAACTTACTACTCTCAAACGTGCTGCAAAGGATTATATCTATCAAAGCAACAACTTCTTTGAGGACTTAGGCTTCCAGTATATGGGACCTGTTGATGGTAATGATATTAAAGCTCTCTGTCGTGCCTTTGAAGGTGCTAAGGAGTTTGATGACCGTCCAGTTCTTCTTCATGTCCAAACTGTAAAAGGTCTTGGATATGAACCTGCAGAACTTGATCCATCACAGTTCCATGGTATATCAAGATTTAATGTTCTAACGGGTGAACCTATATCGGTTCCAGGTAAGAAGAATTATTCTGATACTTTTGGAGACTTCCTCTGTGAGATGGCTGCAAAGAATGATAAAATATGTGCAATCACAGCTGCTATGTCTATCGGTACAGGACTCGAGAATTTCTCAAAGAGATATCCTGATAGATTTTTCGATGTAGGAATTGCTGAGGAACATGCTGTGACATTTTCTGGAGGGCTTGCAAAGGGTGGTCTCATTCCAGTCTTTGCAGTTTACTCAACTTTCCTTCAGCGCGCTTATGATGAGCTCGTACACGATGTCTCAATGCAGAATCAAAAAGTTGTGCTCGCTATTGATCGCGCTGGATTTGTAGGTGAGGACGGCAGAAGTCACCAGGGCCTTCTTGATGTTGCTTTCCTTAGAACTATTCCTGATTCTGTAATTTATAGCCCAAGCTCATATGAGGAACTTGGACTTCAACTTCAAAAAGCTATCGACAACGGCGGTAGAGTTGTTGCAGTGAGATATCCTCGTGGATATGAGGGATATCTTCCAAAGGGATATAAAGCTGTATCTGACCCGGTTTCTATTTTTGGCAAAAAGACTGCTTCTGTATCTATCGTCACATACGGAAATATTTTCTCAAACGCATGCATTGCTAAAGAAAAACTTTCTGAGTATGGTATCGATGTTAAAATTATCAAACTTAACAGAGTTTGGCCTATTGATGAACTTGCAGTTAAAGAAGCTTTGAAATCAGATACCACTCTTTTCTTCGAAGAGGGTATTAAATCAGGTGGTGCAGGTGAGGCATTTGGTTCAATGCTACTTGAGCATAAATATCAGGGTGATTTTGCTCATATTGCAGTTGATAATACTTTCGTGCATCATGCACCAATTAGTGTACTTTTGGATGAGTATTCATTATCACCTCAAAAAATCGTAGAAGAAGTTTTAAGGAGAGTGTAGGTTTGAGCGACAAGAAGAGACTTGATTTGGTTGTCTTTGAACTTGGTCATACAGATAGCCGTGAAAAAGCAAAAGCTTTGATTATGGCAGGCCAGGTTTATGTCAACGGTCAAAAGGAATTAAAAGCTGGTGCTCAAATAAAACCAACAGATGCTATAGAGGTTCGTGGCAGTAAAATGCCATATGTAAGCCGTGGCGGATATAAACTTGAGAAGGCTATGAATTCTTTCCCACTTACTTTAGAGGGAAAGACATGTATGGATATCGGTGCATCAACAGGCGGATTCACCGACTGTATGCTTCAAAATGGTGCATCAAAGGTCTATTCGATAGATGTAGGTTATGGACAGCTTGCCTGGAAGCTTCGTTCTGATGAACGAGTAGTAAATATGGAACGCACAAACTTTAGAAATGTAACTCACGAGGAAATTCCAGAGGAGATAGATTTTGCATCAGTTGATGTTTCATTTATTTCACTTAAAATCATTTTGCCAGTTATGCGCGAATTGCTTAAATTCGGTGGTGAGGCCGTTTGTCTCATAAAGCCACAGTTTGAAGCAGGTCGTGAAAAAGTTGGCAAAAAGGGCGTTGTCAGAGAACTCTCGACACACGCCGAAGTTCTTGAAAATATCACGACCTTTGCGGTTGAATGTGGCTTTACACTCAAAGGCCTCGACTTTTCACCTATTAAAGGTCCTGAAGGTAACATTGAATATTTGATGTTTATAGAAAAAGCAGAGGTTTCAGAGAATAAACTTGATTTTTCTGCACTTGAACTTGCTGAAAAATCACACAAGGTGCTTAATGGGGAGAGTTGAGCGATGAAAATAGCTTTGATGCCGAATCTCACTAGAGAAAAGGCAAAAGATGTAACATTTGAAATATGTGAATGGCTCGATAAATATGGAGCAGAATATGCTTGTATAGATAATGACTATTCTGTCTTCGCTTCAATTAATAACATGAAGCATATGCCTTTTGATGAGCTCCTTAATTGGTGCGATGTAGTAATATCGGTCGGCGGAGATGGCTCAGTGCTTAATGCTGCAAAGCAGACTATTAATTATATGAAACCAATTCTTTGCATAAATGCTGGAAGACTCGCATTTATGGCAGGTCTTGAGAGTGACGAACTTGAACTCTTAAAGAATTTGATTGATGGTAATTATGAAATTGATCAGAGAATGCTTCTTGATGTTACTGTTATAAAAAATGGAAAGATCACTATGAACAGCAGCTGTATCAATGATGTGACTCTTGCGCGTGGTGAACTTTTTAAAATCACTGATATCAATGTCGATTGTGATGGAAAACGTTCTAACAGTTATAGGGCTGATGGTGTTATAGTTGCAACACCAACTGGTTCTTCAGCATATTCACTCTCAGCAGGTGGACCAATTATCAATCCATCTATCGAGGTAATTGTTGTAACACCAATTTGTCCTCAGACACTCATTTCACGTTCAACAGTATTTAGTTCAGAGAATGAGATAACACTCTACTGTGATGAAAAATCAAGTAATACGCATCTCTTCCTCTCACTTGATGGTGACTCGGCTATAGATATTGGCCTTGGAGACGCAATTAAAATCAAAAAATCTGAGAAGGTAGCAAAGTTTATTCGTATTAAGAATGATGCCTTCTTTGAGATTCTTAATAAGAAGCTTTTGGGGAAATAATATTGGGGGTAATTATGAATATAAGAAAGCAGCGCCAGCAGGCTATACTTGAGCTTATTAAAGCATATCAAATTAGCACACAGGACGAACTTATAGCAAGACTTTTAGAAAAAGGTTTTGAAGTGACACAGGCAACTATTTCTAGAGATATTAAAGAACTTAAGCTTGTGAAAAAGATTGGCTCTAGTGGAAAATCTGTCTATACAGCTAATGAAACTCCACATGAGAAACTCTCATCAAAGTATAATGCTATTTTTTCTGAGGCGCTTATAAGCGTTGATTACGCGCTTAACACCTGTGTAATAAAAACTCACGTTGGTATGGCAAATGCTGCTTGTGCAGCTCTCGATGCGACAGATAATGACACTATTCTCGGTACTATTGCCGGTGATGATACTATTTTTGTTCTTTGTAGATCTGAAGAGGCTACAAAGGCACTTTGTGATAAGATTTCTGAAGCTATAGGAGAATAAGATGCTCGAAAACTTAAGGATTGAAAACATAGCTATAATTGAATCTGCTACCATTGATTTTGGTAACGGACTTAATGTTATGAGCGGTGAGACAGGTGCTGGTAAATCAATTATTATTGATGCCATATCTGCTATCCTTGGTGAACGTACATCTAAAGAACTTATACGAACTGGCACAGATAAAGCACAGGTCACAGCTCTGTTTTCTGACATAACCCCTGATGTCAAAAAACAACTTTATCATTTAGGAATTCCTTTGAGTGATGATGATACTTTACACATTTCCCGCATCATCAGTCTTGATGGTAGAAATTCTTGTAAGGTAAATGGCTCTGCGGTGACTGTTTCAATGCTTAAGGCACTAGGCAAAGATCTTATAAGTATTCATGGACAACACGATAGCCAAAATCTTTTAAATCCTGAATACCACTATAAGTACCTTGATGCCCTTGCTCAAAATGAGAATCTTTATCTTGATTATCTCGAAAAGTATTCAGCATATTCAAATCTCTATAAGAAATTCAAGGCTATGTCTCAAAATGAGGAAGAAAAAGAAAAAAGAATTGAATTTTTAAAACATGAAATAGATGAAATAGAGAGTGCTGGTGTAAGGGTCGGCGAGTATGATGAGCTCTGCGAAAAACGTGATCTTTTCAGAAATTCTGAAAAGGTAATTGGCGGGCTCAAGGATGCTCTCATGATTCTCTCTGACGGCGACGAAACTACAGGCGTTGTAAACGCTATGTTCGACGCCTCAAAGTCACTAGAGAAGTCTGCCGCTCACTACGAGCCCGCAGCAAAACTCTCCTCAGAGATGATGGAACTTACTTATCAACTTGAGGAGAAAAAGAATGAGCTTGAGAGGACTCTTTATGAGCTCTCATTTGACCCTTCAAAGCTCGCTGAGATAGAGGAACGAATTAGTTTCCTCTTCAAATTAAAAGGTAAATATGGCGAGTCTGAAGAAGAAATACTTGAGTATCTTGAAAATTCTAAAAATGAACTTGATACTTTAATCAATTTAAACTTGAGTCAGGATGAGATAATCGCAAAACTTGAGAAAGATAAAGAGATTCTTCTTGATATTGCTGAAAAACTCTCGCTTTCAAGAAAACATGCGGCTTCTGAATTTGAGATACATGTAAAACATGAGCTCACTTTCCTTGATATGCCAAATGTTGAAATCTCAGTTAACTTTGAACGTACAAAACTGAACCCTACTGGTTCAGATAATATAGAATTCTTGATTTCACCAAACCCGGGTGAGGCTTTGAAACCTCTTGCAAAGATTGCGTCAGGTGGTGAACTCTCAAGAATTATGCTCGCTATTCAGAATGTTTTATCAAAAAACAATAACGTAGGTACAATGATTTTTGATGAAATAGATACAGGCGTTTCTGGAAGCGCAGCGGAAAAGATTGCTAAGGTTTTAAAGAATGTTGGAAAAAAGAGCCAAGTAATCTGTATTACGCATAGTGCACAGGTTGCAGCTTATGCTGATACTCATTTTGTTGTAGAGAAGAAAGTTCAAAATGAGAAGACTTATACTTATGTGACGCCTCTCGACGGGGACGGTCGAGTGGAAGAAGTTGCCAGAATCATTGGCGGCGTAAATATTACAGAATTGCAAATTAAGAGCGCTCGAGAGATGATCGAAAGTGCATGCATATAGAAGGAGAAATAAGAATGCAGATTTATGAAGAACTCGTTGCACGTGGACTTATTGCCCAGGTGACAAATGAAGAAGAGATTAGAACAATGGTAAATGCTGGTAAAGCAAAGTTTTATATTGGCTTTGACTGCACAGCTGATAGCCTTACAGCTGGACACTTTATGGCACTTACACTCATGAAGCGTCTTCAGCAGGCTGGTAATACACCAGTTGCTTTAATCGGTGGCGGCACAACTATGATTGGTGACCCATCTGGCAGAACTGATATGAGAAAGATGCTCACAAAAGAGGATATTCAGCACAATGCTGAGTGCTTTAAGCGTCAGATGGAACGTTTTATTGAATTTGGTCCTGGTAAAGCAGAGATGGTAAATAATGCTGACTGGCTCTTAAACCTCAACTATGTTGAGCTTCTCCGTGAAGTTGGGCCTTGTTTCTCAGTTAATAATATGCTTCGTGCTGAGTGCTATAAGCAGCGTATGGAAAAAGGTCTCTCATTCCTCGAGTTTAACTACATGATTATGCAGTCATATGACTTCTATTATCTCTTCAAGAACTTCGGTTGTAACATGCAGTTCGGTGGCGATGACCAGTGGTCAAATATGCTTGGTGGTACTGAACTTATCAGAAAGAAACTCGGTGAGGATGCTCACGCAATGACAATTACACTTCTCACTGACTCACAGGGTAAGAAGATGGGTAAGACTGCAGGTAATGCAGTATGGCTTGATCCAGAAAAGACATCTCCATATGAGTTCTATCAGTATTGGAGAAACGTTGGTGATGCAGATGTTATGAAGTGCATCCGTATGCTTACATTCCTTCCGCTTGAGCAGATCGATGAGATGAGCACTTGGGAAGGCTCAAAGCTTAATGAAGCCAAAGAAATCCTCGCTTATGAACTTACAAACATGGTTCATGGTGAAGAGGAGGCAGCAAAGGCTCAGGCTACAGCTCGCGCTCTCTTCTCAGGTTCAGGTGACCTTGAGAATATGCCTGAGACAAAGCTCGACGCAGCAGATCTTACTGATGGTAAGATTGGTATCCTTACCATTATGGTAAAGGCTGGTCTCGCAAGCTCAAATGGTGAGGCTCGACGTCTTGTACAGCAGGGCGGTATCTCAGTTGACGATGCTAAGGTGACAGACCCACAGGCATCATTTGATGAGGCTGCACTTAAAGAAGGTATTGTTGTTAAGAAGGGTAAGAAAGTATTCCATAAGATTACTCTCTAATTCTCTTAACAAAAACATATATTAGGTATTCAATAATTTAGAAAATTTTATTTGGAGGTTTATATCATGAAAAAGTTTGTATGCACAGTTTGTGGATATATCTATGAAGGTGAAACTGCTCCAGCAGAGTGTCCAGTATGCCACGTAGGTGCTGATAAATTTAAAGAGGTTGAGGGTGAGCTTACACTTGCTGCTGAGCATGAGTATGGTATCTATGCTAAGACTGTAAAGAACAACCCTGACATCTCTGAAGAGGATAAGAAGTACATCTTTGAACAGCTTATGGCTAACTTCAATGGTGAGTGCTCAGAGGTAGGTATGTACCTTTGCATGGCTCGTATCGCTCATAGAGAAGGTTATCCAGAAATCGGTCTCTACTGGGAAAAGGCTGCTTACGAAGAGGCAGAGCATGCTGCTAAATTTGCTGAGCTCCTCGGCGCAGATCTTGAGCCAAACATGAAGGCTACAACAAAGGACAACCTCGCTTGGAGAGTTGACTGTGAGTTCGGCGCTACACAGGGTAAGACAGATCTTGCTGCTTGTGCTAAGAAGAACGGCCTTGATGCTATTCATGACACAGTTCATGAAATGGCAAGAGACGAGGCTCGTCACGGCAAAGCCCTTAAGGGTATGCTTGAGAGATACTTCGGCTAAATAACAAAAAGAAAAGACGGTTGAGGAGAGCCTCAACCGTCTTATTTTTTTATTTAAATTACTTTAAATCTTTAATAAATGTGATGTTTTTCTCATTAATCATAGAGTAGTTGTTAGACTTCTCTTTGCCGGCTTTTGCAGCGATATCCTTATCAACTGCAAACTTAGAGTTACACTCTGGACAAATAGCAAAGAGATCAACGTTAAAGTTAATAAGAGCAACATTGAAAACACCAAGTCCGTTTGTAGCTTTGAGAAGATTCATATATACGTTTTTGCCACAACGTGGGCAAGTGATTGATTCTGTATTACCGAATTCTTTGATATTATCTGC
>JAGHSI010000045.1 GCA_018065925.1 Candidatus Limimonas coprohippi
ATTAATGAGTGGGAGGTAGACAAATGGCAACATTACTCAAAAATTGTAAAATTTATGATGGTACTGGCGCAGATGCATTTATGGGCTCCGTCCTCTTTGAAGATGATAAGATTTTAGAGGTTGGCGAAGTTGACGAAACCAAGGCAGATAAGGTGTTTGACCTCGGTGGCAAGTCACTTGCATCTGGATTTATCGACATCCACTCACACAAAAGGCTATGAGGAGTACGAGGGTTACACAGTACACGAACTTGCCAAGAAATATGGCAAGAAGGATCTTGATGAAATCCTTGCTGCAATACCAAATCAGACACATTCCTTTGGTATTGACAAGGTATTCATCAATGGTACGCTTGTATGTGATGAAAATGTTGTCGATGCAGAAGCATGCAAGACCTCTGGCTATGCATTGACAGTTTAATGAGGAGAGATAATTATGCAAAAACAGTATGAACCACTGTTCACACCGTGGAAGATTGGCGAACTTGAAATCAAAAACCGCATAGTACTCGCACCTATGGGCGGCACATGCATTTTTGGTTTTGGTGAGCCAAACCATTTTGATAAAGAAGCGGCACGTCTTATGAAGACAATTGCAGATAACAACTGCGGCCTTATTATCCCTGGTGTTGCTCCTATCAAGGATCTTGTTGGTGGTGCTTGGCTCTATGAGCACAAGTGGAAATTTAAAGAGCTTAAGAAGTTCATGGACGAAGTCCATAAGACAGGTGCAAAACTCTTTGTTCAAATGACAGCGGGTGTTGGTCGTTCATTTGCTCTTTCAGCTATGATGACAATGCTTATTAACAACAAGATTATCGGTACTGTTGCAAAACCGCTTATGGATCCAGCATATTTGACAACTGCACCATCAGCAGTTCCAAATCGTTGGGCAGAGGACGTTACATGTCCAGTTATGACCAAAGAGCAAATAGCTGATATAGTTTATGCTTTTGGTGAGACTGCGCGCCTTTGCAAAGAAGCTGGTGTGGATGGCGTAGAAATACATGCTGTTCATGAGGGATATCTTCTCGATCAGTTTACACTTCCTTATGTTAATTCACGTGATGACGAATACGGTGGATCTTTTGAGAACCGCTATCGTTTTGCAGTTGAAATCGTTCAAGAAATCAAGAAAACTTGTGGTAAGGATTATCCAGTTTCTCTTCGCTATTCAGTAGTTTCAAAGACAAAGGGATTCTGTCAGGGCGCAGTTCCTGGAGAAACTGATTATGTTGAAGTTGGCCGAACAATGGAAGAATCTGAAAAGGCTGCAAAATACCTTCAGGATGCAGGATACGACCTTCTTAACTGCGATAATGGTACATATGATGCTTGGTATTGGCCACATCCTCCAATGTATATGCCACAAAACTGCAACCTTGAAGAGGTTAAGCATATCAAGAAATTTGTTGACATCCCAGTAGTATGCGCTGGTCGTATGACACTTGATGTTGGTGCAGACGCTGTTAAAAATGGTGAGATTGACGCTGTTGGTATCGGTCGCCAGTTCCTTGCTGATCCAAAATGGCTCACAAAGGTTTTAGAAGATAGAGAAGAGGATATCAAGCCTTGTCTTTCTTGTCACGCAGCTTGCCTTACAATGGCAAAGCATGGTAAATCTGCTAATGACCAGGATCTTATCGAGTCAATCAAGATGTGCCGTTGTGCAATAAACCCTGCTTCAATGCAGTCTAAAAAATATGAAATTCACAAGGCTCTAAAGAAAAAGAAAGTTGCCATCATCGGTGGCGGCATCGGTGGCATGGAGGCTGCTCAGCGCCTTAAACTACGTGGTCATGAGCCTGTAATCTATGAGAAGTCAGGCGAACTCGGTGGCGTATTTATCGCTGCTGCAGCACCAGATTTCAAAGAGCATGATAAGGCCCTTATCGAGTGGGAAAAGCGTCAGCTTGACAAGATGGGTATCGAAGTTCATCTCAATACTGAGGTTAAGTCGCTCTCTGACATCAAGGCTGATGAGTACATCATCGCAACAGGTGCCAAGGCTAGAACATTAAATGTTCCTGGTGCTGAAAAGGCTATGGATGCAACGGATTATCTCCTTGAGAAAAAGAGCGTTGGTGATACAGTAGTAATCATTGGCGGTGGTCTTACAGGTTCAGAGATAGGCTATGATTTACACAGAAAGGGCAAGAAGCCAATCATCGTAGAGATGCAGGATGACCTTATGTGTGTTAAGAATCTTTGCCTTGCAAACTCATCATTCCTTCGCGATTACTTCAAATCAAATAACGTACCTGTTTATCTCAATACTAAAACTAAGGAAATAGGCGATGGATACGTTGTTATTGAGACTCTAGAAGGCGAGAAAAAGATCCCATGTGACAGTGTAATCACATCTGTTGGTTATACATCAACCCCTCTTGCAGCTGAAGGCAAGAACGTTCACCTTATCGGTGACTGCGCAAAGGTTGGTAACCTTAGAACAGCTATTTGGGGCGCTTGGGATATTGCTCAAAAGATTTAAGTTTTAAAGGAGAAATTCAATGAGAATTCTCGGTGTTGACCCTGGCTATGCTATTGTCGGTTGGGGCATTTTGGATTATGAAAAAGCAAAGTTTTCCATAGTGGATTTTGGTGCAATTACGACTGATAAAGATACGCCATTTCCAAAAAGACTCGTTGAAATTTATAACGATATGGATTACATAATTAAGCGCTGTCATCCAGAGGCGCTATCAATGGAAAAATTGTTCTTTCAGACAAATGTTAAGACGGCAATCGACGTAGCACAGGCGCGCGGCGTACTTTTACTTTGCGCCGAAAACAACGGGATTCCCGTGTACGAATACACGCCTTTGCAGGTTAAGCAGGCGGTAACAGGTTACGGCAAAGCGGACAAGAAACAGGTCATGCAAATGACCAAAAATATTCTTGGACTCTCTAAAGTGCCGAAACCAGATGATACCGCCGATGCTCTCGCAATGGCCATTTGTCACGGTCATGTTGGAGGCTCCGGACTTTCTGCTGCGCCTTCGAGAAGAAAGTTAACTGAAAGAAAAGGAATTTAAAATTTTGAAAGCCAAGTTGGGCAACCAACTTGGCTTTTTTATTATGTAACCATTTGATATTTACTTTAATGCGTGATATAATTACACAGTTATTCATATATTATAATGCGCGTATTATATTTATATGGACTTAGGGAAATAATGGGGAATAAATCTTGAAAGGGGAATAAACGTGTTTTTTAGTTTAACTGGAGAACTTGCTTTCACAGATAATAACACTGCTGCAGTTGATTGTAATGGTGTCGCTTATCTCTGCTATGTCTCATACAACACGCTTAAAGAACTTGGACCTATCGGTTCAAAAGTAACGCTCTACACTTATCTTAAAGTTGGTGAGGACGTAATGGACCTCTATGGCTTCTTTGATAAGGAGGAACTTGATGCATTTAAACTTCTCATATCTGTCTCTGGTGTTGGACCAAAGGCAGGACTTTCAATACTTTCAGAGATGACCCCATCCCAGCTTTACCTTGCTATCGCATCGGGCGATGCAAAGTCAATCACCGTTGCGCAGGGCGTAGGCCCTAAGGTTGCTCAGCGAGTTTGCCTTGAACTTAAGGACAAGGTCGGCAAACTTGGCGGGACAACAGGTGGCGCAACTTTTGCAGCAGCCGTTTCCGCTTCAACTGGAAAGGGCGAAGCACCAAAGGCTATTGCAGCTCTTGTTGGGCTTGGCTACAGCCAGTCAGAAGCTGCCATAGCGGTTGGCAACTGTGATCCTTCACTTCCAGTTGACCAGATGATTAAACAGGCTTTAAAGCAACTCTCACGTTAAGGAGGAAGGCATATGAATACTAGCACATTCAGTCCTGAGGATATGGACTTTGAAGGCAGATATGTTGATCCTCATTATAGTGGACAAGAGGATGCCTCAGTAGAACTTTCACTTAGACCTAAGACTTTGAATGACTATATTGGCCAGGAAAAAGTTAAGGAAAATTTAAAAATATACATAGACGCCGCAAAGAGACGTGGCGAACCTATGGACCATGTCTTGCTTTATGGACCTCCGGGACTTGGCAAAACAACACTCGCAGGTATTATAGCTTCAGAGATGGGCGTAAATATCAGAGTTACTTCAGGTCCAGCAATTGAAAAGCAGGGTGACCTTGTCGCTTTGCTTACAAACCTCGATGATGGCGATGTACTCTTTATTGATGAGATTCATCGTCTCTCAAAGCAGATTGAAGAGATCCTTTATCCTGCAATGGAGGATGGCGCTGTCGATCTCATCATTGGTAAAGGACCTTCGGCTCAGTCGATTAGACTTGACCTTCCAAGATTTACTTTGGTGGGTGCTACAACAAGAGCAGGTCAAATTGCAGCACCACTCCGTGACCGTTTTGGTGTTATTCTTCGACTTGAACTTTATACACCAGACGAACTCGCTGGTATTGTTAAACGCTCTGCTGGAGTGCTTGATATCGGTATCGACGAGGAGGGCGCTTTTGAACTTGCTTCTCGCTCACGTGGCACACCTCGTATTGCAAATAGACTTTTAAAGCGTGCCCGTGACTTTGCTGAAGTTGTTGGTAATGGAACTATTACTAAAGAGACTGCAGAACTTGCTCTCGCAAGAATGGAAATCGATCCACTCGGCCTTGATAATATTGACCGACTTCTTCTCACGGCAATGATTAGGAATTATAATGGTGGACCAGTTGGTCTTGACACTATCGCTGCTGCGATAGGCGAGGAGGCCATAACCATCGAGGACGTGTATGAACCATATCTCATGCAGATAGGTTTCCTCTCACGTACTCCTCGAGGAAGAGTGGTTACACCGGCAGGTTATAAACACCTCGGTATCCCATATCAGGGAAAAATAGAACAGATAAAGTTTGAGGACTAAGAATGCGAGCTACAGAATATTGGCAGGATTATGAACTTATTGATTGCTCATCTGGAGAACGTCTTGAGCGTTGGGGTGACATCATTTTAATCCGTCCTGATCCACAGGTAATTTGGAAAACTCCAAAGACAAATAAATACTGGAAAAATGCGCATGCGCATTATCACCGTTCGACAAAAGGTGGCGGTGAATGGGAGTATTTAAAACCGATTCCAGATGAGTGGAAGATTAATTACCGTGACTTAACATTCAAAATTAAGCCAATGGGCTTTAAACATACAGGTCTTTTTCCGGAACAGGCAGTCAATTGGGGCTTCCTTCGCGATGTAATAAGAGAGAACCAGGGTAAAGGCTGCGGTGAGAATGGACAGGTAAAAGTACTTAATTTATTTGCCTATACAGGTGGCGCAACAATAGCAGCACTTTCAGAGGATGCAGCTGTAGTTCATGTTGATGCCTCAAAGGGAATGGTTGCTTACGCAAAGGAGAACGCACAGGCATCTGGCCTTCAGGATAGATTTTGCCGTTGGCTCGTCGATGACTGCGAAAAGTTCATCGAGCGTGAAATCCGCCGTGGGAACAAATATGACATCATAATAATGGACCCACCTTCATATGGTAGAGGACCGGGCGGTGAGGTTTGGCAACTTGAGGATAAAATCTTTGACTTCGTTGACCTTGCATCAAAGGTACTTTCAGATAATCCTCTTATGGTACTTATAAATTCATACACAACAGGTCTTTCACCATCAGTTATGAGCTATATCTTAGGCTCAACCGTTTCAAAGAAATATGGTGGCAAAGTTACCTGTGATGAAATTGGACTTAAAACTACAGACACAAATATGTGTCTTCCTTGTGGAGCTAGTGCAATATGGACAAAGACGTAATTTTAAAATTTGATAACGTCTATTTCACTTATGACGAAGAGACTCAGGATGGTATAGAACCACACTGGGCTGTAAGCGGTGTGTCACTCGATGTACATAAGGGTGACTTTATTGCTGTGCTTGGTCATAACGGCTCTGGTAAATCAACACTCTCAAAACTGTCAAACGCAATTTTGATTCCCGACAAGGGACAGGTTTCGGTAAATGGTATACCGACAACTGACGAGGAACAAACTATGACTATTCGTCAACATGTCGGTATGGTCTTCCAAAACCCCGATAATCAAATTGTCGCTACAGTTGTTGAGGAGGATGTCGCTTTTGGACCTGAGAACTTAGGACTTGCTCCAGAAGAGATTAGAAAGCGCGTAGATGATGCCTTGAAGGCTGTTGGCATGTACGACTTTCGTGAGATGGAGCCTCATAAGCTTTCTGGTGGCCAAAAGCAGAGAATTGCTATTGCCGGCATTATCGCTATGCAACCCGAGTGTATTGTTCTCGACGAGTCTACTGCTATGCTTGACCCTAAGGGACGAAAAGAGGTAATGTCGACTATCAAATCACTCCATGATGATTTGGGAATGGCAGTTGTATTTATTACTCACAACATGGATGAGGCTGTAATGGCAGATAAGGTCGTGGTTATGGAGAAGGGAAAGATACTTCTTTCGGGCACACCTCGTGAAGTGTTTATGAATGTAGACGAAATAAGACGTGTAGGACTTGACGTTCCTCAGTCTACACTTCTTTCTATGAGACTGGGGTTAAAAGATGAGGTCTTAACACCAGTTGAATGCGCAGAAGCTATTATTAACGATTGGAAGTAAACAAGATGTCGATTTTAAAAACCGACAATTTAACATTTAAGTATAGTGTGGGTACTCCTTTTGAAGTAACTGCACTTGATTCAGTAAACCTTGAAATCGAAGAGGGTGAACTTGTCGCTGTAATTGGCCATACAGGTTCTGGTAAATCAACTCTTATTCAGCATTTCAACGGTCTCTTAAAACCTACCTCTGGTAAAGTCATCGTCGATGGTCAGGATATTTGGGAGAGTAAAGCTACTCTTAAAGAAGCCCGTTTTAAAGTTGGCCTCTGTTTCCAGTATCCTGAGTATCAACTTTTTGAGGAGACAGCATTTAAAGATATTGCTTTTGGTCCAAAAAATATGGGCCTCTCTGAAAAAGAGGTGGAGGAGAGAGTTCTCCGTGCTGCTGAGTTTACGGGTGTAACATCGGAGATGCTTGATAAGTCACCTTTTGATTTATCAGGTGGCGAGAAGAGACGTGTCGCTATTGCCGGAGTAATGGCAATGGAGCCAAAAATCTTAATTCTCGACGAGCCAACATCTGGACTTGACCCAAAGGGTCGCGACCAGATTCTCCATCTCATTCGAAATTATAAAAATGAGACGGGTAGTACAGTAATGATCGTATCTCATTCGATGGAGGATGTTGCGAGATACGCAACAAAGGTGCTCGTCGTAAACAAATCAAAAATTGTAAGCTACGATACACCGCCTAAGACTTTCTCAAGAGCTGAAGAACTTGAATCATATGGTCTTGACGTGCCAGAAATAACTAAAGTTTTCTTAGAACTTAAGAAACGTGGACTTCCTGTAAGAACAGATGTCTACACTTTGGAATTTGGTCTCAATGAACTTAAAAGACTCCGAGAGGAGGGCTTTAAGTTATGAGTAATATTTCAATAGGTCAGTTCTTTCCAGGTAACTCTATAATTCATAGGCTTGATCCTAGAATGAAACTGGTTTTGACTTTTATTTATATTATCGTGATTTTCCTTTGCAAGAATTTCTATGCTTTGGGAGTTATGGTTTTAAGCCTTTTTGTGATTGTATTGGTTTCAAAGATTCCACTTAAGATAATTGCAAAGAGTATTAAACCGATTTTGATAATTATCATCTTCACTGCGATTTTAAATGTCTTTTATGTGGATAAAGGAAATATGCTTTTTGAATGGCATTTCCTAAAGGTGACAACTGGTGGTATTTATACAGCCGTCTTTATGATTGTTAGAATTACTGCACTTGTTGTTGCAAGTTCAATGCTTACTTATACAACGAGCCCAACACTAATAACTGATGGTATTGAGCAACTTCTTTCACCACTTAAGTTCATGAAGAATAGTGTTCATACTATCGCAATGATGATGACAATAGCTTTGAGATTCATCCCAACACTTGTGGATGAATTTGAGAAGATTACAAACGCGCAGAAGGCGAGAGGCGCCGATCTTGAAACCGGCACTCTACTTGAGAGAGCAAAGGCATTGATACCTGTGCTCGTCCCACTTTTCATAACCTCATTTAGACGAGCATATGAGCTTGCCTTTGCCATGGAGTGCCGTTGTTATCACGGCGCCGAGGGCAGAACAAGAATGAAAGTAATGAAGTATTCGAAACTTGATGTTTTTGCTTCTCTTTTCATCTTGATTTCAACTGGTGGAGTTGTGGCGTTAAATATTTTATTCCCGCATTTAATTTGATTGTAAGATTAATTTAAGTATGTTTTAAGTTTGACGGGGTATTCGTAATGAGACAGATACTTTTAAAAATTAAATACCTCGGTACAAACTACCATGGTTGGCAAGTACAGGATAATGCTGTGACTGTCCAGGAGAGGCTTCAAGATGCTGTTGAAGAGATTTTGGGCCAGCGACTTGATTTGACTGGATGCTCGCGTACAGACGCTGGTGTGCATGCTAATGAGTACTGCTGCACTATAAAAACAGAATCAGATGTTGACTGCTTTAAACTTCAAGGCGGATTAAATGCGAAACTTCCTGATGACATATCGGTTTTTTCTGTCTCTGATGTCGACCTTGATTTTCATCCGCGTTATTCCTGTGTGAAGAAACAGTATGTGTATAAGATTTTGAACAGTAGAGCTAAAGATCCTTTCCTTAATGGCCGTGCGCTTCTTTATCCACAGCCACTTGACGTTGAACTTCTTGATAGATGTGCAAAGGATTTTATTGGAACACATGATTTTACAGCCCTGTCTGGTTCAAAATGTGAATTGGAGGATTGCACACGCACCATTTTTGATGCATCGGTTGAACGCGATGGCGACCTCGTGACATTTAGTGTCACAGGTGACGGCTTCCTCTACAACATGGTACGCATCATGGTTGGAACTTTACTCTTCATAAATGAAGGTAAGATAAAGCCGGATGGCATTAGAATAATTCTTGATAAAAAAGACAGAGCTGCAGCCGGTAGAACAGCACCAGCACATGGCTTGTACCTAAATAAAGTTTATTATGGAGGTGATGTAAATGAATAAGAAACATAGAAGGTTTAACTTCAAAATTACGAACGGTATGAAGGTGGGCATA
The DNA here is from genome assembly GCA_018065925.1 of Candidatus Limimonas coprohippi. Classification (GTDB taxonomy): domain Bacteria; phylum Bacillota; class Clostridia; order Oscillospirales; family Acutalibacteraceae; genus UBA1227. The sequence continues at coordinate 9,134 of JAGHSI010000045.1, forward strand.
CGCATTATGCTTACGCTTGTTGTAGTTTTCTTTTTATTCATTATGGCGGCGGAACGCCTCAATATTGCAACAGTCACCGATATCACCGATAGCCTTAGAAGTTTTATGTCGGGACTCAATCCTGGACCCGGTTATCCATACAATTTGAATTCGGGATCTGTAAAAGAAATCACAGTTCTTAATGGAGATCTCTTTGTTCTTACTGATCAAGATACCTTTACTCTTGATTCAACTGCGAAACTGATAAAGACTACATCGCATACATATTCATCTCCAAAAATGAGTTCAAGAGGTAGCAAGGTTATTTTATACAACCGAAACGGAAATCGTTTTAGAGTTGAAAATAGAACTGATACACTCTTCTCTGGAGAAACTAAGGACGATGAGAAGATAATTACAGCCGCTATGGGCGCAAAAGGTAATATCGCTATTGCAACATTTTCAGATGATTGCGCATCAAAACTCAAAGTTTATAGCAACAATTATAAGAGCGAGATATTCTCTTGGTCTTGTGCACAGGATATGATTACATCCCTCGACCTTGCAGATAATGGACGTTATGCAGCTGTGTCTGTTGTGGGTGCACGTGATGGAGAGATTTATTCAAAAGTTATTGTGTTTGACTTTAACTATTCTGAGCCAAAGGCTGAATTTGAATATCCAGGAACAGCAGCTCTTGCAGTACATTTTTCAAAGAATGATAACATTGTTATGATTGGTGACAACTTAACATCGTTCATCAAAGGTCTTAAGAATAAGACAGAACTTGAATATGGTTCAAGCACGCTTCAAAATTTCACTTTTTCAGAGGATGGCTATACTGCAATAGCACTTGCACAGCACGGAAGTACAAACGATGTCAAGATTCTCTGTTACTCAAGTGGTCTCTCACAGACATTTGATAGAGATTTTGATAAATCTGTAAAATCGCTTTATATGAGCAACGGCCGTATATCAGCAGTTTTTGATGACCAGGTTTGCGTGATTAGGTCCGGTGGCTCAATTCAGAAAAAGTATGATGCTGATAGTTCGGCAATTATGGCTTTTAATCTTGGCAATAGAACTTATTTATACTCCGTAGGCGAGATAAAAAAGTGTAAATAAGAGGAGATAGTAATTATGGGAAAAATTAGTAAATTTAGTAATCTTGAAGCCCAGTTTGAAGATATGGGAAAGGACGCTTGGACTATTCCTAACCTTTTATCTGTTCTTCGAATTATTGCGATTCCATTCTTTGTTTATTTCTTTGTTACAAAGAGATACTTGATAGCGGTTGCAGTAATTTTCATCTCTGGAATAACAGACTTATTTGATGGAAAAATTGCTCGACATTTTAATCAGATTAGTAAACTTGGTAAGCTTCTCGATCCAGCAGCAGACAAACTTACAGAGATTACAGTGACCCTCGTATATTTTAGAGAATTCCAGGAGTCTGAGGATAAGGCTCTCAAATTATTCTCATATGTGTTCTTACTCTTTATCTTAAAGGAACTTTCAATGCTTATTGGAAGCTTTGTACTTTTATCTATGGATATAGTTCCACAGGCTGCCATTATCTATGGTAAAGTTGCAACAGTTGTCTTTTATTTGGTCATGGGCCTTTTGATGCTGTTTGCTCCAAGCTTTGGTGCAATTTCAAATTTTTGGATTATGCCACATGAACTTCTCATGATACTTGTTGCCATATCAGCTACATTGACGCTAGTTGCATTTGCTTCATATATCCCAGATGTTGTTGCAAAGATTAAAGCGAAGAAGAATGAAAAAGATTCAGATACAAATATAGAAACAGAGGAAATAAAATAAATGAAACAGATGCTTTGCGTAAGATGCAAAAAGAACCCAGCTGTTGTTTTTGTGTCTAAAATAGATGGCCCTGATGGCCAACAGCAGGGTGAGCCAGAGGGATACTGCATTAAATGTGCCGCTGAACTCAATATCGGTCCTGTTAAGCAGATGATGGACAAAATGGGTATTAATCCCGACGACATTGATTCAATTTCTGAGCAATTTAGTTCTCTCATGGGATTCAATGATGATGCAGATGATTTTGAAACAGGCGGTTCTCCATCAATGCCGGACCTCTCGAGCCTTTTCGGTGCACTTGGCAACTTTGGAGGAGCACTTCAAAATGATCCAGACATGGTTGTTTCAAAGAAACCGGAAGAAGAGAACAATAAAAAAGAACGCCGCAGAAAGCGTGGGGAGAAAGGCGACAGAAAAAAGCGCCGTTATCTCGGCACTTATTGCACGGATCTCACTGAGAAGGCAAGGGATGGCAAACTTGATGCCATCATTGGCCGTGATCAGGAAATCAGCCGTGCTGTACAGATTCTCTGTCGCCGTTCAAAGAACAATCCTTGCCTCATCGGTGAACCTGGTGTAGGTAAAACTGCTATTGCAGAGGGTCTTGCTCTTAGGATTGCGTCTGGCGATGTTCCTGCAAAACTTAAGGATAAGGAAATTCACTTACTTGATTTGACTGCACTCGTTGCTGGTACACAGTTCCGTGGGCAGTTTGAGAGCCGTATAAAGGGTCTTATTGAGGAAGTTAAAAAAGAGGGAAATATCATTCTCTTTATAGATGAGGTGCATAATCTCGTTGGTACAGGCGATTCTGAAGGTACTATGAATGCTGCCAATATCTTGAAACCAGCTCTCTCTCGTGGTGAGATTCAGGTTATTGGTGCTACAACGTTCACAGAGTATAGAAAGCATATTGAAAAAGATGCCGCTTTAGAACGACGTTTCCAGCCAATTAAAATTGATGAGCCATCAATTGAACAGACTTATGAAGTTCTCTGTGGCATTAAGTCATATTATGAGAACTATCACAGAGTAAAGATTTCTGACTCACTTGTTCACAGAGCAGTTGTACTCTCTGAACGCTATATTACTGATCGTTTCCTCCCTGATAAGGCTATTGACCTTCTTGATGAGGCTTGTACTTGTGCAAACCTTAGAAACAAGGCGATTTCAGAAGCTGAAATCATGGAGAAGGAACTCGCAGATGCAAAGCTTGACCTTCAAGATATGGAGGAAGAAACTGAGGATCCTGATTACGAGGAACAGGCTAAGACAAAGGCAGAAATTTTAGCTTTTGAGCAGAAACTTCCAGAACTTCAAAAGGCTGCATCAGATAATGAAGTGAAAGAGGAGGACCTTGCAAAGGTTATTCACCTTTGGACGGGCATTCCGGCAGCAAAAGTTATTGAATCTGACCTTAAAAAGCTTGCTGACCTTGAGGAGAACCTCAAGGCGCACGTAAAAGGTCAGGACGAAGCTATTCGCGCTGTTGCTGCCGCAGTTAAACGTTCACGTATTCAAATAAATTCACGTAGACGTCCTGCGTCATTCATATTTGTAGGACCTACAGGTGTAGGTAAGACTGAACTTGTAAAACGTCTCTCTATGGAACTCTTTGATACACCAGAGACTCTTATTCGTCTTGATATGTCTGAGTTCATGGAGAAGCATAGTGTCTCAAGAATTATTGGCTCACCTCCAGGATATGTTGGCTACGACGAGGCAGGCCAACTTACTGAGAAGGTTCGCCGTAAACCTTACTCTGTAATTCTTTTCGATGAGATTGAAAAGGCGCATCCAGATGTTATGAATATACTTCTTCAGATTCTTGATGAGGGAAAAATCAACGATGCGCAGGGTAGAACTGTTAACTTTGAAAACACTGTAATTATTATGACCTCTAATGCTGGCTCAGACCGCCGTGAAAACGCTTTGGGATTTGGTAAGACTCAGGATGAGGCTAATAAGGATAAGGCCATGAAGGCTCTCAAGGACTTCTTAAGACCAGAGTTTATTGGCCGTGTTGATGAAGTTGTTCTATTTAACGATCTCACGGAAGAAAACTATGCGGATATCGCAAAACTCATGCTTTCAGAGCTTGAAGAACCTCTTCGCGATAAGGGCATTACACTAAAATATGCAGAGGATGTTCCAATGGCTATCGTTAAAAAGATGGACTCTGGAGTACGTGGCGCACGTGATCTTCGTAATGTTATTAGAAGGAATATTGAGGATAAAATTGCTGATATTATTATTGAGGCAGATGGTACTCCTGTGACATGTATTGAAGTGTCTGTTTCAAACGAAGAAATCGTTGTTAAAAGTTGTTGACACTCGGCGGTGGGTATGTTAGAATATTCACCGTCGCAAAGATGCGGGTGTAGTTCAATGGTAGAATCCCAGCCTTCCAAGCTGGTTGTGTGGGTTCGATTCCCATCACCCGCTCCATTTTTTGCGGATATACGCGCTGATAGCTCAGTTGGATAGAGCATCTGCCTTCTAAGCAGAGGGTCGGGGGTTCGAATCCCTTTCAGCGTGCCATATGGTGGGTATAGCGTAGTTGGTTAACGCGCAAGTTTGTGGCACTTGAGACCATCGGTTCGAATCCGATTATCCACCCCACAAAGCTGAAAGGCGGCTAAAAAGCCGCCTTTCTTTTAATATTAGGGGATGTCGCCAAGGGGTAAGGCAACGGACTTTGACTCCGTGACTCGTAGGTTCAAATCCTGCCATCCCTGCCAGATAAAAGAGTCATGCTTTATGCGTGGCTCTTTTATCTTTTTTATGGTATAATATTAGACGTTGTTATGATTAAATTTATAGAAGAATTAACGGATGAAAAACTTGATACGATAATTAGATTTGCTGAGTCTGATTGCCTCGGTGTGCGTTTGCTCGGTCCAATTCTTGCATATGGCACAAAGTATGATTTTTTAAGAATTTGGTTGGGAGAAAATAGTAACGGAAAGGTAACAGCCCTTATCACCAAATTCTATGGTGCTGTCACTGCCGTTGCCAGTGAGGATGCTGATATTGAAGAACTTGATGAATTTCTTGAAGTTATAGGATATTCAGGGCTTTGTTTGAATTACAGATCTGGTGATAAGTATGTCATGAAACTTGAAAAAGGCAAGGATTGTATAGCAAAGACATTAAATACTTGTAACCTTATTGTGAATAGTAATTATAGGGACTTTTATGGTATAATATCCGAGTGCCACAAAGACTATTCACTTGATAGTTTTGATGAATGGTTTGTTGATATAAGCCATAGAGTGAGACATAAAACTGCAGATACGTTTATGCTCTCGGTAGATGATAAATTTGTCTCTACTGTTGCAGCTTTATCTGTCACTGAGAAATCTGTCTTTATCACTGCAGTGTCTACATTGCCAAATTATAGGGGCAAGCACTATGCACATTCGCTTATTAAAGCAGTTTGTGAAAAGTATAGTGATAAGTCGATTTACCTTTTCTGCGTAGAGGATAAAGTTCCTTTCTATGAAAAGGCTGGCTTTATGAATACGGATAAAATTTTTGTGAAATAAAAGGTGAGCTAAATGCTAAACGAAATCTATGGACCTCTTAAAAGCGGAACTGATATTCGCGGTACTGCAGCCTCTGGTGTCCCAGGAGAATCGATTAACTTGACTGACGAGGTGTTGACTGCTATCGGCTATGGCTTTGCTGCGTGGCTTTATGAAAACGTAACTCCACAGTATGGCGAACTTTACACTGTAGCTATTGGCCATGATTCGAGAGTATCTGCAGAGAGAATTAAGGCAGCTATTCTTCCAACACTTCTTGACTGTGGAATTAATGTCAAAGACTGTGGACTCTCATCAACACCAGCTATGTTTATGACTACTGTTGATTTTGATTGTGATGCATCTATTGAGATCACTGCAAGCCATCATCCTTGGAATAAGAATGGACTTAAATTCTTTATTCGTAAGGGTGGACTCGAGGGAACTGATATTGAGGCAATCCTTACAAATGCACAGTATGACATAAGACCTGACCTTCCAGAGGATATGCCTAAGGGTACAGTTACTGAGGCAAATTATATGACAATTTACGCTAAGACCCTTCGTGAGAAAATCTGCAATGACGTAAATGCTGATGATTTTGCTCGTCCTCTTCGTGGCTTTAAAATCGTTGTTGATGCGGGTAATGGTGTTGGCGGATTTTACGCTGAAAAGGTACTTGCACCTCTTGGCGCTGATGTTGAGGGAAGCCAGTTCCTTGAACCAGGTGGCATGTTCCCAAATCACATTCCAAACCCAGAAAATAAGGATGCTATGGCAGCTATCTCAAAAGCTGTACTTGATAATGGCGCTGATCTTGGTGTGATTTTCGATACAGATGTTGACCGCGCCGCATGCGTTGCAGCTGATGGCAAAGAGATTAATAGAAACTCACTTATTGCCCTTGCTTCTGTTATTGCTCTTGAGGGAAATGAGGGCGGTACTATCGTTACTGATTCTGTAACAAGTTCTGGCCTTAAGCTCTTCATTGAAAATGATCTCGGTGGTAAGCATCATCGCTTCAAGAGAGGTTATAAAAACGTTATTAACGAGTCGATTAGACTTAATCGTGAGGAATGTGTAAACTCTCCACTTGCTATTGAGACTTCAGGACACGCAGCAATGCGTGAAAACTATTTCCTTGATGATGGCGCTTATCTCATGACTAAGATTATCATCAAGGCTGCTCAAATGCGCAAAGAGGGTAAGACACTTGACTCTCTTATTGAAACTCTTCAACAGCCGGTTGAGGCTGAGGAGTATAGAGTTAAGATTTTAGCTCATGACTTTAAAGCATATGGCATGAAGGTCCTTCATGATTTTGATGCTTGGCTTCGCGCAAATGAGGAATATGAAGTTGCAAATGATAGTTTTGAGGGTGTAAGAGCCACAAAACTTGTAGCTGATGGTTGGATGCTTCTTAGACTCTCAGTTCATGATCCTATCCTTCCACTTAATATTGAGACTAATAAGGCTGGTGCTATCTCAACAATTCTCTACGATGCAAAGGAATTCCTTGCAAAGTACGATGAACTTGACATCTCAGCACTTGGATAAATTTTTAAGAGGACTTTATGAGTGAGAACAAACTAAAGCTTGAGAATAAACTTCATGAAATAGCAAAAGATAATAAAATTGCACTCGCTTATTCTGGTGGAGTTGATAGCAGTATATTAAAGACTGTCGCAGAACTTGCTGGGATTGATGTCCTGCCACTTACTTTTGATCTCAGCGAATCGTTGAAATTAAAAGAGGTTAGGATGAATGATAAGGAGCGTTGTTATTATTGCAAATCACTCATGATGAGCACTTTTAAAAGAATCGCAGCGGAGGCTGGATATGAGGTTCTCTGTGACGGCACGAATGCCGATGATAGAAAACAGTATAGGCCAGGCCTTCGTGCGCTTGAAGAGAACGGTGTTATAAGCCCTATAGCCGAAGCTGGTATTACAAAAGAGGAACTTCGTGCTATCGGTAAAGAACTTGGTCTTCCTGTCGCAAGTAAGCCATCATCTCCATGTCTTCTCACTCGTTTCCCATATGGTACTTTCGTTACTGACGAGATGCTTGATGCTGTTGACAACGCCGAAAGGATTGTAAAAGAGGCGGGATTTGAGGCTTGCCGTGTGCGTGTTTATGGGGCTTTATCAAAGGTTGAAGTGCCAGTAGAGGAAATTGCTCTCGCACAAAAAGAAAACCTCACAGAGAAGCTCTGTGAGGTACTGAGATCTATAGGCGTTGAAAAAGTTGATTTTGACCCTAAAGGTCTTAGATCTGGAACTATGGATGAGAATTAGTTTTTATAAATATCATTAATAGAAATATCATTCTCATCAGCAAGTCTTTTTACATCTGAATATTCAAGACTGATCTTTTTGATGTCTTCGTATGAGAATTCGTTTGCCTTAACTGTGCCGAACTTTGTCTCTACAGTTGTTGGCTGTCGATCCATGATAACTCTATCAAGTTCCGAACGTCTCATACCAACAGCGCTTGTATGCTTAAAGATAATCTTAATTAAATCATTTTCCTGCTCAGGTTTGCACATTACTGAAAGTGCATAAGCTGGGCGGGATTTTTTCATATAAATAGGTGAAAACCAAGCATCTTTTGCACCGGCATCCAGAAGCTTTTCAAGAGTATAGCCAAGAACTTCGCCGCTACAGTCATCAATGTTTGTCTCAAGGAGAATAATCTTATCAGTCATATTATTTTCCTCCTTCAACCATGGCGTTTATCTGAGCTGCGCTGTAACCGGCGCCAAAGCCGTTGTCGATGTTGACGACACTTGTTCCCGCAGCACAGGAATTAATCATAGAGAGAAGGGCAGAGACGCCTTCAAAGTTGGCGCCGTAACCTATTGATGTAGGAACTGCAATTACTGGTACAGTTACAAGTCCACCGATAACTGTGCAGAGCGCACCTTCCATGCCGGCAACTGCAACGATAGCAGTTGCTGTTCTAATGTCATCGATTTTATCGAGGAGACGGTGAAGACCGGCAACACCCACATCATAAAACTTCTCTACATTAGCACCACACATATATGCTGTCACAGCAGCTTCTTCAGCAACAGGGATGTCAGTAGTACCTGCTGTGCAAACAGCAACTTTTCCGACAAGTTTCTCTGGCTCGCCAATTGTGATACAACGAGCTTGTTCGTGCCATACGGCCTCGGGAATTTCTGCTTTTACAGCCTCATATTGAGCGAGCGTTGCTCTTGTTCCGAGAACAAGGCCGTTATTCCTGTATAAAGTTTTAAATATTTCTACGCACTGGTCGACTTTTTTGCTCTGACAGAAGACTACTTCTGGAAATCCAGTGCGTCTTTTTCTGTCAAGATCAAGGCAAGCAAAGTCGCCAACTGCTTCATACATCTTATCTGACATAGGTCTTCTCCTAGTTTATGATATAAATGCCGGATGATAAAACTACTACTTCTTGACCTGCCACACGGAGGTAACGAAGTACTGGCTCTTCAAATTTTTTGTAGTCAGTAGTTATGTAGTTGTCAAGCGAGATTCTTTTGATAGCTTGTGCGTTTTTACAGCAGACATAAAGATCATTTCCAATACGACTGACAGACATTGGCCTGCCAATGTCTGTAGTTGCTGCGCCACCGATTCTAAAGTCGATTCGCTGAAGCTTCTTTGAATAGCGAACGACAGCGTTCTGGTCGGGTACGCAGCACCAAATGCAACTGTCCTCAGGTGCACAACTACGAACTGAACAGTCGTGGTAGGAGAGGTCCCCTGTCCAAATAAGTGTTCCGTTATAGTCAAATATGCCGATTTCACCTGTAGGATAAACAACGTTGATAAATCCTTCAGGACCTTCGCATACTGTGCAAGTGAGGTAGTCTTTTACCTGCTGAATTATTTCTACATATCCGCGTCCGAACTTATACTGAGCATAGAAGTTCTTTTTAACCTTTTGAACTTTGTGTGTAGTGAAGTTAAAGAAGCGGAATGCAACATTTATTCTTCCTCTCTCGTCACGACCATCTGGAATAGCTATAATAAAGCCTTCTGGATGTGGCACGATGTCAAGAGGAGTACGACTCATTAATTGTTTCATTTCGAATTAATCACCTGATAGCAAAGTGTCATAAGGCTATCGTTGAAGTGCATGTTCTCAACGATAACTCTTGGATATTTTTCATTGATATTATAGTGCGAGAAGTTCCAAAAACCTTTAATTCCACAATTTTCAACATAGAGTTCGATGTTCTCAACAGCTTCATTGTAAGGAATACAAAGAATGGCAACTTCTACGTCGTTCTCTTTACAGAAATCTTCAATGTCAGAAGCAGGACGAATTGGAAGACCACGGAGTACTTGGCCTGAAAGAGCTTCTTTCTTGTCAAATACACCGATGAGATCAAAGCCACGGGCGTTGAAGTCCATCTGAAGTGCGAGGGCACGACCGAGATTTCCGGCGCCGATAAGAATAGTCTTAAGGCCAGAATCTACACCGAGAATTTTGCCGATTTCCTTCTGAAGACAATCGATGTTATATCCATATCCTTGCTGGCCAAAACCGCCGAAACAGTTTAAGTCCTGACGAATCTGTGATGCTGAGAGTCCCATTCTATCTGCAAGTTCACGGCTTGAAATTCTTACCATACCGGCATTCTTTAAAATGCCAAGGAAACGGTAGTAACGTGGAAGTCTTTTAATTACTGAAATCGAAATGTACTTTGAACCCATTTTTAACACCTCATACTTCAAGAGACTTTACTGTCTCCATTACATAATTTCCAAATTCTTCACATGAAGCACCATCTTTATGACCGGTGATAACAACCTTTTTCTTTGTCTCAAGGCATATGTTCATTGCTTTTGCGAGAAGGTCCGCTTTTTCACTATAGCCGATGTGACGGAGAAGCATTTCTGTTGCTTTAAACATTGAAGCAGGATTTGCATAAGCGCCGTCGCCACGTTCAATCATTCTTGGTGCTGAACCGTGAATTGCCTCAAACATAGCATAGTGATCACCGATGTTTGCAGAACCTGCTGTACCAACACCACCCTGAATCTGTGCTGCTTCATCTGTTATGATATCGCCATAGAGGTTAGGGAGGACAACGACCTGGAACTTTGAACGCTTTTCAGTGTTTACAAGGTTTGCGGTCATGATGTCAATGAACCATTCCTCAGCTTCAATTCCTGGGTATTCGGCTGCGATTTCATGAGCAATCTTTGAAAATTTGCCATCGGTCTTTTTCATGATATTTGCTTTTGTTACGATAGCGACATTTGTCTTACCGTTGTTCTTTGCATAATCAAAAGCTGCACGTACAATACGCTTGGTGCCGAGATCTGTAGTTACTTTAAAATCAAAAGCAAGTTTTTCGGGAATTTCGATACCCTTTGAACCGAGAACATACTCACCTTCGGTGTTCTCTCTATAGAAGACCCAATCAATACCCTCAGAAGGAACTGAGACTGGGCGAACGTTGGCATAGAGGTCGAGTTCACGACGCATTGCAACATTTGCACTTTCCATAGTTCCACCAGTTGGTGTTGTTGTAGGACCTTTTAAAATTACTGGACAAGTTTTAAGAAGGGCAAGTACATCATCTGGGATGGCTTTGCCACAGGCAAGGCGGTTTTCGATTGTGAGACCGTCGATGTCAACGAATTTTATCTTTCCGGCAGCGACGTCATCCTCAAGCATAAAACGAAGAAGACGCTCTGCTTCCTTTGAGATGATAGGGCCGATGCCGTCACCACCGCAGATACCAATACGTATCTCAGGGAGAGTAGAAAAATCAACCTTAGAAGTATCTGCTGCCATCTTGTCGCAACGTTCGAGCTGGTCGCAGAGGAGATTTTTAAAATGCTCTACTGCAGCTTCAACTGCAGGAGTGTTTTCATAACCCATAGTTTATTTGTTTCCTTTCGTAAACTGGAGAAGGTCGCCAGCTTTTAAGATTTCTTTCTGTCTATCTGTGAAGATGCCAACAAGAGGAATTTCGATGTTCTTTGTCTCATTAACAAGGACAAATTTGCCGGAGTCAAGTGACTCGAAGATGTTCTTTAAGATGAGAGAATCAGTCTGATCAATCTTGTCGTAATCATCTGGGTTTTCGAATGTCAATGGCATAATGCCTGCGTTGATGAGGTTTGCTGCGTGGATACGAGCAAAACTCTTTGTAATAACGGCTTTTATGCCAAGGTAGAGAGGAACGAGAGCAGCGTGCTCACGAGATGAGCCCTGTCCGTAGTTCGCACCACCGATGATGAATCCTTTGCCAGCAGCTTTACAGTTCTCTGCGAATTGCTCATCACACTGTCTAAAGCAGAACTGGGAGAGGAAAGGAATGTTTGAACGATAAGGGAGAATCTTTGCGCCTGCAGGCATGATGTGGTCAGTTGTTATGTTGTCACCAACTTTTAAGATGGCAGGAGCTTTAATCTCGTCAGTTAAAACGTTTGAGTCTGGGAATGGCTTAATGTTTGGACCATAGAGTACTTCAACTGCGCCTGCTTCTTCTGGAGTAGCAGGAAGTTCAACCATATTATCGTTTATAAGGAACTTCTCAGGCATCAAGATGTGAAGTGGCTCTCCGAGCTCACGCGGATCTGTGAGAACGCCAGTGAGGGCAGAAGCAGCAGCTACTTCAGGGCTCACGAGGTAGATACCTGCGTCAGCAGTACCCGAACGGCCTTCAAAGTTTCTGTTAAATGTACGGAGTGAAATACCAGCACTATTTGGTGACTGTCCCATACCGATACAAGGACCACAAGCTGATTCGAGCACACGCGCGCCAGCATCGATGATGTCTGTAAGTGCACCGCAGGTTGCAAGCATAGAGAGAACCTGCTTTGAACCAGGTGCGATAGCAAGGCTTACATTTGGAGCAACTTTCTTACCTTTGAGGATGGCTGCAACCTTGAGCATATCTGAGAGGGAAGAGTTGGTGCAGGAGCCAATGCAGACCTGATCAACTTTAATCTTTCCGATATCTTTAACCTTACGTACGTTGTCTGGCATATGAGGCATGGCTGCCATTGGCTCGAGCGCTGACAAGTCAATGTCGATAACCTCATCATATATAGCATCCTCGTCAGCGAGTAGCTCGGTCCAGTCGGAACCTCTGCCCTGAGCCTCGAGGAAGGCTTTTGTAATCTCATCAGAAGGGAAGATAGATGTTGTAGCACCGAGCTCTGCACCCATGTTTGTAATAGTTGCACGCTCAGGTACAGAGAGTGTTTTAACGCCAGGACCTTGGTATTCAATAATCTTACCAACGCCACCCTTAACACTCATAATTCTGAGCACCTCAAGGATTACATCCTTTGCGGCTACATATGGTTGAAGTTCACCAGTGAGGTTAACTTTTACCATCTTAGGCATGGTTATATAGTACTCGCCGCCACCCATGGCAACGGCAACGTCGAGACCACCAGCGCCCATAGCGAGCATACCGATACCGCCACCTGTAGGTGTGTGGCTATCAGAACCGATGAGAGTCTTTCCTGGAATACCAAAACGTTCTAAATGTACCTGGTGGCAGATGCCGTTGCCAGGACGTGAAAAACGAACGCCGCGTTTTTTGCACACGCTTTGAATAAAGCGGTGATCATCAGCGTTCTCAAAACCTGTTTGAAGGGTGTTGTGATCAATATAAGCTACTGAGAGTTCGGTTTTAACTCTGTCGATACCCATGGCCTCGAGTTCAAGATATGCCATAGTACCTGTAGCATCCTGTGTAAGAGTTTGGTCGATACGAATTCCAATTTCGTTACCGGCCTTCATTTCACCTGTAACAAGGTGATTACTAATGATTTTTTGACTTAATGTCTGTCCCAAAACTTATAGTCTCCTTTAACAAACTTGTTCGTTTTTCTAACAAACTTTGTTAATAATTATAACAATATCGTTAAATTAGTCATTATAACGCGCGTATATTTTATTTTCATTTTATTACACAATATATTGCGCTATTGCTTCGAGTTTGTTATAATATTTTCCGTATATATTGTGTTGAGGTGAAGAAATGGCTACTAAAAAACCAGCAACAAAAAAGGCGCCAGCTCAGAAAAAAACTCCTGCAAAGAAAAATACTAAGAGCGCGTCTACTACTAAGAAAAATACCCAAAATGGAAAAATGTATATTGAGAGGGAGAAGAACAAAGAAGCTTCTCGTCAGCGCAACGCAATTATTCTCTTCGCTGTCGCTGCATTTTTGCTCTGCGTAATTATTATTCCAGGTGCAAATGTATGGTTTTTTATCCATAACGTGTTCTTTGGACTTTTTGGTATTGATGCATTTGTATGGCCTTTCATACTCATGTACCTTGCAATTATGCTCTCGCTTGATAAGCCTATTGGCAATTTAAAATTCACGGTTATTGTTGCATCTATTCTTGTAATGATGCTCGGTGGTGCTATCCACATCTTTGCATCTGTTGATGATGTGACATGCTGGTCTGACTTCGCAGACGGAATTAAAAATGCTTATGTTATGGGTAATGAGCCGTCAAACGGTGGCGCAATTGGTGCAATCATCGGCGGCATCCTTCTTTTGCTCTTTGGAGCAAAGACTCCAGCTGTTGTTACAATTATCATTCTCTGCTTCGTATTCACGATGCTCGTAACAGGTACAACACTCATAGAGTTTTTCAAGTCAATGTGGAAACCAGTAGAAAAGGGTTCTCAGGTTGCTACTGAGTCATATGAGGCAACAAGACGTATAGTGGAAGAACGTCGTGAGCAGAGACAAGTTAAGCCAAATGTAGACGTTGATTTAGGACCAGAATTTAATCCAAATGGTTCTGAAGAGGAGACTGTTGAAGTTAAGCCAAAACGTTCAAAGAAGAAGGGCGAGTCCTTCGGTGAGAACTTGAATATTGTTGAGCCTGTAAAGGAGACACCTGTCGATCTCTCAACAACTGAGCAAAAACCATCAGTTCTTCTCGATGACATCATAAAAAAGGCTGCAGCCCAGAACAAACCAATTGAAAAGCCAGTTGAGGATGAAAAACCAACTCTCGCTATTCACGATGAGAATGAAGTAAATGATTATAAATTCCCACCATTATCATGTCTCTCACTTCCAAAGCCTACTAACTCTACAAATTCTGAGGCTGAGATGAAAGAAAATGCTCAGAAACTCATTGAGTCGCTCAGAAGTTTTGGTGTTGAGACTACACTTGTTGATATCTGTCGTGGCCCTTCAGTAACTAGATATGAACTTGCTCCTGCACAGGGCGTACGTATTAGCAAAATCACTGGTCTTGCTGACGATATCGCTTTAAGTCTCGCAGCAACAAGCATTCGTATTGAAGCACCAATCCCTGGTAAGGCAGCTGTCGGTATTGAGATCCCAAATAATGGCCGTGATGCTATTAATCTCCGTGAAATCCTTGAGTCTAAGGATTATAAAGACCGTGTAAAGAAGAGCAAACTTACTGTTGCTCTCGGCCGTGGTATTACTGGCGAGGTACAGACTATGGATATCGCTAAGATGCCTCATATCTTAGTTGCCGGTACAACGGGTTCTGGTAAATCAGTTTGCATGAATGCAATGATTCTTTCAATTCTCTATAATGCAAATCCAGACGAAGTTAAATTTGTAATGATTGACCCTAAGTCTGTTGAACTTACAGGCTACAACGGCCTTCCTCACATGCTCGTACCTGTAGTAACGGATCCAAAGAAGGCATCTGGTGCACTTGCGTGGGCTGTTAAAGAGATGCTCAACCGTTATAAAGCATTCTCAGAAAATAACGTCCGTGATATCTCTGGTTACAATGAACTTGCAAAGCTTGATCCAGACAAAAAACCAATGCCACAAATCGTTATCTTTATCGATGAGTTCGCAGATCTTATGATGGCTGCTGCAAAGGACGTCGAGGACTCTGTGTGTCGTCTTGCACAGATGGCTCGTGCCGCTGGTATGCACCTTGTAATTGCAACTCAGTCTCCACGTGTAGACGTAATCACTGGTCTTATTAAAGCTAATATTCCTAGCCGACTTGCTCTCAAGGTATCAAATGGTACAGATTCTCGTATTATTCTCGATACTATGGGCGCTGAGAAACTTCTCGGAAACGGTGATATGCTATTTAATCCTGTTGGTGCATCAAACCCAATTCGTATCCAAGGCTGCTACGTTCCAGATAGTGAAATTAAGAGTGTAATTGATTTCATCAAGCAGGAGGGTGAAGCGAATTACAGTGAATCCGTCCTTGAGGAAATTGACAAGCATGCCGCATCATCAGAAGGCAAGAAAACAGGTGGTGTTGACGCTCCACAGGGTGAAGATGATGGAGATGCACTTCTTCCACAGGCTATAGAAGTTGTGGTAAATGCGCAACAAGCGTCAACAACCCTTATTCAGCGTAAACTCAAGGTTGGATATGCACGTGCTGCTCGTATTATTGATGAGCTTGAAGAACGTGGAATTATTGGACCATTTGAGGGCTCAAAACCACGTCAGGTATTGATTACAAGAAATCAGTGGCTTGAGATGAATGCAACCGCTATGGACGCACCTGAGCCAGTTCCAGAAGAAATTGATTAAGGAGAAAATATGTCATATTTAGTAGCAAAAGACATATACAAATCCTACGATAGAGAAGAAGTATTAAAGGGTATAAATTTGGAGGTCGACCAAGGGGAGTTTGTAACTCTCCTTGGCGCTTCTGGTTGTGGCAAGACAACTTTTCTTCGTATCATTGCCGGTCTTGATGCTGCTGACAGCGGCAGCGTATTTCTCGACGGCAATGATATAACTGGTCTTGCTCCAGAGAAGCGCCAAATAGGAATGTTCTTCCAAAATTATGCGCTCTTTGAGCACATGACTGTTGAGGAGAATATCGCATATTCTTTGAAACTTAAGAAACTTCCAAAGGATGAGATAAGCCAAAGGGTAGAAGACATGCTTAAGGTTGTGAAGCTCGAAGGCGAAAACAAGCGCATGCCGGACATGCTCTCTGGCGGCCAGCGTCAGCGCGTGGCGCTCGCGAGGTCGATTATCTCAACACCAAAGGTGTTGCTCCTCGACGAGCCTCTTGGGGCGCTTGACGCCGCCCTTAGAAAACGTATGCAGGAGGAACTTAAAGAACTTCAGCACACATTGGGTATAACTTTTATCAATATTACTCATGACCAAGATGAAGCGCTCATAATGAGCGATAGAATTGCTCTTATAGAAGATGGAATTATAAGAAAGATTGGAAAACCAGATGAAATCAAGGATGAAATCAGACTTTAAAAAAGTCTTGCCTCTGTATTTGTTCACGGCTTTCTTTGTCATAATTCCTATTGCTTATGCATTTTTCTTGAGCTTTATGACTAGGACTAACACATTCTCTGTTGAATATGTTTTTACCTTGGACAATTACAAAGAACTTTTAAAACCAATTTACTTAACTACTTTTTGGGATAGTTTTAAACTTGCTATTGTAGTGACAACCATAAACATTGTTGTCGGCTATCCTGCTGGTCTATTCATGGCCAAACTCCCAGAACGTCAACGCAAATTCTTCTTTGCAGCTTTGACTTTTCCATTCTGGATTAATTCGATAGTAAGAATTGCTAGTATTATCATTCTTTTAAGAACTTATACTACAATTCTTTACTCATATTTTGCCGTTGTAATCACAATGGTATATGCGCTTATGCCATTTATGATTTACTCGGTATATTCAGCTGGTGTAAAGCTTGATAGGTCTGCACTTGAGGCCGCTCGTATGCTTGGCGCTTCAGAGATTAGGGCTTTTCTTGACATTACATTGCCACTGACAGCAAAAGGTCTTCTTTCGGGTGTCACTTTGACCTTTGTTCCGAGCATGTGTCTCATTTATATTTCAAACTTGCTTGGTGGAGGAAAGTTTATTCTTGCTGGTAATCTTATTGAAAATCAGCTGATAAAGACACATAACACTCCTCTTGCTGCTGCTATTTCAGTAGTACTTATGATGCTTACTGGACTTGTAATCCTTATCTGTAATAGGCTTGAACCTGTTGCACGTAGAAGGAGGCGAGCAAAGTGAGGAAAAAGATACCACTTATCTATGTTGCACTTGTAATTGGTGTGCTTTATATTCCTATCATAGTTGCGATAATTTTCAGTTTTAATGACAGTCGTCTTTATACAACTTGGGGAGGGTTTTCTCTTCGCTGGTATGCGACTTTGTTTAGAGATGAAGATATTTTTATCTCGCTCTTAAATTCTATACTTGTTGCAACTGTATCAAGTGTGCTTTCTGCAATTATTGCAACGGCAGCTGCACTTGGATTTAGAAAGAAACTTCCGGCGGAAGGATTCTTTAAATCGACATCGATGATCCCAATTTTGGTGCCGGAGATTATACTCGGTATGGCATTTCTTGTATTCTTTAGATTTTTAAACTTGCCATTCGGTTTTATAACTCTTGTACTTTCACACATGACATTTTGTATTCCGTATATCTTCCTTCAAGTCTCAACGAGGGCTGTAGCACTTGATATGTCTAAAACGGAAGCGGCTCGTATGCTCGGAGCAGGACCATTTAGAGCTTTTTTTAATATTACGCTACCTGATCTTCTTCCAAGCATACTTTCAGGCATATTCTTGGCTTTTGCAATGAGCTTCGATGATGTAGTAATCAGTATGTTTGTTGTTGGACCGAGATTTAACACATTGCCGATTAAGATTTACACTCAGGTTAAGACAGGGATTACTCCTGAGATAAACGCGCTTTGCACTTTGATGCTTTTGGTGACAGTCATCTGTCTCACAGCATCGAAAATTATTAAAACGAGGACTAAAATATGAAAAGAATAGTTTCAATTTTACTTTGTCTTACATTTCTTTTTTCTTTCGCAGCTTGTGGAAAGTCTGCCGAGAAGGAACTTGTAATTTATACATGGGCGGGTATGTTCCCAGACGAGGTAATTGATAATTTTGAGAAGGAGACAGGTATAACTGTTATCTACCAAAATTTCGATACTGATGAGAATATGCTCATGACGCTTGAGACAACAAAAGGCTCGGATTATGACCTTGTAATTGCTGATGACTATATCATTGAACAGGTTATAAGTGAGGGGCTTGCTCAGAAACTTGATAAGACAAAAATTTCAAATTATGAGAATATCAACCCTACTTTTATGGGCCAGTTCTATGATAAGGATGATGCGTATACTGTTCCATATGGTGCTGGCATCATGCAGATTGCATATAACCCAGATAAGGTCAATGTCGATATTAAGGGATATAAAGATCTCTTTGATAAATCTCTCGAGGGAAGAGTCGGCGTTGTTGGAAACAACCGCGTAGTTACAGGCCTCATTCTTAAGATGCTTGGCTACTCAATGAATACAGAAAATGAGAATGAAATTCGTGAGGCGGGAACTAAGCTCAAGGAGCTCGCTCCAAATATTAATCTCATTAAGGACGAATATTTAAACGAAGATCTTCTCGCTGGTACTATCGATGTTGCACTCGTATATCAGTCTCAGGCAACATTGACCGCTACAGATGAGAAAGGCTCAAACTTCAAATTTGTAATGCCAGAAGAGGGCTTGGGCTTCGGTGTTATGGGAATGTTCGTTCCAAGTAATGCAAAAAATTCTGATGCTGCACATAAGTTTATTGACTATATCCTTGATGGTGAAGTTGGAGCTTCTTGCTTCTCATGGATGGGATACTGTTCAACTAACTCTGCAGCAGATAAGTATATTGATGACAGTCTTAAATCATTCCTTACACTTCCAGAGAATTTGAACACTGAAAATGCGGAGATAGTACAAAATATTTCTGCGGATGCTGCTGATGTTCATGAGGAAATCTGGAACGAATTTGTTAAGAGCTGTAATTAAGTAAAAGAAGGTAAAATATGTTTCTTCCAATTTGCAAACAGGATATGGAGCAGAGGGGCTGGGATGAGGTCGATTTTGTATATGTCAATGGCGATGCATATGTTGATCATCCAAGCTTTGGTGCTGCAATAATTACTAGAGTTCTCGAGCATGAGGGCTTTAAAGTTGCATTCCTTGCACAGCCAAATTGGAGAACAACTGATGATTTTATGCAGTTTGGGGAACCGAGGCTTGGATTCCTTGTGTCCTCGGGTAATATCGATTCGATGGTTGCTCACTATACTGCAGCAAAGAAACCTCGCTCAGATGATGCATATACTGAAGGGGGCAAAGCGGGCAAACGCCCTGACCGCGCTGTCACAGTTTATTGCAAAAAGATTCGCGAGGCATATCCAAATGCAAATATTATCATAGGCGGTCTCGAAGCTTCGCTTCGACGCTTTGCCCATTATGACTACTGGGATGATGAGATTAAACCTTCAATTCTTATAGAGTCTGGTGCAGATATTTTGAGCTACGGCATGGGAGAGAAATCAATTGCCCAAATTGCGCATAAACTTGACCAGAATATCCCAATTAGTGAAATAACTGATATTAAGGGAATTTGCTATCTCTGTGATCCAAAAGATACACCACTTACGGGAAAAGAGTGCCCAAGTTATAAGAACGTTTTAGAGAGTAAGAAAGAATATGCAAATTCTTGTCGCATACAGCAGGATGAGCAGGACCATATTCGTGGAAAACTCATAAAGCAACGCCACGGGGATAAGATGCTTGTTCAAAACCCTCCAATGGAACCACTTTCAACAGAGGAGTTTGATGGAGTATATGATCTTCCGTACGAATATACATATCATCCGATTTATAAAGATGGAGTACCTGGTATTGAAGAAGTAAAATTCTCTTTAACTCATAACCGCGGATGTTTTGGCGGATGTAATTTCTGTGCAATTCAGCTTCATCAAGGTAGATTTGTATCAAAGCGTAGTAAAGAATCTCTCCTTAAAGAAGCAAGACTTATGACGGAGTTTTCTGACTTTAAGGGATATATTCATGATGTCGGTGGACCTACTGCAAACTTTAGAGATCCAAGCTGCGAAAAACAGCTTACAGAAGGTCTTTGTAAGAACAGAAAGTGCCTTGCGCCGACACCTTGCAAGAACTTAAAGTCAGACCATTCCGAATATATTGATATACTTAGAGAACTTCGAGAATTACCAAAAGTAAAGAAGGTTTTCATACGTTCGGGTATTCGATATGACTATCTTCTTGAAGATAAAAAAACTTCATTTACTGAGGATCTTGTAAAGTACCACGTAAGTGGACAACTTCGAGTTGCGCCTGAGCACTGCAGTCAGACCGTACTTGATTTTATGGGTAAGCAACATATCGAGAGTTATGAAAGATTTGAGAAGCAATTCTACTATCTCTCAAGCAAAGTGGGAAAGGAACAGTACCTTGTTCCATATCTCATGTCCAGCCATCCGGGCTCAACTCTTGATGATGCTATTGAGCTCGCACTTTTCCTTAAGAAACATAAGCTTAGACCTGACCAAGTTCAGGACTTTTATCCAACTCCAGGTACAATTTCTACCTGTATGTTCTACACAGAACTTGACCCTTATACAGGCGAGCCAATCTATGTTGCAAAAACTTCAAAAGAGAAGTCGCTTCAACGTGCACTTCTTCAGTACTATGATCCAAAGAACAAAGAATTAGTACTTGAGGCGCTTAAAAAGGCGAATCGCTATGATCTCATAGGTCCGGCGAAAACTTGCCTTATAAACGCACCAATTCACCGCCCTAATCAACAGACAAGGACGGTACAAAATGGACAGAACAGACCAAATAGGAGCCAAAAGCAACAGGGCAAAAGGCAAACAAATAAGAAACAAAAAAGAAAGTAAAACAAATAGGCATAATCTAACAAAAAGCAAAAGAAAAAATAAAATAGAAATACTAATCAAACGAACGACAGCCGCCATATTTGTCGTCCTGACGCTGGCAATTACGTATTTGCCAGGAACGCCGTCTTGGGATGACATTTACGCGGCTGTCGGTCTTTGTTCGGCCACCCAGACGTATGAGCTTGATGACTTAAATGTGTTTTTTATAGACGTGGGTCAAGGCGATTCAATACTTGTATATACAGAAGGTTCTTCAATCCTCATAGATACGGGCTCGGAGGGGAATGAGGACAAGATATACAGATTGTTAAAAGACTTGGATATTGAAACTTTGGACTATCTCATTATTACTCATCAACATGAGGATCATATGGGCTCACAAAAGGGGCTTGAGAGACGCATAAGAATTAGCAATGAAATCATTCCAAGTTCCACTTCAAAGATGTCGGGTATGACCCTTGAACTTCCCGTAAATGAGAGGGATAAAATTACCTTGAATTTTCTGGGTCCAATATTTGGTAGTGATAATCAAAACAATATGTCACTTGTCATAAAATTGGTCTATAAAAATACGAGCTTTCTCTTTACGGGTGATGCCGAGGAAGAGGAGGAGATGAGTCTTGTGAGGCAGTGTGGGGACGCATTAAAATCAGACGTTTTAAAGGTCGGGCATCACGGCTCGGAAAGCTCGTCGACAATGACTTTTTTAAATATGGTGCAACCGAAGTTTGCCGTCATCTCGGTTGGCGCCGGGAACGATTACGGACACCCGCACGAATCAACCCTTGAGTCGCTTAAAAGGGTGGGTGCCGAGACCCGTCGCACCGACCGTGACGGCACAGTTCTCTGCACCACAAATGGTGAGAAAGTTGAATTTAAATAATTCTTGCATTATATATATGCGCGTGTTATAATTGTCGAGCAATTCGCACGCAAGGCGTAGAACGCTGCTGTTGAACGTCGTGTAAGCAATCGGCGTTGTTAAGCGTTTCTTTAAGACGCACTTGCGGAGGTTGAAACATTATTTTTAGGAGGACATAACATGTCAGTAATTTCAATGAAACAATTGCTTGAAGCTGGTGTACACTTCGGTCACCAGACAAGAAGATGGAACCCTAAGATGGCTGAGTACATCTTCACAGAGAGAAATGGTATCTATATCATCGATCTCCAGAAGACAGTTAAGAAGCTCGAGGAAGCTTATAACGTTGTACGTGACATCTCTGCTGAAGGCGGAGAGATTCTCTTCGTTGGTACAAAGAAGCAGGCTGCGGATTCTGTTAAGGAAGAAGCTATCCGTGCAGGTATGCCATACGTAAATGCTCGTTGGCTCGGCGGTATGCTCACAAACTTTAAGACAATTCAGAAAAGAATTAAGAGACTTGAACAGCTTCGTGCAATGAGAGAAGACGGTACATTCGATCTTCTTCCAAAGAAGGAAGTAGCAAAGCTTGAACTTGAGATTGAAAAGCTCGAGAAGTTCATGGGTGGTATCACAGAGATGAAGAAGCAGCCAGCTGCTATGTTCATCGTTGACCCACGTAAGGAAAGAATTGCTGTTGCTGAAGCTCACAAGCTCGGTATTCCAATCATTGCTATCGTTGATACAAACTGTGACCCAGATGAAGTTGATTACGTTATCCCAGGTAACGACGACGCTATTCGCGCAGTAAGACTTATTGCTGGCGCTATGGCTGATGCTATTATCGAGGGTCGCCAGGGCACAGACGCTCCTGTTGCAGCACCAGCTGCTGAGGAAGCACCAGCAGAGGAGGAATAATCATGGCATTTACAGCTCAGGACGTAAAAGCTCTTCGTGAGAAGACAGGCGTTGGTATGATGGAGTGCAAGAAGGCACTTGTTGAATCTGACGGTGATATGGATAAGGCTATTGATTATCTTCGTGAGCGTGGACTTGCTGCTGCTACAAAGAAGGCATCAAGAGTTGCTGCTGAAGGCGTAGTACTTGCTTACTTAGATGAAGCTAAGAAAATCGGTGTACTTGTAGAAGTTAACTCAGAGACAGACTTCGTTGGTAAGAACGAGAAGTTCCAGTCTTTCGTACTTGACGTTGCTAAGACAATCGTTGAGAAGAACCCAGCTGATGTTGAGGATCTCGTAAACGTTAACCTCATCGGTACTGATAGAACAGTTCAGGAGAACCTTCAGGATCTCATCCTTTCAATTGGTGAGAACATGAAGATTCGTCGTTTCGCTAGAATCGAAGGTTACACATGCTCATACATCCACGGTGGTGGATCTGTAGGCGTTGTTGTTGAATTTGACGCTAACGATGAAGCATTCGCTACAGAAGACTTCAAGGCTATGGGTAAGAACATTGCTATGCAGATTGCTGCTATGCACCCAGAGTACCTTTCACAGGATAGCATCTCAGCTGATGAACTTGCAAAGATGAAGAATATCATCATCGAGAGCTCACTCAACAAGCCAGATTCTCTTCCAAAGCCAATTCTTACAAAGGTTATCACAGAAGCTATTGATAAGAAACTTTGGAGCGATGCAGACATCGCTGCATATGAAGAGCAGAAGAACAACAAGTTCCTCTTCAACTTCCTCTCAGATGAGGCTGTTGCAACACTTGCTTCACTTGCAGTTGCAGGCAAGGACGAGTTCGTTAACGATAAGATCTTCGCTGGCGCTTTCGATGGCCGTATGAAGAAGCAGATTAAAGAAATCTGTCTTCTCGAGCAGCCATTCGTACGTACAGACCTCTTCGAAGGTAGCGTAGGCGGCTATGTTGCTGACGTTGCTAAGAAGCTTGGCACAGACATCAAAGTTAAGAACTTCACTTGCTTCGTAAAGGGCGAAGGTATTGAAAAGAAAGAAGAGAACTTCGCTGACGAAATCGCAAAGATGGTTAATGGCTAATAGCTGATTAGAATTTTAATTCAACTTAACTAACAAAATTAAGGCTCCCAATTTTGGGAGCCTCTTTTTATTGTTATAATACCTTATATATGTTATATTTCTGCGGTTTAAAAATTTTTAAGGGGAAATTGAAATGGTAGCTAATATTG
>JAGHSI010000075.1 GCA_018065925.1 Candidatus Limimonas coprohippi
AAACCGCAGCTCTTTTTGGGGCTGCGGTTAAAAATTTTAAAGTGACTTGTCAATCAATGACTTAATCTCGTCCACACCCTCGCCTTTTACAGCTGAAAATGGAACAAGTGCCTGCGGTTCAAATGGACTTATAATCTCATTTAACATCTCAAGATTGTTCTTATACTCAGTCTTATTGAGCTTATCAGACTTTGTAAGTGCAACAACAAAAGGTATGCCCATCTGGTGCAAAAAATCAAGCATCTGAAAGTCATCCTCAGTAGGCTTGTGTCTCATATCCACAAGTTGGAATACAAGACGTATATCCCTGTCCGACTGGAAGTACTCCTCAATCATTGAGCCCCAACGATTACGCTCATCAAAGCTATGCTTTGCATATCCATATCCCGGGAGGTCTACAAGACGAGCAACATCAGCCTTATAAAAGTTGATTGTAATTGTCTTTCCCGGCTGCGAGCTAACTCTCGCAAGATTCTTTCTATTAAGAATCTTATTTATAAGAGAGGACTTTCCAACATTTGATCTACCAGAAAAAACTATCTCTGGCATAGTGCAAGCTGGAAGCTGCTTAAAAGTACCCGCGGAAAGTTCATATGTTACTTGGTTATAGTTCATAGAAGAGCCACCTTAAATACTTCATCAAGTTTAGTCACTGGAATAAACTCAATATTACTCTTTACAACGTCAGCGATGTCACTCAGATCTGCGACATTATCCTTCGGAATAATTACTTTCTTTACACCTGCTTTATAAGCAGCCATAGACTTCTCACGAAGACCACCTATCGGCATAACTTTACCTGTCAATGAAATCTCACCAGTCATTGCAACATGACCATCAACCTTCTTACCAGTCAAAGTTGAGAGAAGTGATGTCGCCATAGTCACACCAGCTGAAGGTCCATCCTTTGGAACAGCACCTTCAGGTACGTGAATATGGATGTCTTCCTTCTCATAGAAGTCTTTATCAATACCATATTTATCTGCGTTTGCACGGATGAAGCTCACCGCTGCCTTCGCAGACTCCTTCATAACATCTCCAAGTGAGCCTGTGAGTTCAACGCTTCCCTTACCTGGCATAACAACAGATTCGACCTTGAGCATCTCACCGCCAACCGCAGTCCAAGCGAGGCCATTTACAACACCAACCTCATTTAGAAGTTTTGTCTTCTCTTTAAACTTTGGTGGACCAATGAGTTCAGGGAGATCTGTTGCTTTTACAGTTTTGGTATATTTCTCGTCATTTACTATTTCAAGAGCAATCTTTCTGCATATACTGCCGATTTCTCTTTCAAGATTACGGACGCCAGCCTCCCTTGTATATGAGGAGATAAGTTCTTTGATCGTACTATCTACGAGCTTTAGCTGCTCTTTCTTAATGCCATTTTGTGCAAGTGATTTTGGCACTAAATGCTTCTTTGCAATGTGGAATTTCTCCTCAGCAGTATAGCTGTAAAGGTCAATTACTTCCATCCTATCAAGAAGTGGCGCAGGTATGTTGTTTTTGTCGTTTGCAGTAGTGATAAAAAGTACATTTGAAAGATCAAATGGAATCTCAACAAAATGATCGACAAAAGCCTTGTTTTGCTCTGGATCTAAGACCTCAAGCATAGCAGACGCAGGGTCGCCTTTTATATCGGCAGCAAGCTTATCAATCTCATCGAAGAGAATCAACGGATTCCTCGTTCCAGCCTCTGAAATCGCTGCCATTACGCGACCCGGCATAGAGCCGATATATGTACGGCGATGACCACGGATTTCAGCCTCATCGTGAATACCACCGAGCGATACTCGAGCATAGCTTCTACCCATAGCCTTAGCGAGAGACTGAGCGATAGATGTCTTGCCGACGCCCGGAGGGCCTGCAAGACAGATAATCTGTCCCTTAACATCTGGATTAAGTCTTCTTACTGCAAGAAGTTCAATGATACGGTCCTTTACAACATCAAGGCCATAATGGTCAGCATCAAGTACGCGTCTTGCATGTTTTAAATCAAGTTTATCACTAGTCTCCTTATCCCAAGGAAGAGATAAAACTGTATCCAAGTAATTTCTTGATACAGTAGCCTCTGCAGGTGAGCCATTGCCCATCTTTTGAAGTCTTGATACCTCTCTTTGAAGTTTCTCTCTTGATTTTGCTGATATGTGTTCAATAGCCGCAATTTTCTGCTTATACTCATCTATCTCATCAACACTGTCAGCACCATCAAGTTCCTCAGAAAGTGCTCGTATCTGTTCACGAAGATAATACTCACGCTGGTTATCATCCACTGCCTGTTCTACTTTTGCGGCGATTTTATCCTCAAGTTCCATCATCTGAATCTCTGATGAGAGCACCTCGCAGAGTGTCTCAAGGCGAGTGATTGGATGAAGCTCATTCAAAACCTTCTGCTTCTTTGCAAAAGGGATAGCTACAACTGAGGCAATATAGTCTGCAATAGCACCCGGCTTATCATCAGTGATAACCTTAAGAAGTACATCCGGAGACATTTTTGGTGTGAATTTTGCATACGCATTGAAGAGGTCACGTGCCTTACGCATAAGCGCTTCAGCGTAATCTTGACGGTTTTTAGCAAAACCTTTCTCCTCTTTGCGCTCAACAAGTGCGTAAAGGCATTTTTCGTCTTCAATGCCACGTTTTACAGTAGCACGACAACCGCCCTCTACAATTACTCTAATATTATTTGATTCCGGTATTCCTATAATTTGGCGAACATGAGCTAGGACGCCCATTTTATAGACATCCTTAAATGTTGGTTCTTCAGTTTCAGTGGAAAGCTGAGTCACGAGGAAGAGCTCGTCACCAGAATCCATGGCCTCTCTGATGGCAGCTATTGATTTCTCTCTACCTGCATCAAAGTGGAGTACCATGCCCGGAAAAACAACTAGGCCCCGAAGGGCCACAGTTGGAACAAGTTGCATATTAGTATCCATAACAATCCTTATGCACGTTTTTTATTTTTCTTTGAGTCAGAACCGTTGATTAAAAGAGGCTCTTTCTCCTTCTTGTTCGCATTGCGAATAACCTTTGGTTCTTCAAGACCCTTGACACAATCAGCTGTAATTACAACCTTTTCAATCTTAGAGTCTGAAGGTGATGAGAACATCACTGGCTGGAGAACCTTCTCCATCACACCACGAAGTCCGCGGGCACCAGTCTTCTTCTCAAGTGTCTCTTTCGCCATCTCTACAAGGGCATCATCAGAGAACTCAAGATCAATCTCATCCATCTTAAAGAGCTCAACATACTGCTTAACGAGTGAGTTCTTTGGTTCTTTCAAAATCTTAACAAGAGCTTCCTCATCAAGATCCTGAAGAGCAGTGATTACAGGAATACGTCCTACAATCTCAGGAATAAGTCCATACTTCACGAGATCCTGAGGAATAACCTTTGCCATAGCCTCAGAGAGGTCGAGTTCCTTCTTGGACTTAACCTCAGCGCCGAAGCCTAAAGAGCCTTGGCCCTCACGTTTCTCAACAATTTTTTCGATGCCGTCAAATGCACCACCACAGATGAAGAGAATGTCCTTTGTATTAACCTGGATAAATTCCTGCTGTGGATGTTTTCTACCACCCTGTGGAGGTACGTTTGAAACTGTGCCTTCAAGAATTTTAAGAAGAGCTTGCTGAACGCCCTCGCCAGATACGTCTCTGGTGATTGATGGGTTTTCAGACTTTCTTCCAATTTTATCAATCTCATCGACGTATATGATTCCGCGTTCAGCACGCTCTACGTCGAAATCTGCTGCCTGAATAAGACGAAGAAGAATATTTTCAACATCCTCACCAACATAGCCAGCCTCAGTAAGAGTTGTGGCATCAGCTATAGCGAATGGTACATCAAGCATACGAGCAAGTGTCTGTGCAAGCATTGTCTTACCTACACCTGTTGGTCCAAGAAGAAGCACATTACTCTTTTGGAGTTCAACACCTACTTCATCACCATAAAAGATTCTCTTATAGTGATTATAAACTGCAACTGAAAGTGCAATTTTTGCCTGTTCCTGGCCTATAACGTATTCATCAAGTACCGCTTTAATCTCTTGTGGCTTTGGAAGAGGTTTTCCTGTTGATGGAAGCTGTGCCTTACGCTTTGGTGCGTCGTCTTCAAGAAGAGCGTCGGCACAGAGCTCTACGCATTCATCACAGATGAATACACCTGGGCCAGCTATAAGCTTATAAACCTCATCCTGTGTTCTACCACAAAATGCGCAGCGTACCTGCTTTGGGTCATTTGTCTTAGGCAATGGGAAACACCCCTTTATCTCTTAGTAATAACCTTATCGATGAGGCCATATTCAAGTGCCTCTTCTGCAGTCATATAATTATCACGCTCAGTATCAAGAGCAATCTGCTCAATTGACTTGCCAGTATTTTCAGCAAGGATGCGGTTGAGCTTTTCACGAGTCTTGATGATGTTGTCAGCAACAATCTTAATCTCTGTTGCCTGACCTGTTACACCGTGCTCACCACCAATGAGTGGCTGGTGGATAAGAATTTCAGAATTTGGAAGTGCGAAGCGCTTACCCTTTGCGCCTGCTGAAAGTAAGAAAGCACCCATTGATGCTGCCATACCAACACAGATTGTTGAAACGTCACACTTGATATAGTTCATTGTATCGTAAATTGCAAAACCAGATGAGATAGATCCACCTGGGCTGTTGATATAGAGACTGATGTCCTTCTCAGCATCCTGGCCCTCAAGGTAGAGAAGCTGAGCTACAACAAGGCTTGCTGTCTGATCATTAACCTGGTCAGACAAAACAATAATTCTATCCTCTAAAAGACGAGAGAAAATATCATACTGACGCTCGCCTCTGTTTGTCTGTTCAATAACATAAGGTACTAAAGCCATAACAAAAGTCCTCCTTAAAAAATGAAATGGCGACGAGAGGCGTTGCCCCCGTCGCCTAATAGTTTATTATTTATCTGCTTTTTTTGCTGGAGCTTTCTTAGCAGCTGGTTTCTTCTCTGCAGGAGCTTTCTTTGCAGCAGGTTTCTTCTCTGCTGGGGCTTTCTTTGCAGGAGCCTTCTTCTCTGCTGGAGCTTTCTTTGCAGGAGCCTTCTTAGCAGCTGGCTTTTCCTCTGTAATCTTTGCTGCAGCCTTTACGATTTCAAGAGCCTTGCTGCCCTTGAGATCCTTTGCCATCTGATCGCTTGGGAAAGCGCTCTCAACTACAGAAACTTCAACTTCGTACATCTTTGCCATCTCTTCATAACGAGCCTTGATGTCGTCGTCTGTTACTTCAATCTTTTCAAGCTTTGCAATCTCATCAAGAGCAAGTTTGCACTTAACCTGAACTTCTGCACGCTCTCTGAACTGAGCACGGAGATCCTCGATGCTCATGCCAGTGTACTGAAGGTACATCTCAGGATCCATACCTGCCTGCTGAATCTGGTAAGCGAAGTTCTGAACTGCTTCATCAACTTCACGCTCGAACATAACCTCAGGAATCTCAGCATCAACAATAGCAGCGAGTTCCTTTGCAAGACCTTCTTCTACTTCCTGATCAGCATGTTCTTTCTTATGCTCAAGAAGGTGCTTCTTTGTATCTTCCTTAAGTTCAGCAAGTGTGTCAAACTCAGAAACGTCCTTTACGAACTCATCGTCAACCTCTGGAAGTTCCTTCTCCTTAACTGAATGAAGCTTAATAGCAAATACTGCGTCCTTACCAGCGAGTTCAGCAGCATACTCCTCAGGGAACTTAACATTAACGTCGAACTCATCGCCAGCCTTGTGACCAATAATCTGATCCTCAAAACCAGGGATGAATGAACCTGAACCAATTTCAAGCTCGTAGTCATCAGCATGACCACCTTCAAATTCCTTACCATCAACTGAACCAGTGAAATCGATAGTTGCGAGGTCGCCATTCTTAACCTTGCGGTCAACTTCTACGAGACGAGCACTACGCTCACGCATTGAGTTGATCTGCTCATCAACCTCAGCGTCTGTAACCTCTACTGGGCAAGCTGTAACTTTAAGTCCCTTATACTTGCCAAGTTTAATCTCTGGCTTAACTGTTGCCTTGAATGTGAAGAGAGCACCGTCTTCGTTGATCTCTTTAACATCACCATCAAATGGTGAATCAACGAGTTCAAGACCTGCTTCCTTGATAGCAGCATCAACTGCCTCTGGGAAAACAATATCAATAGCCTCGTTATAGAATGCTTCCTTACCATACTGCTTGAAGACCATAGCCTTTGGTGCCTTACCCTTACGGAAGCCTGGAAGCTGAATGTCTTTCTTTGTTTTGTCAAAAGCCTTGTCGATAGCGTCGTTCCATGTTGCAGCGTCAACGCTTACCTCAAGCTCATAAACATTAGTTTCAATTTTCTTTGATGATTTTAAAGCCATTTAAAGCCTCTCCTTTAAAACAATATAAAAAGTATTATTAAAACTAATACATTATAACAAAAGAGGTATGATTTTTCCACTACTATTTTTATTTGGCAATCAGCTTTGGAACAAAGCCCAAAGCATCAGATGATACTAAATCAAACTTTATGCCTTTATAAGTATCTTTAAACGCATAGTTAATAGAATTTCCGTGAAGATGTGCATAGTAGCACTTATCTATTCCACAGTCTAAGAGGGTGTCTACTATGGGGTCACACACCCTGTCATTTGATATAGGTGGATAGTGCAAGAATACTATCGGCGAGAGCCCCTTCTCCTTTGCACTTTCAATAGAGGTGCGGATGCGTCCGCACTCGCGCTTGATGACGAGATCCTGCTCCGCCGAATCGTCATCAAAGAACCATCCGCGTGAACCGCACACGGCAAAGGTCCCGCTCTCGCACGACACCTCATACGAGTTGTTGAACAAAAAGTTCAATGTAGTAAGTTCATTCTCCTCGACAAAGGTAGTGAGTTTCTTCATAGTCATCCACCAGTAGTCATGATTTCCCTTACCTATAATCTTTCTGCCCGGCAAAGAGTCAAGAAATTTAAGGTCCTCTTTTGCATCCTCAAGACGCATCGCCCATGAGATATCGCCCGGTATGACAACAGTGTCATCCGGCGTGACTATTTGTCTCCAGTTTTTCTCAAGGCGAGTGGTATAATCCTGCCAACCACCAAAGATATCCATCGGCTTATCAGAACCGAGAGAGAGGTGGGTGTCGCCTATAGCAAAAAGAGCCATAATATCTCCTAAGTTTAAATTCCTAACATATCATATACGCACTTCTGCATATCTGACACTTCCGAGACAGATGTGAAACGGACTTTTCTATCTTTAAGACCAGCGAGAGGAAGTGCCATTTTTGTACCTGATACTCTGCTAAGTTCCTCTGTCATATCAAATTCATCGAGGTCTGGTGCCTCTCCCAGAACAGCAGTTAAAACGCTCTTTGGGAACTTGTAAGGTGATGCTGTTGCAGCGATAACTGTCTGCGCATCTGTTCCAAGTTTATTAAATACATTGATAGCAACTGCAGTATGAGTATCTGCGAGATAGCCATTATCAAATGTTGATTTAATAGTATCTTTATCCTCTTCTTCTGTTGAGAAACCAGCTACAAAGTTTTCCTTAATTCCAGCCATAATTTTATCTGAAACCTTATACTTGCCAGTTGTTGAAAGAAGATTCATATATTCACGGATCTCCTCATCATTCTCATCTGAGAGGTGGAAAAGAAGTCTCTCAAGGTTTGAGGAAATAAGAATATCCATAGATGGAGATGTAGTTGTATAGAACTCACGGTTTCTATCATATGTTCCTGTTGTGAGGAAATCCGTGAGAACGTTATTTGAATTTGAAGCACAGAAGAGAAGGTTGATTGGAATACCCATCTTCTTTGCATAATATGCTGCAAGAATATTACCGAAATTACCTGTTGGTACAACAACATCCATCTTCTCACCAAAGAAGAGATTGCCCTGTTCAACCATGTCGCAGTATGCGCTACAGTAGTAAACTACCTGTGGCACAAGGCGGCCCCAGTTGATAGAGTTTGCAGATGAGAACATCATGTTGTTCTCAGCAAGTTTTTCAATAACAGCTCTGTCTGTAAAGATTTTCTTTACGCCGCTCTGTGCATCATCAAAGTTTCCTTTGATGGCGCATACTGCGACATTATCACCAGTTTGGGTCTGCATCTGAAGTTTCTGCATTGCACTTACGCCCTCGTCTGGATAGAATACAAGAATTCTTGTATTTGGTACATCCTTAAAGCCCTCAAGTGCAGCCTTACCTGTATCGCCAGATGTGGCAACAAGAATAACTATTTCTTTATCTGGAGCAAAACGCTTTGATGCGGTTGTTAAAAGATATGGAAGAAGCTGAAGCGCCATATCCTTAAAAGCACATGTAGGGCCAAGGAAAAGTTCTAAGATATGACCATTTTCTGTGCCCGGAAGGTCAACAACTGGTGCAATCTTCTCTGATGAGAACTTGGCATCTTTGTATGCACCCTCAACACAGTAGTCAATCTCTTCTTCTGTGAAATCAGTCAAGTAGAGTGCGAGAATTTTCTTTGCCCTCTCTTTATATGAAAGTGGAATTAATGCCATAATGTCATCCTCTGAAAGAGCTGGAATCTCCTCAGGAACAAAAAGGCCTCCTTCATCAGAGATACCCTTTGTAATAGCCTCTGAAGAAGTTACTTTTAAATCCTTATTTCGTGTACTCTTATAAAACATGTTTTGCTCCTATCTAAAATGCGTTTTTTATTAATTCAAAGTCTGCTGAAATATCAGTGATATTTACTTCAAGGCAATCAAATCGCGGTTGAAGTTTATCCTCTTCCAAAAGTTTCTTATGTGTAACCATAAAGTATTCAGCAGTTTTTAGTATTTTTCGCTGTTTTGATATTCCTATTGCCTCAAAACCGGATGCGATATTTTTATCCTTTGTTCTCGTCTTAACTTCTATAAAACAGAGATAATTTTCCTCTTTTGCTATGATGTCTATCTCTCCAAAGCGAGAACTAAAATTACGTTCAAGTATGATAAAACCATTATCAGTAAGAAACTCAAGAGCAAGGTCCTCTCCCTTGCCACCTAGTCCCTTTGGTTTTGCCATACTCTCCCTCCTTAATGCATCTTCTTTAAAAATGTGAGTCTGTGTATGTCAGAGACACCATGTTCTCTAATCATCTCATAGTGAAGTTTTGTACCATATCCCTTATGCTTTTCAAACT
This sequence comes from Candidatus Limimonas coprohippi, assembly GCA_018065925.1. Lineage (GTDB taxonomy): Bacteria > Bacillota > Clostridia > Oscillospirales > Acutalibacteraceae > UBA1227. The sequence goes on from JAGHSI010000075.1 coordinate 9,147, forward strand.
GATATTCCGGGTAAAGTTTTGCCATCTCAAGCATATATCTATCCCTTGAGACTTTAGCGAGAATTGATGCAGCGGCAATACTCATTGATTTCGCATCACCTTTTACAACAGTCTCCTGTGCACAGGAAAGTCCCGGCTCCTTATTACCATCAATTAAAGCTTTATCAGGCTTTACTGAAAGTCCATCATATGCCCTTCTCATGGCGAGAAAAGTAGCATTTAAAATGTTTATTTCGTCTATCTCCTTCTCAGATGCGGATGCAACAGAATAGGAGATGGCCTTTTCCATAATAATATCAAAGAGCATCTCACGTTTTTTCTCCGCGAGTTTCTTTGAGTCGTTGAGGCCCTCGATTTCGCAGTCGAGCGGCAGCACAACCGCAGCAGCAAATACCGGGCCTGCGAGCGGGCCACGACCCGCCTCGTCTATTCCACATACACATGAGAAACCAGCATCAAGTGCAGTCTTCTCATAATCATAAGTCGGATGGTCTTTCAAAAGTGAGTTGTCCAAGTTTTCCACCTCGATATTCATCAAGAAGTGTAACGGCAGCACGCTCAGTGTCTACACAACCTCCACGCGCTTTCATGCCACGAGCAGCACCAATCTGCTCTAAGAGTTCATATGACTCAAGTTCCAAGTCATCCGGTGTGATTTTATAACGCTCCAAGAGGCAGTCTTTGTATTCAACCTTGAGTACGTCAAGGAGGCGAACTGCTATAGTCTCAGAGTCCAAAATCTCATCCTTTACAGAACCGATAAATGCAAGTTTATCGCCTACGGCAGGATCGTCAAACTTAGGCCAGAGCACGCCAGGCGTGTCAAGAAGTTCAATGCCGTTGCCACAGGCAACCCACTGGCTTGTACGGGTAACGCCTGGCTTATCCGCCGTCTTAAGGCGGTTCCTGCCGCTCATCTTATTTATGAAAGTTGATTTGCCAGTATTTGGAATACCAACAACCATGAATCTCAAAGCTTTTCCGGGCATACCTTTTTCGATATTTGATTGAATCTTTTCACGAAGTGCAACTTTTGCTACATCGTCAAATTTATTCAGTCCTTTTCCGCTTTTACAGTCAACGGGGATAGCATGCTTTCCCTCAGCCTCAAAATGCTTTATCCAAAGTGCCGTGGCGTTCTTATCAGCTACATCGCACTTGTTCAAAAGAATGATTCGAGGTTTTGAACTTGTGAGCTCATCAAGTTCTGGATTACGAGAAGAAATAGGAATTCTTGCATCGATAATCTCAACTACTGCATCGACAAGCGGTAAGTTTTCTTTTATCTTACGGCGGGTTTTAGCCATATGGCCAGGGAACCATTGAACCGTCTGTTTCTGAAAATCTGCCATTATCTACTCTTTCTAAGATCAAGGCTTACAAAGCCGTTATCTGTTATTCCTGTAATAGCTTTACCGAGGACATATCTGTTATCGATAAGGCCGATGATTGTCGAGCGGGAATCGATTGATCCCTGTCTGTTATCTCCCATTACGAAGCAGTAACCTTCTGGAACTGTGAGTGGGAAAGTCATGTCATAATAGTTTGTTGTCAAGTTGTTGATATATGACTCAACTATTTCATTTCCATTGATATAAACTGCGCCAGTATCAAAGTTAATATTTATCTCCTGACCCTCAGTTGCGATTACACGTTTGATGATATTCTCATCAAGTCCATTTGGCTGTGCTATTACGACAATATCGCCATAATGTGGCTTGTAGCTTGTCTCCATCTCTGAAGTTATAACCCAGTCACCAGATGCCAAAGTTGGATTCATTGAGCTTCCAACTACACCAACAAAGCGAACAAAGAATGTAAAGAGAAGTGCAATAATAATCGCCGCCATCATAAATACACTTGTGCCCTCATAGCAGAGTGTAACGAGTTTATCTTTCATCATTTTGCCTCCTTGTTGTTCAGGTCTAAGACCATCTTTCCGATAATGTACTGCTCATCAATTAAACCAATTAAGTTTGAGCGAGAATCAAGTGAATGATTTCGGTTATCCCCCATGCAGAATAGATAACCTTCTGGTATGGTCAACGGATATTCTTGACCATCGCCGTAATTCAAGTATGTTGGCTCCGCCGTATACGGTTCGTCGAGCTCGGTACCGTTTACGCTAACAACCCCTCGCTCGAAATCGATGTCGACGACGTCGCCCCCTGTTGCTATGATACGTTTTACAAGTGTTACACCATCCTCTTGATGGATGACAACGACGTCACCGTGCTCATAGTCTTTGGAAAAATCTGAGATGATAAGTTTATCTGTATCTTGAAGTGTAGGGATCATTGACTCACCATCAACAACGGCAACTCTTACAAAGAAGACAAGAACAATAGCCACAAAGATTACAGCAGATATTACAGATTCGAGAAAGTCATAAATCTCACTCGAAAGTTTTTCCAAAAGAGTCACCTCCCGTATTTTTCTCGAACAAAAATTATACTATAAATAGGTCACAAAAGCAATTAAATATAATAAACGAGGGCTTCCCGCCTGGGAAGCCCTCC
>JAGHSI010000076.1 GCA_018065925.1 Candidatus Limimonas coprohippi
CTTTGATAGTCTTCTCTCCCATTTTAATCTCAATATATCATTCTCTTTAACATCATATGATGCACTCTGAGTTTTACCATTAACATCAACATGACCTGCGTCACAGAGATCGTTCGCAACTGTTCTACGTTTAATGATTCTTGAAACTTTTAAATATTTATCTAATCTCATATTTATACCTCTATTTGTTTTTATGAAGGAAAAAGGAGAGGCCTTGCAGCCTCTCCCCATCTGGTCTTAAATAATCTTAAATTATTTAACAGCGTCCTTGAGACCCTTACCAGCCTTGAAAGCAGGAAGCTTTGATGCTGGGATTGTCATTGGGAGACCTGTCTTAGGGTTGTGACCCTGCTTTGCAGCGCGCTTTCTAACTTCGAATGTACCGAAACCAACGAGCTGAACCTTGTCGTTCTTCTTAAGAGCAGCAGCGATGTTAGCTGTTACAGCGTTAACAGCAGCCTCTGCGTCCTTCTTTGAAAGATTAGCGTCATTTGCTACAGCAGCAATAAGTTCAGATTTGTTCATAATGTCCTCCATAAATTTTGAAATTAATTTGGATCTGAAAACCACAAGATTTAGTGGTCCTCAAATGTCCGAACTACAATTGACATATTAACCTAAAAGACCGCGTTTTTCAAGTACTTTCGCGATTTTTTGGCCTTTTGGCAAAGATAAAACATCGTTTTTTGTAAGAACTTTGAAAAGCATTAGTGATATTAACCAAACAATTACAGCTACTATTGTGCAAAGTACACAAGTGACAAAACCTATGTTTATTGGCAACCTTTCATTTACTGATGGTAAAAACTGGTCACAAAGGTACTTAATACCGAAACAAGCGGCACTTGAAATGAGACCAACTACAGCCGGTTTTATAACACATTCAAACCATTTAAGTTTTACACCAGTGATTTTTAATAAGACTAAAAGGTTATTTAATACAATTATTAAATAGCAAAGTACTGTACCTACAGGTGCACCTTTGATATTTATTTCTGGACGCCCAACGAGTACAAAATTTGAGATAATCTTTGCAGTTGCACCAAAGAGCAATGATTTTACAGGAACATCTGCCCTACCAACCGCTTGAAGCATATTGTTTATAGGTGTAGAAATTGCAAGAAGAAGTGCAAAGATTCCAAAGATAGCAACAAATGGATATGAGATATCCAAAGTCTGTGATGTTGGATAAAGTACTCTGAGCATCGGCTCTGAAATTACTGCCATACAGAAACCTGCTGGAACAGCAATCAATGTTGATGTCTTAACAACAGTTGAGATAGCACTGTGCATCTTATCCTTCTCATTAGTTGTATAAGCAGCTGCAAGAATAGGAATTGCGCTTACACCGAGTGTCATGATAACTGTTGGAATAAGATTTCTAAAGTCTAATGCCACACCGTAACAGCCATAAAGGAAATCCTTGATATCATCAGTTTTAAGATTGATTTCATCAATGATTGGATATGCTGCTCGAACCGTGTCCTCTCCTATTGCTACAGCGTGTTTGAGTCTTGATTGAACAGTTGAAGTATCAATGAGGTTTGTGACATTTAGTACAAGAGCACTTGTTGCAATAGGAATTACTGTATTTATAAGTGTCTTTACAAGTGACTTTGTATCTGTAGGTTCTGGAGAACCAAGGAGTTCCTCCTCTGTGATACCATCACCGTTTTTATGATAGATGATGAAACAGTAAATCAAGGCAAGAATCGTGCCTATAGTTACGCCAAGAATAGCTGCGGCAGATGAGTATGGCGCAGCAGCAAGAACCACATCTTTTGGTTCTTCACAGGCCTGTCCAAAGACAGTGCCGGTTGCGTAGAACTGCTCATATGCCTTATTCAAAACAAGTTTTGAAAGAAGAATACCAAAGATCAACTTACCGACACACTCAAATACCTGAGAATATCCAGTAACTCTCATATTACGAAGGCCTTCATAATAACCTCTATATGTTGACATCATACAACAGAAGAAGATTGAAGGACCGATACAGAGAATACTGTAAAAAGAGTTTGGTGAGCCGATTATGTTGTGTGAGAAAGGATAAGCAAGTGCAAACATCAAGACTGTTCCGAGAATACCAGTAAAGAGGAACAGTCGCTTTGCAGCATCCCTGACCTTTCTCACCTCTCTATAACGGCCAGTTACCATACGTTCCGAAATCATCTTAGATACAGCAACAGGAAGGCCAGCCATAGAGATGGCATAAATCGGTGTATAAAGCTCATATGCAGAGGTAAAATATCCTCTACCTACCTCGCCTATTATGTTCGTAATAGGAATCTTATAGAATATGTTTATAAGATGTACTATTACAGTTGTCATCATAAGCAGCATAGCTCCACTGAGGAGTGATTGACTCTTTCGTTTGTTATCAGATTCCAAAGCTATGCCTCCTAACCAACAAATTCACGAAGAAGTGAATTCTTTGGAATGATTTCTTTATCAAGTGTCGTTACTTTCTTAAGTCTATCAATGAGTTCCATCGCAGGATAATAGTAAACGCTATCCTCAGGAAGTTCAGAGAGCAATTTAATAGCAACATCTTTATAGATACACATCTCATAAGGGTGAAGTGAATCGATCTGATAATCAGCAAGATCGATTAATGGAACAAGATATTTGTCCTCACCCTGTGCTACTTTTGGCCACATCGAAAAAGTCTTATCAACCGATGCACCTCTAAAGTGGTAATCACGAATTACTCTTCTAAAGAATCGAACATCGCGTCGGCTAAAGAGTACCTGTCCGTTATCATCTAAAATGTCCGATGCTGTTGATGCGTAGATTTTAACGATACATTCGCTATCAAGTTCTTGAGTAAATATTGGGTTGATAGCATGAAGACCTTCAATAATAACGACATCTCCCTCTCTAAGTGTAAGGTTGAATACGTTATCAGTTCTAGTACCAGTAGTAAAATCAAAATAAGGGAGTTTCGTAGCACCCTTTTCAATGAGATCCTTCAAAGTGTTTTGAATGAGTTCAAGATCAAGAGCATATACAGCCTCAAAGTCCTGTTCTCCATCTGGTCCTGGTGGAATCTCATCACGATTTCGATAAAAGTCGTCAAGTGAGATAACATTTGCATCATATCCAAGTTGCTGAAAGAGACGTGCAAGTTTATTAGCACCTGTAGTCTTACCAGATGAACTAGGACCCGATAGCATAACTATCTTATACTTCGTAGGACGCTGAGCAATCTCTCGTACAATCTGCTCGAGATACGCAGCATACATACGCTCACATTTGCTTACATATTCAATTGGATTAGTAATTACCTCTTTGTTAATTACCTTCATGTAGTGAAGATTATCCATAAAAATCCAAAACTGCTTTCTTTCTATTAATTTGCTCTTCAAATTTATCGTTGTATTCAAACGGATATTTGAAATTGAATATACGTGTAATATTTGAACCATTTGGTTGCTTAAGTTTGGTTACAGCACCGGCGCCACAGGCAAGGATAGTGTGGCACTCCTCCATCATGAAAATGTTGTACTTTGATTCAAAGCCTGGTTTACACCAGCCAACATTTTCAAGATTGCCAACGGACTTTGCCTGTCGGTACATGTAATAAGGGATGTATGAAGCATCATAAAGAGCATCATTTGCAAAGTCGACCATCGCCGAGATATTGCGCGACTCTGAAAAGAGGCCACTGCTGTAATCAAGATCAGAGGAGCGCTTATACGCGAGCGCGTGGACAGTGATGCTCTCCGGTCCTAATGCGATAACTTTCATAAGACTGTCTTTAAAGCCTTCCAAAGTATCGCCAGGTAAACCGGCAATTAAATCCATATTTATATTTTTAAATCCAACTTCTCTTGCCATGTTGTAAGCATCAACGCAGAGCTGCGCTGTGTGCTTTCTTCCGACGAGTTTTAAGACCTCGTCGGACATGGTTTGAGGGTTGATGCTGATGCGGTCGACAGAGGCGTTAAAACAAGCTTCCAGCTTGTCTCGAGTAATAGTGTCTGGTCGACCCGCCTCAAAAGTAAACTCCTCGCAAGAGGACATATCAAAACTATCTCTAATTGTTTTAAGTAGTTTTTCTATTTGCTCTGCTGAAAGTGTGGACGGTGTACCGCCACCGACATAGGCAGAGCGCATTTTTATGCCCGCCTTCTTGGCAAGTTCACCTGTATACTCCACCTCTTTTAACAAGTTCTCAAAATAAGGTCCAAATGCCTTTTTTGCAGTTACTGTGTCAACTGCACTTGATACAAATGAGCAGTAAGAGCAACGACTCGGGCAGAAAGGGATGGAGATATAGAGACTAAAAGAATCCGGAGTTGAGGATTTCATTATACTCTCCTCTGCCCTCGCAACATCAAGAGTGAGACGAGTCTTCTTATCAGATACAAAGAAGCAGTTTTTAAAATAGTCTACGCCCTCATTTTCGCCCTTTTCTTCCATAAGTCTAATGAGAAGTTTAGAAGGCCTAATACCAGTCAAAAGACCGAAGCCTGGAGTAGTTGAAGTTGCTTTGCAAAGTACCTTGAAGAGGAGCTGAGCACAATGAAGTTCTAAACTATCTGGAGAACTCGCCAGTGAACAAGGAATAAAACTTCCCTCTTCAGTTTCAACGATTTCTGTCAAATCAGCGCCCTTAAAAATAGCGGTAATCTTTGTAAAATCTAAATTTGATTCAGTTTTAATTTCAACTGATGGTAACTCAGATAGCATTTCAGAAGATGGTTCTGTGCCATCCTTCATAGCGCCATTAATTATGACCTTTACTGCCTCCTCTTTATAGAAAGAGGATGTAAGTTTTTCAAGTTCATAGGCGTAGTCGTTACCGTTTACAATAAGGACCATTCAATCTTCCTCATAAACCTATTAGTTTTACGCTCAGCATCGAGCGTTGTAGAAATACCATGGCCTGGATAAACCAAGAAGTCTCCGCTGAGCATGCCGAGTTTCTTTACTGATTCTTGCATATCTGTAAGAACGCCTCGGAAGAGATCCGTTCTACCGCAGGTACGGCAGAACAACGTGTCACCAGAGAACATTGTATTGCCGAATAAATAACAGACACTACCAGGTGTGTGACCAGGTGTTGCTACAACCTTTACCTCAATTCCTCCAAAGAAGAATGTGTCGCCATCCTTTACGAGTTTATCGGCATGCATAGGCTTTTGTTCAAGACCTAAATCAGAACTTAAAGAGCAATTTGGGCTTGAAAGACAAATGTCGTCATCTTCTCCGATTACCACAATAGCCTCTGGATATTCCTGCTTTAAATCATAGACACCGAGAATGTGATCCGCATGTCCATGAGTGAGAATAATGTATTGAAGTTTGGTCATACCCGACTCTTTTATAGCCTCCAAAAGTGAAGGTGTATAGAGAGCGGGATCAATTACAGCTCCGAGACCCGAGAGTTCATCAACTGCAATATAGCAGTTTGTCTCAATGTTACCAAGCACGATTTTAGTTACTTTCATTTAAACACCAGCTCTTTCAACAGAAAGTACTCCATTAATCTTCTTCAAATATTTTGTAACGCTGTTCAAATGCTCAACACCGTTTACAGCTATAGTCATAGTGATGACTTTTATACCATCCTTACCATCTCTAGTTGAGATAGAGCGGATATCAACGTGCATGTTAGCAAGTGTTGATGAGATATCTGCCATAAAGCCGATACGGCTGATACAGTAGATATCCATAGTTGCGTTGAATTCTTCTTTAATATTTTTATCCCAATAAACTTTAATCCAACGTTCTGGTTCAGCAGCATCTTTAGTATTAAGCGGAACATTAGAACAGTCACGTTTATGGATTGATACGCCGTGGCCACGTGTGATAAAACCAATGATGTCGTCGCCAGGGAGCGGGTTACAGCATCTCGAGAGTTTAATAAGACAGTTGTCAATGCCTTCAACAATTATGCCGTCTGAGCTCGTCTTATGTAATGGCTTTGTGACAACAATCTCATCACGTGGAGCCTCTGCCTCTTTGAGAATCTTCGTATATTCCTCTTTGATAAACGGTTGAAGGTTTTCAAGGATAATACTGCCATATCCAATCGCTGCAAAGAATTCATCTGGGTCATTCTCATAACCCTTACGCTTTGCAAGTGAGAGAATAAGTTTCTCAAGTTCCTCATCAAAGAGACGGATACCATTCTTACGAAGTTCACGTTCGAACTGGGCCTTACCCTCTTCAATGTTCTCAGGTCGCTTCTCCTTCTTGAACCAGGAACGAATCTTAGTTCTTGCACCCGAGGTGGTTACGATATTGAGCCAGTCACGCGATGGTCCCTTATTAGGGTCAGCGGATCTTAAAATCTCAACAATTTGGCCAGTCTTAACCTGATAGTCAATAGGCACGATACGGCCATCAACCTTGGCACCAGTCATCTTATGGCCGACCTGGGTATGGATTGCGTACGCAAAGTCAATTACGGTAGAGCCGTATGGGATATTTATAACGTCACCCTTTGGTGTAAATACGAATACATCGTCAGGGATGAAATCTGTTTTAATCGTCTGGACAATGTATTCAACATCGTCTGTATCCTTCTGATTCTCAAGAAGTTGGCGGATCCAGGCAAGACGCTCATCAAAGTTGTTGTTCTTACCATTCATGCCAAGTTTATACTTCCAGTGTGCAGCGATACCATATTCAGCTGTCTGATGCATCTCCCAAGTTCTAATCTGTACCTCAAAAGGAATACCTTCATTGCTAATTACAGTTGAATGAAGGGACTGGTACATATTTGACTTTGGAGTACTGATATAATCCTTGAAACGACCAGGAAGCGAATGGTACATATCATGAATAATGCCGAGACAGTTGTAACAGTCTACAACATTATCAACAATGATACGAATAGCATACACGTCATAAATCTCGTCGAATTCGCGGTTTTGAATGTACATCTTACGGTAGATACCGTGTACGCTCTTTCGACGACCATCAATCTTCGCATCTGGAATGAGTTCGTGAACTCGAGCAGCGATCATATCAATAGAATCGTTTAGGAAGTTTGGATGGACTTTATCGTTACGATTTACGAGATCCTCAATCTCCTTGTATCCAACTGGGTCGAGATAGCGGATTGAGAGGTCCTCAAGTTCTTCCTTAACAGTTCTAATACCGAGTCGGTGTGCGATTGGAGCATAAATTTCAAGTGTCTCCTGTGCCTTATCGCGTCGCTTTTGGTCACGCATGTACTGAAGAGTCCTCATGTTGTGAAGACGGTCAGCAAGCTTGATAATTACGACACGGATATCCTGAGACATAGCGATAAACATTTTACGAATGTTTTCCGCCTGTCTCTCCTCCCAAGTTTCAAGAGGAACTTTACCAAGTTTTGTTACACCATCAACGAGACCAGCTACATCCCCGCCAAAGAGTTCGGTCAAACTTTCAAGACCTATTTCAGTATCTTCAACTGTATCGTGAAGAAGGGCTGCAATTAAAGACTCATAATCCATGCCGAGTTCAAATAGAATTCGTGCAACGGCAACTGGATGCATGATGTAAGGCTCACCAGAATATCTACACTGTCCACCATGAGCTCTTTTCGCAAATTTATAAGCCTCAGTAATTTTGGCAATTTCATCCTCCGAATAAAGACTAGGAAGGAGTTCTAATAATTCGCCAAATTTATCATCATAGTCAGACAAGTGGGTTCATCTCCTTTAAATACTCCATAACAGGAGCAGTATTTAAGTCTACCTTTTCCGATGTCTCAGGAACAACGATAGCACCATCAGGCATAACCTTAACAAGACCGAGTTCCATCATTGCGAGCAATGCAACTCGAACTTTACACAGGTTATCCCCGTTTTCAGATATCTTATTTGCCATATATTCAAATGAGTTAAAACTCAAATTTTGATGATTCTTCAAATAAGTGTAAAGTCTAGCAAATAGAGGTCTATCTGGAAAAGCAAAATCCACCTCATTAGGTGTTAGTGGAGCACGGAGCTCAATTTTGTCATAGAGTTTTATACAACGAACCATAAGTTCGTCATTTACGCCAGCCGGTCTTGTGTTAACGATAACGATTGATACTCGTTCTTGACCGTTCCAGACGTTCTTATTTAATGAAACGATAGCATCAAACTTATCACCATGCTTATGTGGGAAGGCACCCTTTGGAACATTGAAGTTCATAAGAGTCAACTGCTTATCTTTTCCTTCCTTGTGAGCATAGATACGAAGATGCTGTTTCTTGTCGCCAAGTTCTGTAATACCATCAACGACAAGATCAAAGAGTCCAAAGAGTGGACTTGGATTTTCACAGCCGAAAGGCTCAAGCTGTTTTATCGCTTGGACGAGGTCCAAGTCAATGCTGTCAACGTTGAGTTTGCAGTCAACGTTGATGCTTGGATAAAACAGCGGCTGGCTGTAGGCATATTCATCTAAAGCCTTCATAAAGGCTGGGATATTTTCAGTTTTAATTGTGAGACCAGCAGCTTGGGAATGTCCACCGAACATCTCAAGATATTCCGAACAAGCTGTGAGTGCATCAAAAATCGAGAAGCCCTCAATACTGCGTGCAGAGCCACGTGAATATCCATCCTCTCTGTTTGAGAGAACGATTACTGGTCTTTGGTATGTATCAAGAAGTCTTGAAGCTACGATACCGAGTACACCTTCATGCCAACCATCACCAAAGGTTACGATAACAGGCGCATGTGAAAGTACGGGATTCTCATAGAAGAGTTTCTTGCTCTCGTTTAAGATTTTGTTTTCAGCCTCATGTCTTTCGATGTTGGCGTTGTTGAGTTCCTCTGCTATCTCTTTGGCCGCTTCAGGTTCTTCGCAGAGAAGAAGTTCAAGCGCTTTCTCTGCGCTGTTGATTCGGCCAGCAGCATTAATTCGAGGAGCGATACCGAAAGAGATATTTGAGGCCATTATCTCTTTACCAGTAAGTCCAGCAATATCGATTAGGGCCTCGATACCAGGACGCTTGAAATTATTAATGGATGCGAGACCGCTTTTTACAAAGTGTCTGTTCTCACCGCGGAGAGGCACTATATCAGCAACTGTTCCGATAGCGACGAGATCGATGAAATCTTCAAATACAGTAGTGGAGTCACCTTCGATTGCGCAACAGAGTTTAAATGCTACACCTACGCCACAGTAATCTTTGAATGGACAATCAAAGTCTTCTCTGTGTGGGTCAACAACTGCTACGCAGTCTGGAAGTTCATCACCAGGCAAGTGATGATCTGTAACCACGAGGTCCATGCCAAGTTCTTTGATATACTTTGCTTCCTCAATGGCTGAGATGCCATTATCGACTGTGACGATAAGGTCGGTTCCCAATGCTTTTATCTTATCTACGATGCCTTTACTAAGGCCGTAACCGTCCTCGGTACGATCAGGAAGTAAGTAAGTGACATTAGCACCCTGCATCTCAAGATAAGAGTAAAGAACTGCAGTAGATGTTACACCGTCAGCATCATAGTCACCGTATACGCATATTTTCTCGTAGTCAAAAATAGCATCGTTGATTCTGTCTACCGCCTTCTGCATATCTGGAAGAAGGAACGGATCAATAAGTTCCGTATCTCTTCCAAGGAAGTCATTGATGTCTTCAGGAGTATGAATATTACGTCCTGCAAGAAGCAATGCAACAAAAGGATCAACAGAATATTTCTCTGCAATTTGGGCTGCGAGATCTTTGTCAATCGTTTGAAGATTCCACTTTTTTCTGTCCATTTTTATGCCCCAAATATATAAAT
>JAGHSI010000132.1 GCA_018065925.1 Candidatus Limimonas coprohippi
ATCTTTAGTAATTGCATTACTCATGGTATTTACTCTTGCTGCATGTGGAGCAAAAGATGATGTGAAAGGCAATGATGGTGATGGCAATATTGCCAATCCTATGACTGAAGTAGAGTCTTTGGAAAAACTTGGTGAAAAAGCAAACTTTGCTGTCGTAAAACCTGAAGGTGTAAACTTGACAGATGAAGCTTTTTACTTGATTGCTGGCGAACCAGAAATTGCTGAGTATAGTTTTAAGGTTGATGGTATTGATTGCTTCCTTCGTTTTGCAAAGGCTGATATTAAAACAGATATCAGTGGCATATATGTTGAGGGTGGCACTCTTTACAAGGATTCTGATAGTGAATCAACATATATTGAAAATGATGATCTTACAGCTTGGCGTTGGTTCACAGTTGATGGTCAGTACGTTTTCGTTGCAAAAGATGCTGGTAAAATGGAATATTCAGATTTCGACAAGATTTGCTCACAGTTCATGAGACTTGAGCCAAAGAACTGGAATGCTGATGTACCTTTTGCTACATATCAAGCACTTGAAGGTACATATACTTGCGATAAAGATAATATATATGGGGGAATTGCTATTAAGGGTGATCATGTAGCTGTTAACGTTTTGATTAGCAATGAGGATCAGAGCCGCGTTTACTGGGAAATCGAAGCTACATTAAAAGATGATCAACTTGTATATGAGAAAGAAACAATTTCAAACATCGTATATGACGAAGAAGCTGGTGCAACAAAGACGGAATCAGTTACTGAAGGTGGCGCTGGTTATATTATAGTTAAGGATAAGACACTTGATTTTGCGAATGCTTATTCAAAAGAGCTTAAAGGTCTTGTGTTAACATTGGCAGAATAAGATGAAGGGAACTTAATTGTGAATAAGTTTAAGTCGTTTTTAAAGAAGAAGGATATAGAAATCTCCGGAAAGAGATATGGAATTGATGCCTTATCGGCTATGGCACAAGGTCTTTTCTGTTCACTTCTTATTGGTACAATTTTTAAAACGCTTGGTATGATTCAAGCCCTCTCGTTCTGCACGGATATAGGCGGATATGCGATGGCTATGTCTGGTCCTGCAATGGCAGTAGCTATAGGCTATGCTTTGAAGGCACCAGCAATGGTCCTTTTTTCGCTTGCAACTGTTGGCTACGCTGCTAACACCCTTGGTGGAGCGGGTGGACCGCTCGCTGTACTCTTTATCGCTATAATAGCTGCAGAGTTCGGCAAGGCCGTTTCTAAAGAGACAAAAGTTGACATACTTGTCACTCCAACAGTTACTATTCTCGTAGGTGTCGGCCTTGCAGCTTTGATTGCAGCCCCAATTGGTACAGCGGCCTCGTGGGTTGGAAATATTATAATGTGGGCAACAAATCAGCAACCATTCCTTATGGGCGTTGTTGTTTCGGTTGTTGTTGGTATTGCGCTCACTCTTCCTATTTCCTCTGCTGCCATTTGTGCCGCATTAACTCTCACAGGTCTTGCTGGAGGCGCTGCCGTTGCAGGATGCTGCGCGCAGATGGTTGGATTTGCAGTTATGTCATTTAAGGAGAATAAGGTTGGTGGACTTGTTTCTCAGGGAATTGGAACATCGATGCTTCAAATGGCAAATATTGTAAAGAATCCTAAGGTTTGGATCTCGCCGATACTGGCATCTGCGATTACTGGACCTATAGCTACATGTGTATTTAAATTACAGATGAATGGTGCTGCTATCAATTCTGGTATGGGTACATGTGGGCTTTGCGGACCTATCGGAGTGATTACGGGATGGTTTGCTCCTTCAGATGATGCTATAAAAAATGGTGCAATTGCAATTTCACCAACAACATTTGACTGGGTGGGACTTGCACTTGTATGTATAGTTCTTCCTGCGATTTTGTCATTTATCTTTGGACAGATTGAAAGAAAAATGGGCTGGATTAAAGAAAATGATTTGAAACTTGGAGAATAACCAGCGAGTATCCGTAAAGGTAAATAACTATCCATTTTGGAGCTAAAGTGGAGCAAAAACATTAAAAATCGACCAAAAATGGTTACAAAATAGTTACGAGGGCATTTTTTTATAAAATGCCCAAATTTTTACTCTTTATTTTTCTAAAATAGAAAATAAAAAGATTACAACTTGTAATCTTTGTAATTTACTTGTGCAAATTGCACAAAATGATATTGCTAAAAAATTTGACTTTTAACGAGAATATACATATAATAGCCGGCGCAAAGATATTTTTGGATTTTTGCTAAGGAGACTTGAATGGTACAAAAAAGTGTAAAGAAGAGTACCTTTACACCTCTTTTAGGTCGAATTTTTGCAGTTTTGTTTTTGAGTGTACTCGTTGTTTGTACAATCATAACATCGGCCATGTCTACATATACTGTTAATGTTGAGGCGGACGGAGAGGTTGTTAAAGTTACTACATCTGAACAGAGCGCCCAGATGATTTTGAAACAGGCGGGAATTGTCCTTGGGGAAAATGACTATCTCGACTCTTCAAACTTTGTTGTTGGAAAAAATGCGCGAAAAGGAAATAAACTTGTAGTTAAGCGTGCTTTTCCAGTAACAATTGATGATGGTGGCGAAATTATAAAGGTTACTATTGCTGGCACTGTTGCAGATGCACTATCCGAAGCAGGACTCACTTGCAGATCTGCTGACAAGATGAACTACAAAGAAGATGACCTTCTTGTAGAAAATATGACAATAAAAATTACGAGAGCATTTACTGTAGATGTAACTGCTGATGGTAAAACCCATGAGGTTGAATTCCTCACAGGTACTGTTGCCGACGTCCTATCTCGTCTTAATATTACTCTTGGTGAAGATGATGAAGTTAGTCCTTCTCTCAACACTGAGCTTAGAGCTGGTAACTCTATTACTGTTTATAGAGTGAAATATGAAGAGCGTACAGCAGTTGAATCCATCAAATATGAAACTATTTATAAGACCTCTTCAAAAGTCTATAAGGGAACAACAGAAATCGAACAAGAAGGTAAGAATGGTTCGAAGACTGTTGTTTATAGAGATAAAATTGCCGACGGCAAAGTCGTAAAATCAACTAAATTGTCCGAAAAAGTTGAAAAGGCTGCTGTAAATAAAATCATTGTTTCGGGTACAAAGGTTAAAATCCTTTCGACATCTGGTCAGCTCTCTGCTATTCCAATGCCGTATCCTCTTGAGGATGGAATTCCAACAAATGTCATTTCAACTATTACTGGTGTTTCCACTGCATATTATGCGGCTCCTGGCAAGGGAACTGCATCTGGTAGACCAGCACAGTCTGGACATGTTGCTGTAGACCCGAAGAAGATACCATATGGTTCCGAATTATATGTTGTAACTACTGATGGTAAATATGTATACGGTTATTGTATCGCTGCAGATACGGGCGGATTTGTATACAACGGCAGTGGCGTTACTATCGACCTCTATTTTGATACATATAATGAATGCGTTCAGTGGGGAAGCAGACAGGTTTGTATCTATGTTTTAAAATGGGGTAACGGTTAATAGACAAATGGGTGCGGAGTGTAATTGCATTCCGCACTTTTTTATTATATAATTCGGTATATTATTTTTAGGAGGCGCCTTATGATTATTGATTCTCATGCACATATTTTCCCGGAAATGATAGCAAAAAAGGCCTCTCTAAATATTGGTAAATTTTATGGAATAGAAATGGCTTATGACGGCACGCGTGAGGGGCTGTTAAAGGCTGGCGAAGAGGCGGGAATTGATAAATTTCTTATTCACTCTGTCGCCACTACCCCGAAGCAAGTGCAATCCATAAACTCATTTATTGCAGATTCTGTTGAACTTTATCCCGATAAGTTCATAGGATTTATGACTCTTCATCCAGATTCAGAGTATCTCGAAGATGAGTTTTTTTGGGGCCTTGAACATGGTCTTAGAGGGATTAAGCTTCATCCTGATTTTCAGGAGTTTGATTTAGATTCGGAGAGAGCAAAGAAAATATACAGACTTGCAAATGGAAGATGTCCAGTCCTCATTCATATGGGTGATTATAGGACGCAGTATTCGAAAGCTGAAAAGCTTGCGCCGGTATTCGATGAGTTCTTGGATCTTGATATCATAGCTGCGCATTTTGGAGGATTTTCAGAGTGGGAGAATGCTGCGGCATATCTATGCCACACTCGCGCATATGTTGATACGTCAAGTTCCCTTTTTGAACTCTCTCCCGAACGAGTTCGTAAACTCATTGACATTTATACGCCAGAGAGAGTTATTTTTGGAACTGACTATCCGATGTGGAACGCGAGTGAGGAACTCTGCCGCTGGGAATCAATCCCGCTTGATGAGCGTGAGAAAGAACTCATATTCCATGGTACACTTGAAAAACTTCTTTCAAAATATGAATAAGTAAAGCCCTCGGGAGTATGGACTCTCGAGGGCTTTACTATTGTGAGTTTATGGGGTTATTTTATTTCGAGTCGTCTTGAGACTGGCTCGATTTTTTCCTCTTTTGGAAGGACGAGTGAGAGAACACCGTTTTCATAACTTGCAGTGATGTCGTCAGATTTGATACCAGTCAAGTCGAATGAACGTGAATATGAACCATATGAACGTTCTACACGGATGTACTTACCTTTTTTATCCTCTTTTTCAAACTCGGAATGTCTCTCGGCTGAAAGTGTGAGGGTGTTATCGTTGATGTCGATTTTGATATCATCCTTTGAGAAACCAGGAAGATCTGCAGTTAACTTATATGAGTCACCTTCATCGGTGATGTCTGTGCTGAATCCTGCCATTGAAGAAGTGGTAGTGCCGAAGAAAGGCGAGTCAAAGAAGTGACGCTCGAAGTTGTCCATTTCTCTAAAAGGATCATAGATTGATAAAAAGTTTCTCATAATGAATACCTCCTGTGTTTTTTTGTCTTTCGACAATTCAAATTATAGCACTCTAATTTTCGAATGTGTGAACAAATTGTAAATAATTAGCACTCTTGAATAAAGAGTGCTAAAGTGCAGCATCAAACTCCTCTCTTTTTTATATCGTCCTTATTTTCGTTCACCAAAAAATGTGTAAATTGCACATAAACGGGCGTAATGTTTTTGTTTGTTCAATTAGTCTGTTATAAAGTATAATATTAAATGAACGTGTTCGGAAAAAATATGGGGAGGTAATAATATGAACATAAAAGCATTAGCAAATGTCGGCGCTACTGCTATTGTGGGTGGTGCTGCAGCGACAGCTGCTTCGGCTGTTGGTTGTGTAAAACTTTGGAACTGGCTTCAAGAAACAGCTCGTGAAACTGTTGTTGAAACTATTGATGGAAAGCCTTATGAAAACAGTTACTGGTATCATGAAGGTGATTATGATATTCATTATCAAATTGATTATCCTGAAGCTGGCGTACCTGTAATTGGTAAGATGTTTTTGATCCATGGTTTTGCATGCAATACAAGATTCTGGGATGAAATGGTAGATATTCTTTTGAAAAAGGGATTTATCTGCGTACGTCCTGATGTTCCAAACTGTGGTTTCTCAACAAGAGAGACAAAGGATGTTAAGCCTATCGATAGAGAAGTGCTTTTGATGCATCTTCTTGATGTTGTTGATAAGTCTGATAAGATTCCAGCCGGAAAATGGATTCTTATGGGACATTCAATGGGCGGTGGCATTTCAATGAATCTTGCATATGAGTACAAGGACAAGTTCTCATGTGTAATGATGTATGCACCTATGTGTGCTGTTAATGCTCCAAACTTTGTAAAGAAACTTGTCACATTGGATCCTATGTGCAATCTTATGGATAAGATTTTTGGTCCATGTTGCTCACATAATCCTTTGGTTAAGTCGGTAATAATGCTCATGACGGTTGATGTACGTTATTCAGCTCTCTTTGAGACATATAAGTTTGCTGATGGCCTTACAGTACCAAAATCCGGTACAGCGATGTGCTATATGATGGCTCGTGCAAAGCCAACACTTTATGAAAACATGGCAAAAGTTGATCTGCCAATTAAACTTTTCTGGGGTAAGATGGACTTGTTTAATGCACCAGGTGTAGTTAAGAAGTTCCAAAACGCTCTTAATAACCCTGATGTAACTGTAACTCCACTTGCTGGTCACTGCCTCGTTCAGAACTGTGCCCCAGAAGTTTGTGACGAGTCTTTAGCATTCCTTAAGAGAAATAATATTATTGGTTAGGAGATAAAATATGGGACTTAAAACAATCGAGTTTATTGAAAACAAACAGGAAAAGGGCTGGCCTTTTGCAAATAGTGAGTATTTTGCATCAGGTGAATATAAGATTCATTACAGAATTGATGCAGCAAAAGGCAAGGAAAAGGGCAAGATGTTTATGATCCACGGCTTTGGTTGCAATACAACTTTCTATGATGAACTTGTTGAGGAATATACAAAGAAGGGATATCGAACAGTCCGTGTTGACCTCCCTGACTTTGGCTTCTCAACAAGAGAGATTAATGAAATTGCATATAAGCCTCGTGTTGATATGCTTGTTGAACTCATGGATTATCTTGATTCACTTGAAAATAATCCAGACAAGTGGATTGTTGTAGGACATTCGATGGGCGGCTCTGTAACTCTTGATATTGCAGATCTTGATTTGGATAAGGTAAAGGCATACATGCTCTATGCTCCGATGTTTATGTTTAACGTACCAAAGCTTTTATCTAAGATCTTTAGAATGAAGTGGATGGGCATTATGATGGATACAGCTCTTAAATATGTTCTTCCATATGACGCTCTTGTAAAGGCAGTACTTCTTATTGCTACAATGTCTCCAAGATATATTGCAAAGTATGATGCTTCACTTGCTGCGGATTCATTGAAAGTTAAAGATACAGGTAAGGGACTCTGTTATATGAGCTCAAAGGCATCTCACCCGGCATATGAGGACATGAAGAAGATCAAAGCCCCTGTACTTCTTGTGTGGGGAGGACTTGATCTCTTTGTTCCAAAGTCAAAGGTTAAGAAACTTTCAGAGAGTCTTCCAGATTCAACAGAAATTCATACAATTCCTCTTGCAGGACATTGCCTTATACAGAACTTCTCAAAGAAATCTGCAAAGTATGGTATGAACTTCATTAAAACAAATAATCTTTAATAGCTAAAATAAAAAGACCTGAAGCTTTATGGCTTCAGGTCTTATGTTTTTGTTGTTAAATTTTATCGTTTGAGCCAAGAACATTGATAATCTTATGGCTTACCATGTCTTTAACAGCTTCACGAGATGGTTTTAAGTACTGGCGTGGATCAAAGTGATCAGGATGCTCAACAAGGTACTTGCGGATAGTAGCTGACATAGCGAGACGAATATCGGAGTCGATATTAATCTTACATACTGCAAGCTTTGCAGCCTCACGGAGCTGATCCTCTGGGATACCGATAGCATCCGGCATTGAACCACCAAACTCATTGATCATCTTTACATATTCCTGTGGAACTGAAGATGAACCGTGAAGTACGATTGGGAAACCAGGAAGTCTCTTGATGCACTCCTCAAGTACGTCGAAGCGAAGTGGAGGAGGAACAAGGATGCCGTCGGCGTTTCTCTCACACTGAGCAGCAGTGAACTTGAATGCGCCGTGGCTTGTGCCGATGGCGATAGCAAGTGAGTCACATCCTGTGCGTGAAACGAATTCCTCAACTTCTTCAGGGCGAGTGTAGCTCTCTGAGCCGGCCTCTACCTGAACTTCATCCTCGATGCCGGCGAGAGTGCCAAGCTCGGCCTCTACTACAACACCGTGATCGTGAGCATATTCAACAACTTTCTTTGTGATCTCGATGTTCTCTTCGAAAGAATGAGAAGAAGCGTCAATCATAACTGATGTAAAGCCACCGTCTATGCATGACTTACAGATATCAAAGTCTGCACCGTGGTCAAGGTGAAGAGCGATTGGAACTTCTGGATGCTCAATTACAGCTGCTTCAACAAGTTTTGTTAAATATGTGTGATTTGCATAAGAACGAGCACCTTTTGAAACTTGGAGAATAACCGGGCTCTTGAGTTCTGCAGCGGCATCTGTGATGCCCTGGATAATTTCCATGTTGTTTACGTTAAAAGCACCGATGGCATATCCGCCATCATAAGCTTTCGCAAACATTTCTTTTGTAGTTACAAGTGGCATAATTATGCCTCCTTTTTAAAAAATTCCTTAAATATTATAGTATAGGTATTTTACGTTGTCAAAGGTTTGGCAATGTGTTAAAATACGTTTATATTTTTTGAGAGGTGATATTATGGCAAAAAAGGAAAATTATATCTTTTCAGATAAGATTGCAAATTTAAAGCCATCTCTCATTAGGGAGATTCTGAAATCAACTTCTGACCCGGATACTATTTCTTTAGCGGCAGGAAATCCTGCGCCAGATGCGTTCCCAGTTGAGTCGATTTCAAAAATTGCTGCTGATATTTTCCGTGAGGATCCTATCGGCGCACTTCAGTATGGAATTACTGAAGGATATCAGCCTCTTATTGATGAACTCAAAGAATATCTTAAGAATAAGTATCAGATGGGTGAGGAATTCGACTCACTTATAATCACATCTGGCGCCACTCAAATAATGGAACTTTTGACAAAAGTTCTTTGCAATGAGGGCGACTATGTTGCTTGTGAGGATCCATCTTTCATTGGTTCGCTAAATTGCTTTAGATCTTATGGCACAAAGCTTTGTGGCGTCCCGATGGAAGCAGATGGAATCGATGTTTTGGCTCTTGAAGAACTTTTGAAGAGCAACAGTAAAGTAAAATTCCTTTACACAATACCAAACTTCCAAAATCCTACGGGATATACAATGTCTCTTGAGAAGAGGAAAAAGGTATATGAGCTCGCGTCAAAGTACGACGTGTTAGTGCTTGAGGATAATCCTTATGGTGATCTTCGCACTTCAGGCGAGGATCTTCCTACTATCAAATCGTTTGATACTGAAGGCAGAGTGATTTATGCTGGAACATTCTCTAAACTTATTGCGCCTGGTATCCGTGTGGGCTATGTACTAGGTCCAAACGCTATTGTTTCTAAGATGACCGTTGGTAAGCAGACTGAGGATGTGCATACGGCTATGTTTAATCAGATGCTTGTTTACCGATGGATGAAAGAGAATGATATCAACGAGCATATCAAAAATATGCAGGATATCTACAGAAACAAACTTAAAGTTATGACTGCTGCTCTTGATGAGTATTGCTCAAAACTTGAATATGTTTGCCCAGAGGGTGGAATGTTTGTCTGGTGTAAATTACCAGATGAAATTAACATGATGGATTTTTGTAGAAAGGCTGCAGAAAATAAAGTCGCAGTTGTTCCGGGAATTGCCTTCCTGACAGATGAGACTGCTGACACACAGTATATTAGACTTAATTTCTCAACACCTACTGATGAGGATATGGTAAAGGGAATTAAAATATTAGGAGAGCTATTGTAATGGAAGAACAGATTAAAAAGAAAAAAGTATTGAGTCTTATTCAGCCAAGTGGCACACCAACTCTTGGTAATTATCTTGGAGCGCTCAAGAATTGGAACGAAATTGCAGAGGAATATGATTGCGCATTTGGTGTGGCAGATCTTCATGCTATCACTGTTAGACAGGACCCAGCTAAGTTCCGTGAACAGATTAGAAACATGTATGCACTCCTTATTGCTATAGGCCTTGATCCTGAAAAGAATATTCTTTTTGTACAGAGCCAGGTGCCAACACATGCGCAGCTCGCTTGGATTCTTGATTGCTATACACAGTTTGGTGAAATGAGCCGTATGACTCAGTTTAAAGATAAGTCAAAGACTCACGCTGATAATGTTAATGTTGGTCTTTTTGCATACCCAGCTCTTATGGCTGCAGATATTCTTCTTTATCAGGCTGACCTTGTACCAGTAGGCGCAGACCAAAAACAGCATCTTGAGATTGCTCGTGATATAGCTGATCGATTTAATGGTATTTATGGTAAGACTTTCACAAGCCCAGAACCTCTCTTCGTTAAAGAGGGAGCTCGTGTAATGTCACTTGCAGACCCAACAAAGAAGATGTCGAAATCAGATGCAAATCCAAAAGGCTTTATTTCGATGCTTGATACACCAGATGTTATCATGAAGAAGTTTAAGTCTGCTGTCACAGACTCTGAGGCGTGCATTAGATATGCTGAGGGCAAGGACGGCGTTAATAATCTTATGAGTATTTATAGTGCTTGCACTGGAAAGAAGTACGATGAGATTGAGACGGAGTTTGCTGGTAAGGGTTATGGCGATTTCAAGGTGGCAGTTGCCGAGGCAGCTATTGAGGAACTTCGTCCTGTACAGGAGAAGTTCAATCAGCTCATTACTGAGCGCGCTTACCTCGAAGACTGCATGAAAAAGAATGCTGAAATCGCCACAAAGATTTCACAGCGCACTCTTGATAAGGCTATGAAGAAGATTGGCTTTTATCAATTTAAGGATTGACACTTTATTTATTAAAGGGTTAAACTAAAAAAGTCCAAAAGACTATATATTTAGAAAGGGGCTACGACATATGGACGGCGACGCGACACCTCGAAGTTGTGTTATGAAAATTGAAAATTCCGTATGTGGGTAGTCTAGGTTTTTCTAAGTTAGTTAAACCTCTTTACTCGCATGCGAGTAAGGAGGTTTTTTTATGGAAGAAATGAATTTTGAAAATTTAATGGCCTTTCTTGAAAAAGGTGACTTCTCATTACTTAAGGCAGAACTTATTGAGATGAATGAAGTTGATATCGCTGAATTCCTTGGCACACTTGACCGTGATGTTATGATTCGCGTTTATCGTATTCTTCCAAAAGATTTAGCAGCAGATGTGTTTGCATATCTTGAATCCGAAGATCAGGGCGACATTCTTTCTACTATTACTGATATAGAGATTAAGAAACTTATTGACGACCTTTTCCTTGATGACGTTGTTGACATAGTTGAGGAGGTTCCAGCTAACCTTGTCACCCGTATTTTAAAGAATGCATCTCTAGAAACTAGAAAACTTATTAATACATATTTAAACTATCCGGATGATTCAGCTGGTAGTATCATGACAAACGAAATGGTTGAACTTCATGATAGACTCACAGTGGGCGAAGCTATTGACCATATCCGTCGTACAGGTATAGATAAAGAAACTATTTATACATGTTACTGTATCGATAATAGCAGACATCTAAAGGGAACCATTGATCTCTCGGACCTTGTGTTTAATGATAGGGATTCATTGCTCCGCGACATAATGGATGATGATAAGCAGCTTATTTTTGTCCATACAGAAGATGACCAGGAACATGTTGCTGAAATTGTTAAGCACTATGATTTGCTTGCGGTTCCAGTTGTAGATAAAGAAGAACGTCTTGTTGGTATTGTTACTATCGATGATATCCTTGATATTATCGAAGAGGAGACAGAGGAGGACTTCGAAAAGATGGCTGCCCTCTTACCATCAGAGGACGAATATCTTAAAACTCCTGTTTGGGTTCTTGTAAAGAACAGAATTGGTTGGCTGTTGGTTCTTATGATATCGGCAACACTTACAGGTTCTATCATTCAAAACTTTGAAGATATGCTTGCGGTAGTAACTGGACTTACAGCTGCCATTCCAATTATCACTGGTACCGGCGGTAACGCTGGCAACCAGAGTTCGACACTTGCGATTCGTGCTTTAGCACTTGGTGAGATTGAACTTAAGGATTGGTTTAAAGTACTCTTTAAGGAAATCCGTGTGGCAGTTATCTGCGGTATTATACTTGGAGTTGCAAACTTCGGTAGAATGCTGGTTCTTGGAAACCCGGGAGGAATGGCTGTCTATATCACCGTATCAATTGCTATGTTCTGTGCAGTAATCATGGCAAAGATGATAGGTTGTATGCTTCCACTTCTTGCAAAACTTTTGAAAATTGACCCTGCAGTAATTGCGGGACCAGTAATTTCAACACTTGTTGACTCGCTGAGTCTTCTTGTATATTTTGCTCTCGCAAAAACCTTCTTGTTATAAATAAAATACATAATGTGTATATAAAACAGGCCTTAAAAACGGGGCCTGTTTTATTTTTTTTA
>JAGHSI010000014.1 GCA_018065925.1 Candidatus Limimonas coprohippi
AAATCAAGAGACTGATAAGTATGAAGTGGTGTTTAATCCTGAAATAGTAAAGCAGGAACAAAAGTATGAGGCAGAAGAAGGCTGTCTCTCACTTGTGGGGAAGCGTCCTGCAACAAGGTATAAAAAGATTAAAGTGAAATTTCAAGACTTTAAGGGCGTTTGGAAGTTTAAAACTTATCGGGACTTCACGGCTCAAATCATTCAACATGAAATTGATCATACAAATGGAATATTGATATGATAGAAAAAAGCCCATGCAGGATTGTTCCTGTATGGGCTCCTTTTATTTTGCATATGTAAACAGCAAGTTGCTTTTGTTTTGAGGGATAAATTGTTATGATATAGGGGATGGAGGTAGGAATATGGAATAGTATCGAGCACTTTGGATTGAAAATGGTAACATTTAAAGTCTTAAGTAAAAGTCAATATCAAATTGTTGAAATTCGGTGGAATAAAATGTAGTTCTTTTTCAAATTGGTCGTTCCAAGATCTTGAAGCTTAAATAGTACGCTGCCCTTTACTGCAGTGGCAGTGGACGTATAATAGAACAAACACGAGGGGCTCAGAGAACGTTTTGTTCCTGAGCCCCTTGCTTGTTAACATGCTCTCGGCCACTGCCACTGCTGTCAAGGGGGCGGTTTGATGTTGATATGTACCCCACTTACTGGTTGTCCAATAAACGGGGCGCATATCATGCTCGTCAGAGCCCTCATCGTATTCAAAATTTTAGTAATTTACTAAAATTTTTTGAAAAAATATTGCGAAAATGAAAAGAATGGATTATTATATACACAACGAAACCCGCCGAGCCTCTGGGCGTTTGCCTATGCGTATCATGGCGGGTCATTTGCTTTCTATGGAGGGTTTTGGGTTGGCTGATGTTAAACCTTTCAAAACATATGAGGAACAATTAAGTATCTTAAAACGAAGAGGCATGATTATTGAAGATGAAGAGTATGCTTTAAAAGTGCTGAAATCGGAAAATTATTATAGATTAAGTGGCTATTGGTTAACAATGTTAGTGCGCGCTGAAAATGATTCCGAAGAGGATCGATTTTATTTGGGCACTACATTTGATAATCTTATGGACTTATATGAGTTTGACGCAGACTTAAGAAGCGTAGTATTTGATGCGGTACGTATTGTAGAGACAAATATTAAGTCGTTTGTCGCATATTGTCATGCTGAAAAATATGGGCCTTTAGGATATCTTGACAGCAAAAATTTTAATAACGCTAAATTTCATAGTGCGACGCTTGATATATTAAAAAAAGATGTTGCCATTAATAAAAATGAAGCGGTAATAAAGCACCATATTTATAACAAAGGTGGAAATGTACCAATTTGGGCAATCGTTGACTTTATGACCTTTGATCAAATTTCAAGATTATATAAAAACATGTTGCCACAAGATAAAAGATATATTGCAAAATACTATTATGGAATTCCTAATAGAGAGTATATAGAAAATTGGATACAGTGTGCAGTTGTTGCGAGAAATATTGCTGCACATAGTGCTAGGTTTTATAATAGGCATTCATATAAACCTGGTGTAAGGCTTCCGGATGAATATAAGATATACGCTAATACCTTTTTTGGATATGTGTATGCGATATATAATTTGTTGCCTTTAGAAAGCAGGGATAGATTTATTGAAGAGCTTGATAGTTGTATTAAAGCTCATTCATATGTAAAACTAGAGTACTTGCATCTTCCGAATAATTGGATGGAAATACTACGTAAATAATGTTGTGGTAATATTGAAATGTTTTGTATGTTTCATTTTGCTTGGTTATAATAATAGGCTCTTTTGCAATAGTTGGGGTGGAAACTCCAATGAATGATGATTTGAGCTAATAGGAGCTGTTGACTCGAAAGAGTTGGCAGCTCTTTTTATTTTTTGGTTTCTGAAGGTTGAACGTAGCGAGCATATGGATATATGGCCGCTTACAGTTTTTGGTAAAAAACAAATGCAACTAAGCGAGGAATCGCTAGTTGCAGATAAACATCACTTATTGATTTGAGAAAATATAAATTTAGCCCCTAAATATCTTGAAGCATCTGTAACGATATACTTTCTTACTTTGCCACTTGTGTTAAGATGCCGTAAATATTAGTGACTAAAGTTTTGATTGTGCTACACAAAAATGAAAGTAGACACTTTTAAGTGTCTACTTTCATCTTACACCTTCGTTTACACGGTGCTCTTGTTTATTAGATCTAATTTGTATGCTGAGATGAGAATCTTGAGCTGAAGGCAGTAGCAGTTAAATGCTGGAAGCAAGTAGCCTATGATTGTGCCAAGGACGATGGCGAGCGGATAGAGGTCGCCAGGGATTCCGCAGGCAGCAAAGATGATAGGCATAACTGCGAGAGCTGAGCCAGGTATAGGTGGCGCTGCAATCGCTACTATACAGCTGACTATAACTACCTTGAGTAAAATGGATAAATCTATTGTGATACCGGCGATGCTTGCGAGTGAAAAGCCTACAAGACCAAGGAACACAGCACCACAAGGCATATATGTTACAACACAGAGCGGAAGTGCAAAATTTGCAAAACGCTCGTCTATTCCAAAACCATTTATAAAAGTTTTGAGGTTCTCTGGAATTGCGGCAACCTGTGAACTGGTTGTCAGGGTGATGATAAATGGGTCCTTTTGTTTTTTAAACATTGTTGCAAAAGAGAGCTTTGTGATATGTTTTGCTCGTAAGGTAAGCAAGAGAACAAAGGTTAAACATGTTCCAAAGAATAGAAGTACCATCTTATAAACGCTGATAATTTTTGCAAGTTCGCCAGAGAGGAGCATGTTGTAAATACCAAAGAATACTAGTACTGGAAGTAGCTTGCAAATTATGAGCATCATCTGGTTTACAAGGTCTGATATTTCAAAGCAAACCTTTGGTAGGTATTCTAGCTTTTTACTAATCTGGAGCAATACAACACCAGCAAATATCGCAATTACAATGATTTGGAGCGCATTATCATCAACAAATGGTTGAACGATGTTTGATGGGATAATATCAAGCACTAATTGAATGATTTGAGCTAACGGGTTTTCTGTTTCAGTATTTGATGATACGGTCGTCATATAGAAGACGGCACCGGCAACACCGAGTAATATACTCTGTACTAAATATGACTTGCCCATCTCGCCAAATAGCACTTTACCAAGTTTTCCGACTTTACTCGTATCACCCATACCACCAATACCTGTGATTACAGCAAAAAGTACAAGCCAGCTTGCAACTGTTGTGATTATTGCTGTCATCTTGTTAAATATCGGCTGTGTGATATCGGTATAGATAATCTCTTGGGCGCTTTCCGTTAAGAACCCAGTGAGGAAAAACATCAAAATGGCTAATGCGATAGCTATCAAAATGTAGATGAGCATTTTGTTTTTTATCGGCTTTTTTTCAGCGAAGTAAGATACTACGTTGTAACCGCCCTTTTCCGTCAAGTATTCATACTTTGACGTGATGCCCATCTTGTGTTTTAAATTGTCAATAAAGTCCACTTCATCTGGCAACAAATCTTCTGGATTTGTTGGATCAAGCGCAGGGCCTTTGTTGTAAATCGAGACTTTTATTTGCGAAAACTCTCGTTTTACCCTCAATGTGCAATTTCCATCAGCGCCATATGCATCCTGGAAGGAAAGCAGATACGCTTCTAGGACTAACTTAAACTTATTTTCGCTAGTGGCTCTTTTGCCTGCTAGAGCCATATATGTCGCTGCACCTTCATTGACAGCATCCATGATTTCTTGATTGCTAAGTTTAAATTGTTTGTTAAGCTCTTCTATAATAATTACTTCCTATCAATAAAATTTTTATAGTACTAGGGAAAATACATTGAGCCCGAGTACAGAGGAGTAGCTGACATCCTTGGCAAGACTAGTGACGATGCGCATTGAAGCTGCGTCGCCGATGTCTGAAGTGTTGTCAGGATTCAGCTTGGCGGTGTCGAAAGGAACACCGTTGTCACGTAGGCGAATCTTGAGTTCGCCGTTTTTGTAAGTTAAGTATATGTCTACATAAGGTAGTTTACGGGCACTGCCATCGTCGGCAAGTGCGGCTGCGGCAAATTCTTCCATACAAAGGCCTGCTGCCATTGAACGACGGGAGTCGATGCCCTGCTTCTCACAGAAATTGATGATGTCTTCAGATATTGTTGTGACCTCATCAAGAGATGTGGCGGTGATGTTCATACGGTGATCAACATCTACACCAAAGTCGTCTGGAAGGAGCATGAAGTCGTGGAGGGAAGTAGGAATCTTGTGTTGCTTGAAGCCCACGATGAATGCGAGTACGATGAGAATCATAACCTCTGCAATGAGGAATGAAACCCATACTCCGTCTGACCCGATGAGGTCAGAGAGCAGATATGCAGAAGCAATAAGGAATACGGCGTTGTCAAAGATACAGATGAAATTAGACAGACCGTTTTTTTGCATACTTTGGTAATAGAAGATTAAAATCATGTTCAGCATAGTAAATGGAATGCTTACAGAGAAGAACCTAAGTACACGAGTAACAAGGGTTAGCAATTCTGGATCGGATGAGCCACAGAACATCATAGCCAAAGGTACTTTTGCAAAGGCAAACACAAATACTGCTAGACCAAATGCGATGCTTACGCCTAGTTTGAGGATGTAGGCCAAAGTCTTGCGGAGAGAGCGACGATTCTCTTCTCCGGCGATTACGGAGCATACTAGCAAAGTTGTGACACCGGTACCGATGATACAACCCATGATTATAGGGGTCAAAGAATTTTGGACTGAGAAAGCTGCAACGGTCTTGGTGTCACAGCGATTGACAAGCAAGCGGTTCAACGCGCCGATACGTAGAACGTTGCAGAAGTGATACACAGCTGAAGGAAGTCCAGTGGCGAGAATTACTGTTAGCTTACTGAACTGCATTCCTTTTGGAATAAACTTTAGCTTGCTATTCTTCTTGGTAAAGTGTAAGAGCATATATCCTACGGCAATCGCTTGGCTGATGGCTGTAGCAAGACCCATACCAAACATACCAAGGTGTAAAACGGCTGTGAGAATGTCCATTGCGGCGTTGGCAATGCTCATTATGAGAGCGCTTGTTACAGCTCGCTTGCCGTCTTGATCGATTTGTAGGAAGCCAACTAGTACAGGCGTCAATAGAATTGGGATGACACCGAAGGCCAAGGAACGGACATAATCCGCGCAGTCGGCAACGATTTCACCCTGCGCGCCAAGCAATGCTGCAACGCTTGCTGGGAAGCATACCATAATGACTGTTAAAAGAGCACCGATTGCGGTGGTACCTAGGACCACCAAGGTCATGAGACTGTTTAACTCTTTTACTTGACCTCGTCCCATATATCGCCCTGCAAGGGCTTGGGAACCAGAATTAAAGATTCCGGAGATGGCTGCCAATACGATTGGAATTGGAGTTGCAATACCAAAGGCTGCCATGCTGACGGAACCGAGGAAATTGCTGATAACGATGCCATCAATAAAAGGACCCACTAGACCAGTGATGTTGCTCAAGACTTGAATAATGAGCAAGTGACGGAATGTGGTCGTCGTTATGACATCTTTCTTACTGAGTTTCATAATAGATAATTCTCCTTAATTTTCTAATTTGATTATAATACAGAAAGGTTTTTTTGCAAAGAAAAAGAGAGTAGACTGTTGCCTACTCTCTTATGGTACACCATCAGGGACTCGAACCTCCGACACCTTGGTCCCAAATTTTATGCAAGGTCAGTTTTTTGTTTCCAATACGTCCATTGTTTACATTTCTCAATGGGTCAAATGATGGGTCAAAAGTCTTACCTTATGATAAATTTATCTCTTTTTCCAAACTTTTTATGCACTGTAAAATCTCATCAAATGTTGGATAATAACCATAAATCATTGATTGCATAGCATCATAATCTTTTCTTAATGCGTCAATACTGTGATTAGGAGGCATTAGTTTGATTGAATCAATTTTTGCTAGGTCATATCTTGCCCAATTTCTTGGATAAAACCTTGCTTTAAACGCTGTTACATCTTCAAGCAATTTTGGCATTTTAATTGCACTATCTTTAATTGGACTTTTAGCCATGCAATATAAATCATAATAGTGGCGAGAGTATCGTATTGGCACTTGGGAACCTTCAGGGCGAAATGCTTCCTGGTGCAAAATGGTTGCTTTTTCCCAAAAAGAACGTTCTGCCGTTGTTGTTAAAATTTGTGTTTCCGTCATATCAAAGGCTTGTGGATATTGTTCTGCTGCATAAGGATGGATTTTTATATTTTGAGTTGGTGTCCATGCAGCCATTGCACCTATTTCAAGGCGAATTTCATTTAAAATTGAGTTATTTGAAAATGTTCTTGGATATACAAAACATACTGTTCCAGGATCACTCTCATTGATGTATATATCAAAATCATCTTCGATAAGGTTTTTAAGATCAGATTTGAAAATAGGAACAAATTTATTTTTGAGAAAATCAAATAAGCGGTTCCTTGCATCTTCAAAAAATTTTTGCTGTTGTGTATTTGATCGCTCTTCCCAAGGTTCTTTCATTTCATACCCAAGGATGCGCCAATCAAGTATTAAATCAATATCTTCAGAGAAGCGCTCTATTAAGTTGTATGCTTTTGAAAGGCTTGTTCCACCTTTGAAAGCAAAGCTATCTTTCCATTTGCATACATGGAAAAGATAATTAAGAGTAAAGCATACCCAAAAGTCTTTTTCGATAATAGCTTCAGAAATGTTCATTTTTTGGGCGGTAGCTGTAAATAAATCATTTCTATCGTTAATATTTAGTTTTGCTACTTTATACATTTTTGCCCTCCAAATATATGCGCTTTATTATTTCGAACACCCATGAAGTACAATACTTTGATTCGTTAAAAAGGGTTTCTTTTTCTGACTCTGTCAACTTTTTTGAAATCATTTTTATCTCATTTTCTGTGATGCGATTTTTGCCAAGTGCTTTTATAGCTCTAATGATAATCGCTGTTTTGTAAGAAACCTGTGTTAGTTCAGTGTTTTTGTTTGTATGTTTGAATGAAATTTTAGAATCACCTAACATGTATTCTTTGTAAGGACCATCGCTTATATATTGCCATTTTGCAGGAACTTGCGTTGATAAGCCGAGAAGATTTAGTGCTGTTGCATCTGATGGAATGATAGTCCAACCAAAATGTTTTGCAATTAAAAGTGCAACATCATTTGGATTCGCATTAAGTTCTTCATTTAGCAAAGCGCTAAATTTTGGTTTCATATATATTCCTCGCATAACCTTTTTTATTGTTTTTTCATCGGTTAGGCGAGAAAGGCTCATATGAACAGTTTTGGCATCGGTGATATCTGCAAAATCTGTTGCCATAAAAATTGTTCCTTCTTCTAGGTTGTTTATTCTGTTTGTAATTTGCTCAAGATAGTTTGGTCTGGACATATTCTCACCTCTTTCGTTGAAAATAGTATATATTTTTTTCAACGAAAAGTCAATTTATTTCTTTATATTCGGCAAAGGGATTTAATTAACGACACCCTGGTCCCAAATTAGTATCTTCATGCTCGAAAGTGAAGTTGACGAAAACTAAAGTTATAAAAGGAGCCCACATGGGCTCCTTTTGTTTTGCATATGTAAACAGCAAGTTGCTTTTGTTTTGAGGGATAAATTGTTATGATATAGGGGATGGAGGTGGAAATATGGAAACAAAAGATGTTATTTTAGAACTTCGTACTAAGAGTGGAATGTCACAGGATGAGCTTGCCGAGAAGGTTATGGTGACGAGGCAGGCAGTGTCGAGGTGGGAAAACGGTGAAACAATACCTAATACCGAGACACTCAAACTTTTATCGAAAGAATTCAACGTAACGATAAACACGCTCCTTGGAGCGCCTAAAAAGCTGGTTTGTCAGTGCTGCGGTATGCCGATGGAGGATAAAATTGTTGGTCATGATAGCGAAGGATTCTTGAACGAGGATTATTGCAAATGGTGCTATGCTGATGGCACTTACACTTACAGTAATATGGATGAGCTTATTAATGTTTGTGTAAAGAATATGGCCGGTAGTGGCTTTACTGAGGAACAGGCAAGAGAGTATATGAAAGGCTTGCTTCCAACACTTGATTATTGGAAACGATATGAGGAACTCAGCGATGGTGGTGAGTTCGAAAAGTTCAAAGAGATGCTAATTGGCGAGATCAATGAACTTAATATTGATGGCATGCCAAAAGTTGAATCACTTAACGCACTTGTTGGACAGTATGTAAATTTATCATATCGTCTTCCAAATGGCTTAGATGTTAAATTCTTAAATGATCAGACAACATATCTTGGAACTCAACTTGAATCATTGTTTGACAAAAATGTATGCTTCGGTGTAGTCGCTAATATGGAATTTATCATGGTTTGCACATATGAAGCGGAGGGAAAGAATCCTGAATTGGTGATTTACAAAAAAAGATAAAAACTCAAATTAAATAGACTTTTTGAGTTTTCTATGCTAAAATTAGCGAGAAAACTCAAATTGGAGGTAAAGCGATGCCTGGAAAGTATGTTGAGAATTTATCTGGTGATGCAAAATACTTGTCTTATAAGCCGAATGCTTTGCCGAATGTACCATTTCTAAAACTGGATGATGAGGCTGTTGAGCTGCTCGTTAAAGCTACTTCGGCAATTTCAGCTTTAGATATTAAGGCATCTATGATTCCTAATCGCGATCTCTTTGTTGCTATGTATGTGAGAAAAGAAGCACTGATTTCATCACAAATTGAAGGAACTCAATGCACCCTTGATGATGTTTTAGATGTTAATAATGATTCACTTGATGTTGCTGATGTTGTTAATTATATAAGTGCTTTGAATTTTGCTATTGAGAGAAATAAAGAATTGCCGTTGTGTAATAGGCTGTTGCGTGAAACGCATTCGGTTTTACTCCAGGGAGTAAGGGGCGATGATAAAACACCGGGTGAGTTTAGAAAAACACAGAACTGGATTGGCTTTGGTGGAAACATTAAAAATGCAACATATATCCCGCCAAATGTGGATGATATGGAAGAGTGTATGGATGCACTTGAGGAGTTTATCAATTCCGAAAATGTAAGTTTTACATTGATTAAAACTGCTCTTATTCATTACCAGTTTGAAACAATTCATCCGTTCCTTGATGGTAATGGTAGAATTGGTCGACTTTTGATTATTCTTTATCTAATGCAGGAAGGATTGCTTCATTCTCCGGTTCTTTATCCATCATGGTACTTAAAACTCAACAGGGTTGAGTATTATGATCGTATGATGGAAGTTAGGAAGACAGGGGATTATCTCCAGTGGGTTAAGTTTTTCTTGAGAGCTATGCTCGCGAGCGCAGAGGACGCGAGCGACACTATAGATGCGTTATGCGAACTGCATAACGCGACACTCGCACTGTTTGAGGACTTTTCACCGAGGACAAGGAACGGCCTTGCCGACTTCCTTGCCTACCTTGAAAAGAACCCTATAATAGACACAGTGCGAGCATCAAATGATATGGGGATATCTTATAATACAGTTGCGAAGTATATCGATATCTTCCTTGAGAAATCTTTACTTGAAAAAACATCAAAAGTAGGGAAGACAGTGGTCTATTCATATGCACCATATCTTTCAATACTTAGAAAAGACGCATAAAAAAAGGAACTCTTTGTGAAGTTGTCAACAAAAAGTAGACACTAAAAAAAGGTCCTA
This sequence comes from Candidatus Limimonas coprohippi, assembly GCA_018065925.1. Lineage (GTDB taxonomy): Bacteria > Bacillota > Clostridia > Oscillospirales > Acutalibacteraceae > UBA1227. Next base: position 9,707 of record JAGHSI010000014.1, read on the forward strand.
ATACCCCAGTTCGGTTCGATACTGAACTGGGGATTTTCCTTTGCACTTGGTTGAATAACGCTCATTGTTGAAATATTGCACGTATTCATCAATGAGTTTTGGAACATCATTTGA
>JAGHSI010000120.1 GCA_018065925.1 Candidatus Limimonas coprohippi
CTCAACTTGTTTATTATATTAAAGATTTTACAACAAAAATTCTAACTTAGGTGAGGTAGTACCGTGTTTGTAGATATTGCGAAAATAAAAATTAAGGCCGGCAACGGTGGAAATGGCGCCGTTGCATTTCACCGCGAAAAATACGTTGCGTCTGGTGGACCAGACGGCGGCGACGGTGGTCGTGGCGGAAATATCATTTTTCGCGTAAATACAAACCTCTCCACCCTTGCCGATTTCCGTTACAAAAAGAGCTATAAGGCTCGTAACGGCGAGGACGGACGCGGTTCACGTTGCAACGGTAAAAAGGGAGAAGACCTCTATATAGATGTACCTCGTGGCACATTGATTCGTGAGGTTGAAAGTGGTGCACTCATGGCAGACATGAGCACCGAGGACGAGTTTATCGCTGCGCATGGCGGAAAAGGTGGCTGGGGCAACACACACTTTGCCACTCCTACTCGTCAGGCTCCTCGTTTTGCAAAAGATGGTATGCCAGGTGAGGAATGGGAAGTTCAACTTGAACTCAAACTCCTTGCAGATGTAGGTCTTCTCGGTTTTCCAAATGTTGGCAAATCAACACTTATCTCTGTAGTTTCCGAAGCAAAGCCAAACATCGGAAACTACCATTTCACAACTATCACTCCAGTTCTCGGTGTCGTATCTATGGGCGAAGGCTCATCTTTCGTAATGGCCGACATCCCGGGCCTCATCGAGGGCGCAGCAGACGGAATCGGCCTCGGCCATGACTTCCTTCGCCACGTTGAACGTTGCCGTATGCTCGTTCACATCGTTGACGTTGCAGGCTCTGAAGGTCGCGATCCTATCGAGGACTTTGATGCTATAAACAAAGAACTTGTAAAATTCAACCCAGATATGGCAGAACTCCCTCAAATTGTTGCAGGTAACAAAACCGATATGGCAACACCTGAGCAAATTGAGAGATTTAAAAAATATGTAGAAGCAAAAGGTCTCACATATTACAACATCTGTGCGCCTATTGCCGAAGGTACAAAGGAACTCATCAATGCTGTAGCAGCAAAGCTCTCCACCCTCCCACCTATCAAGCGTTACGAGGCTGAAGAGATACCACTTGAGTTCTATGAAAAGAAGAAAGACCACGGCTTCAAGATTATCCATGAGGATAATGTATTTATCATTGAAGCTGAATGGCTCATTCCTATTCTTTCAAAGATTGACTTTGATGACTATGAGTCACTTCAGTATCTCCAAAGAGTTATGGTAAGTTCAGGCATCGAGGCAGAACTTCAGAACCAGGGTATCACTGAGGGTGACACAGTAAGCATCTACGACATCGAATTTGACTACGTTCCATAAGGAGAAACAGTGGATAGATTTTTAGATAATAACGTTGACGCAAATCAACTCAGCCCAGGCACACTCGCTTTTATAGGTGACTGTGTTTTTGAACTTTTCGTACGAGAAGCTCTAGTAACAGAGGCCAACAGGCCTTCATCAGAGCTTCACGCTGAAAAGGTTAAGTTCGTATCAGCCTCTGCTCAGGCGAACTCGATGCGCCTTCTCGAAGGCGACTTGACCGAAAAGGAACTCGAGATATTCAAGCGTGGCCGAAATGCTCACACAACTCATACTCCAAAGAATATGACTAATGCTGACTACCATGCGGCCACCGGCTTTGAAACCCTTTTCGGCTATCTCTACCTAAACGGCGAAATCTCTCGCCTTCGCGAGCTCTTCCAAAAAATTTGGAATGCTTAAAATCATAAGTAGACAAAACACTATAATGTTGTATAATAATACAGTGAATTTTCAGTAATTAAGGAGTTGTTCTCATGTCAGGACATTCAAAATGGAGCACAATTAAACGTAAAAAGGGCGCAAACGACGCCGCTATGGCCAAAGTCTTCACAAAGATTGGCCGTGAAATTGCAGTAGCAGTTAAGGAAGGCGGACCAGATCCTGCTTCTAACTCAAAGCTTAAGAATGTTATTGCAAAAGCTAAAGCAGCCAACATCCCTAATGATAATATCGACCGTGCTATCAAGAAGGCAGCCGGTGAAGGTTCAACAGCAAACTACGAGGAAAACATCTACGAGGGCTACGGTCCTGCAGGTATCGCAGTTATCGTTGAAACTCTTACAGATAATAAGAACCGTACAGCTGGTAATGTTCGTCACTACTTCGATAAATGTGGTGGTAACATGGGCCAGAGCGGATGTGTATCTTTCATGTTCAGCCGTTACGGTGTAATCGCTATTGAAAAGGAAGACGTTGACGAAGAGGCACTCATGGATGCAGCTCTTGAAGCTGGCGCAGTTGATTTCCTCTCAGATGACGAATCAGTATTCGAGATTCGTACAGAGGCCAACGACATCGGTGCTGTTCATGACGCACTCGAGGCAGCTGGCTACAAGTTCGCTCTCTCAGAAGTTCAGTACATTCCATCAACCTACACAAAGATTGAGGGCGAAGATGCTCTTAAAGGAATGGCAAAGATGCTTGCTATGTTCGAGGACGACGATGATGTTCAGAACGTATGGCACAACTGGGAAAACGAAGAAGACGCAGGAGAATATATGTAATAAAAATACAAAACAAGAGCCGTGGTTTTACCACGGCTCTTGCTTTGTCTAGGGAACTATTTATATGTCAGAGGAATGGGGGCCTCGTGACAACTTTTATTAGGCAACACCCTGTGACTTAGTCTCTACAGACTTTTTACCAGAGATAACTCTAAGTGTTGCTTTTGAACGAGTTTTAACTGCTTTAGGCTGAGATTTGTTTGTTTTAATATTTCTTAAAATATACTTACGGAAACAGAATTTAAGAACAGGATAAAGTTCATCTTAAAGAGCGATAAGCTTCTCCTCATTCATAATACCGTAAGCGATAAGTAATACCATCATAATTTCAAAGAATAATTTAATACCAAAACCGAGTGTCATTTATGTTACCTCCAAGAAAAACTACCGAACATTTATTTGTTTTACAATTCCATTATACATGCCAAATTACAAATGTCAACAAAATGTTCGCACAAATTTTTAATGTGTACTAAAAATAGGACTCAACTTGACAAAAAGGCCTAATTTCATTATTATTACTTAGGTTACAAAGGTAATATTATACAAGGAGGCGAATAATGTGGCTTTAGAAAATTTCTGCTTACCAGAGAGATCCGTTCTTGCTGACGGGCGTTACCTCATAGGTAAAGTTCTCTCTGCTAGTGCTGACGGTGTCACATACCTTGCTTTCGATACTGAAAAGAAAACAACAGTTGAGATTCGTGAGTTCCTTCCAGATTCCATCTGTATTCGTAAAGAGGATTCACCTCACCTTCTCATACAAAATGATAAGAAGCAGTTCTATGATTCATGCCTTGCATCATTTCTTGATATGTGGCGTAAGCTCGCTCGTATGCGCGGTCTCTCTGCCCTTATTCTTGTCATTGATATCATAGAGGAGAATAATACTGCTTATGCTGTTTGTGAGCACATAGATGGTTCTATCACTTTTAAGGACTACCTCGCTACGGTTGATGAGGGATACATCTCTTGGGAAGAGGCAAGAATACTTTTCATGCCTGTACTCTCCACCCTCTCGACTCTTCACTCAGCTGGTATTATTCACCGCGGTATCTCCCCTGATACACTTGTTATCGGTCCAGATAAGAAGATGTGCATCAGTGGTTTCTCAATTCCTGAGTGCAGAACTATGAACACAGGTCTCACTCCAGAGATATTCAACGGATATGCTCCAGTTGAACAATTTGGAATTGATGTTCCATCAGGACCATGGACAGACATCTACGCTTTTGCAGCTGTACTTTTCCGTGCACTTATCAGCACAACACCTATTGACTCTACAGCTCGTATGATTGAAGATCGTATGATGATTCCAGCAAAGTTTGCTGAACAAATTCCCGCTTATGTCATCAACGCTCTCATAAATGCTCTCCAGGTTATGCCTGAAGATCGTACAAAAAATGTCGATCAGCTCAGAGAGGATCTCTCAGCTTCTAAGACTGCTGCTATTGCAGCCGAATACGAAGCAGAGCCTGTCTCTCCTGTAAACGATACTCCTAGAACTGAAAATCGCAGACCAGCAAATGCTATGCCTAAAAAGTCTGCCGAAGAAATAAAGAACGATAATATCAAAATGGCAATCAAAGCCGGTGCTATCGCTGCCGGTATTGCAATTTTCATCTTCATCATCCTCTGCTTCACAGTTCTCAAAGGACACTTCGGTACTGGTGGAAACAAAACCGGTGGAGACGTAGGCGATAACCCATCAGTTTCATCTGATGCCACTATTCAGGTTCCTACATTTACAGGTAGAACTTATACAAGTATCTCATCACAGAAATCCTACTTCACCGACTTCAACATCACAACAAAGGAGGAATACTCCACAGAAGTAAACCGTGGATATGTAATTTCTCAATCTGTTGAAGCTGGTAAAGAAGTACCTCAGGGCACCGACATCGAACTTATTATTTCACTCGGTGTTGAACAGGTTGAAATGATTGATGTTGTCGGTAAGACTTATGATGAAGCAGAAGCCATGCTTAAAGAAGCTGGATTTGAGAACATCAAGAAGATCGATATGACAAACGACGGCACTCACACCAGCAACACTGTAGCATCTGTAAGGCAGAAGGTCGGCGAGCTCTACGATAAGACAGAAAAGATTACTCTTACTGTTTATGTTGAAGCTCCAGCCTCAGCTACAGAGCAATCTGAGACTCCAGCCGAGAATTAAACTATAAATAATAAACCCGCTGAAGAATTAATCTTCAGCGGGTTTTATTTTTAGTCTCGATTTTCCATATCGACATATTCCTGCTCTGGGCAAATATTCATATATGCAGGACGGATAATTTTACCAACATTTATGATTTCTTCAAGTCTGTGAGCACTCCATCCAGTGATACGAGCACAGGCAAAGAGTGGTGTGAAGAGTTCCTCTGGAAGTCCGAGCATACGATAAGCAAAACCAGAATAGAAGTCGATGTTTGGGCAGATGTTTTTGTACATCTTTCTACGTTCAGCAATAAGACCTGGTGTAAGCCTTGCTACACGCTCACGGAGTTCATACTCATCCAACAAGCCTTTCTCTGTAGCAAGCTCTTTTACAGCCATTTTAAGCATCTGCGCACGTGGGTCAGACTTTGTGTAAATTGCATGACCGATACCATAAATAAGACCAGATTTATCAAAAGCTTCCTTATTAAGAATCTTGATAAGATACTCTGAGATTTCCTCATCAGATGTCCAGTCTTTAACGTTTGCCTTAATATCATCAAACATGTGAACGTTCTTGATATTAGCGCCACCGTGTTTTGGTCCCTTTAGTGAACCAAGTGCAGCGGCAATAGCTGAATAAGTATCTGTACCAGATGATGTTACAACGTGGGTTGTAAATGTTGAGTTATTACCACCACCGTGTTCAGCATGAAGTACTAAAGCAATATCAAGTACGCGCGCCTCAACATGTGTGAACTGACTATCAGGTCTGAGCATGTGAAGAATATTCTCAGCAGCTGAGAGTTCAGGCTTCGGCGCGTGAATAAAGAAACTATCACCATCATGGTAATATTTATAAGTTTGATATCCATAAACAGCGAGCTGTGGGAAAAGTGCTATGAGTTCAAGACACTGGCGAAGAACGTTTTCAATCGACGTGTCATCATCACTGTGGTCGTAAGAATATAGAGTGAGCACAGAGCGCGCAAGAGTATTCATCATGTCGCGCGAAGGCGCCTTCATGATGATATCGCGGACGAAGTTCGTAGGGAGCGCTCTGTAGCCAGCAAGCAACTTCTTAAAGTCTTCAAACTCCTCATCAGTTGGGAGTTTGCCAAAAAGAATAAGGAAAGTAATCTCTTCAAAACAGAAGTGATCCTTGTTGCCGTGACCTTTTATGAGCTCATCGATGTTGTATCCACGATAACGAAGAATACCCTCTACCTCGTGTTCATCACCATTCTCGTCTATTTGACGTCCCCATACTTCAGAGATTTCAGTAAGACCGGTAAGAACACCGTGTCCATCGATGTCACGAAGCCCGCGCTTAACGTCATATTTTGCGTACAATGAAGTATCTATTGTACTATGTTCAAGTGTAAGTTTTGAGAGTTCTTTAACCTCATCAGGTACAATTGAATAAGTATCAGAAAAATTCAAAGTAAAGCTCCTTTAGTCCAAATTACAAATAATCTTCATGAGATCATAAATCTCGTTCATATATTTATCAGGACGAACGAAAAGTCCTGTATATGCAAAGTGGTTCTTATTTTCAACTGGCATCTGGTACCAAATACCAGGCTGACATCTTGATACATCTTTGAATGCTGTTGCACTCTCGTTAACAGGTGCTAAAGATGAGTTGGTATTTACGATACCGTCATTATCATGGTCTTTGCTTGTGATAACCGGTGCCTCTGGAAGGTAATTCTCATATGTACCAATAAGGGCTGCTGTAGGAAGTGTGATACCAGCCTTAAGGCCTGGGAGTGTTACCTTACCTAGAATATTCTTTGTTACCTCACCTGAGAATGAGAAGTAATAAACATCCTGTGAAGTTGAAAGTTTAGCATTAAGTTTTGCCATACCTAAAGGACCCATGTCATAGAAGAGGTTGTCCTCGCCATTCAAGTACTTGTCGATAGCCTCATCGTTAAACTTAAGTGCTAATTTATCATTTTCTTTTCCAAGGAAAGTATTAAAACCGTGCTGTGAAACAGCATCGTTGTTCTTGTAATAATTGCCATTTGTTTTTTCGGTAAAGCTAAGCACTGTATCAAAAATAGTAGCGCCCTTTGCAAAGAGTTTCTTAGAGCCAGGAAGTCTGCCCTCAAAAGCTTCTGCAATTGATACACCGTCATTGACACCCGCAAGAGTTACAAGACTATGAATCTTATTATAGAAACCACCCTTAAATAAATCTGAAAGTTCACCGGCTGGAGTTGCAGTACGCTCCTCCTCTGATCCATTTTCAAGAAGGTATATAAAGAGACGAGCAACAGGTGCACCGAAACCGTGAGCGATAAGTGTAATCTTATCCCATCCCTCTACCATAGGCTTTTCATATGTCTTGCCAAAACGTGCGTGTCCATACTTCTCTGAATGCACAGCACCGTAGTCAACAGTACCACCAACAATTTGAGCATAGAGTTCACAGGCTCTGTCCCAAACGCCTGAGAGAAGCTCAAAAGAAGCAGTATTGCAATTCATGCCCATATCTCTAATAACTTTTTCATAACTTGTTGAAGTCATACCAAAGTATGGGAAAACCTTATGAAGTTTTACTCCTTCGCCATAAGCGACAACACCAGGAACTAAAATAACTGGATATAAGTTCTTGTGTTCAAACATCTTAATTACCTC
>JAGHSI010000012.1 GCA_018065925.1 Candidatus Limimonas coprohippi
TATATATTCTTTTCTTATTAGAAAATAAAATTGGAGGAGTCATTATGAAAATAGTTTGCAACACAGAAATTTTATCTGAAGCTTGCCAAAATGTTTCAAGAGTAGTTTCTACTAAAACTTCTATTCCAGCAATTGAAGGTATTTATCTTAAAGCACTCGGTAATGAACTTATGCTTACTGGATATGATCTTGAAGTAGGAATTAATACAAGTATTGAAGCAAAAGTTGAAGAAGCTGGAAGCATTATTATTAATGCTCGTATTCTTTGTGATATTCTTCGTAAACTTCCAGCAGAAACAGTAAGAATTGAAGCTGATGAACGTCAGCTCTGTGTTATTAGTTGTGGAGAAGTAGAATATAAAATTGTTGGTATTGCTGCAGAGGAATATCCAGAACTTCCTCAGGTAACTGGAGGTTATCCAATTATAGTTGAGAGCAATATTCTTGAAGACATGATTCGTCAAACAATTTTTGCTGCTTCAAAAAATGATACTAAAATTGTTCATACAGGTATTAAATTTGAAATTACTCGTGGACAAATAAGACTTATTGCTGTTGATGGATTCCGTCTTGCAATTAGAACTGAGCAGATCAAATATACCGGTGATGATATTTCATTTATTGTTCCAGCTAAAACTCTTAATGAAGTAATCAAACTTATTAATAATTGTGAAGTTATTTCAATGAATATTGCAAAGCGTCACATTATTTTTGAGGTTGGTGAATATAGCATTATTTCACGTCTTCTTGATGGAGATTTTCTTGATTATAATGCTGCTATTCCAAAGAGTCTTACTACTGAAGTAAATGTTAATGTAAAAACATTTATAGATAGTATTGAACGTACAAGTCTTCTTATTACAGATAGACTTAAAAGTCCTCTTCGTTGTGTTTTTGATGAAAATACAATTAAGATTTCAACTGTAACAAGTCTTGGTACAGCAAATGATAAACTTGCTTGTAAAACAGAAGGAAATAGAGTTGAAATTGGATTTAATAATATTTTTCTTCTTGATGCACTCAAGGCATGTACAATTGATGATGTAAGAATCACTCTTAATGGTCCTCTTTCACCAATTACAATTGTTCCTCCTGAGGGAGATAATTTCTTATTCCTTGTTCTTCCTGTAAGACTTAAAAATGAAGGCTAAGAATAATGAAAATAAAAATTAAAGTAAAGAATAAAGCTGATAAAAATTATGAAACTGTATTAATAAATACAGAATATATAACACTTGATGCAGCATTAAAATTTACTGGTGTCGCAGGAACTGGTGGACAAGCAAAAATTTTAGTAATGGAAGGTCTTACAAAAGTTAATGGAGAAAAAAATGATATTTTTCGAAAAAAACTTTATGATGGAGATACTTTTGAAGTAGAAGATATGGCTTTCCAAATTAAGAGAGAAGAAAAATTTTAAGTAAAAGGTTGAAGTAGATGAACGTAAATTCTCTAGAAATTCAAAATTTCAGAAATATAGAGAATATTAAAATTGAGCCTTGTGATACTGTAAACATTATTTACGGAGAAAATGCACAGGGAAAAACAAATCTACTTGAAGCCCTTTGGCTTTTTACAGGATGTCGTTCTTTTAGAGGATCAAAAGAAAAAGAGATGATTCTTTTTGATGAAAATCTTGTCTCTAAAGATTTTTCTAAATTGTCTATGAATTTTTCAGATAATAATAGAAATCATTCGGCAGAATTTTTACTTAGCGATAAGAAAAAAGTTATTTATGATGGAATAGAACATAATTCTTCAAGTATTTTCTTTGGAGAATTTCTTGGAATTATATTTGCTCCTCAACACTTGAATCTTGTAAAAGGTGGTCCTTCTGAGAGACGTAAATTTATAAATCAAGCTCTGTGTCAGCTTCGTCCAAAGTATAGTAATGTTTTAACTGATTTTAATAAAATTCTTGAACAGAGAAATGCATTGCTTAAGGATGTAAGTCACCATAGTGAACTTCTCGCAACTCTTGATATTTGGGATGAGCGTCTCGCTTTATACAGCGCAATAATAATAACTCAGCGTTTGCGTTATTTGAGTGAACTTGAACCTTTCATAAAAGACATTTATTTTGGTATTTCAAGTGGAAAAGAAAAAATTGGTATTTCATACGACTCCGTGATTACCATTAAAAATGATGATGTTGAAATATTAAAAGAAGAAATATTGAAGGAATTACAAAAAACTCGAAAAGAAGATATTATTAACGGAACCACGTCAATAGGACCTCATAGAGATGATATTTTAATAACTTTAGATGGTCTTCCTGTTAAAAATTTTGGTTCACAAGGGCAACAACGTTCCTGTGCTCTTTCATTAAAACTTGCAGAAGCTGCAGTTATTAAAAAAATAACTGGTAAACAACCAGTTGCTTTTCTTGATGATGTAATGAGTGAACTTGATGCAAGTCGTCAGGATTACATTTTAAATCATATTGATGGATGGCAGGTTTTCATAACTTGTTGTGATCCTTCATCCATTTTGAAATCAAAGACTGGAAAAATCTTTGAAATTAAAGGAGGAAAGTTATGTTCCTCCACTTAGGACAATACACAGTAATTAAAACAGATGACATTGTTGGAATTTTTGATATCGACAATACAACAGTTTCAAAATATACAAGAAACTATCTTTCAGAGGCAACAAAGAAAAATAGAATTGTAAATGTATCATTGGAACTCCCAAAGTCATTTATTGTTTGCAAAGAAAAAAACGGGGAAGAGACTGTATATATTTCGCAGCTTGCACCCCAAACTTTAGTTAAGCGTTTTTCACAGAGTAGAGATGGAGGTTTTAAATTTTGAGTATTGAGAACGAAAATCTTGAAACTGTAGAAGTTGAAGAGGAACTTTCTGCAGAGGAGCAAGCTCAGCTCTCAAGAGAAGAAAAAGCCGCTCAAAAAGAAGCGGAACTTGAAGCACAAATAGGTGACTTCGATGATGTAGAAACAATGAATACTCTCGTTGAAGGAGAGTATGGTGCTGATCAGATTCAGGTTCTTGAAGGACTTGAAGCTGTAAGAAAGCGTCCAGGTATGTACATTGGTTCAACAGGACCAAAAGGTCTTCATCACTTAGTTTATGAAATTGTAGATAACTCTATTGATGAAGCTCTTGCTGGATATTGTACTCATATTGAAGTAAATATCTTACCTGACGATGTTATCGAAGTAATTGATAACGGTCGTGGTATTCCTGTTGGTATGAATGAAAAGTATGGTAAATCTTCAGTAGAAGTAGTACTTACAGTGCTTCATGCTGGTGGTAAATTCGGTGGCTCCGGATATAAAGTATCTGGTGGTCTTCATGGTGTAGGTTCTTCAGTAGTAAATGCACTTTCAACTTGGTTTGAAGTTGAGGTTCGTCAAGAAGGACACATCCATGCTATGAGTTTTAAAGTTGGTGATCCAGTTGCTCCTCTTAAAGTAATAGGTGACACTAATGAGACGGGTACAACAATTCGATTTAAAGCAAATCCTGAAATTTTCCAAGAAACAACTCATTATGAGTTTGAAGTTTTGGAAAAACGACTTCGTGAGCAAGCTTTCCTTAATGCTGGACTTAAAATTACTCTCACAGACCTCCGTGAGAATCCTGAGCGTCCAGAACCAGAAGTTTATTGCTACGAAGGCGGTATTACAGAGTTCGTAAACTTCATTAATAACAAACGTGGCTTCACTCCTCTTCATGAAGACCCAATTTCATTTAATGCTGTAAAGGGCGATAGAGAAGTTGATATTTCTCTTATGTATAACGACAGCTATAATGAAATCCTTTATTCTTATGCAAATAATGTTCGTACCATAGATGGTGGTACACATGAGGCTGGTTTTAAAACTGCTCTCACTCGTGTGTTTAATGATTATGGTAAAAAATACAATATTTTAAAGGACAGCGATAAAAAGCTCTCTGGTGATGATGTCCGTGAGGGACTTATCGCAGTTATTTCTGTAAAACTTACAGAGGCAGAATTTGAAGGACAGACAAAGGGTAAACTTGGTAATACTGAGATGACTCCTCTTGTTTCAAAAACTGTATATGATAAGTTAATGGAATACTTCGAAGAAAATCCAGGTGTTGCAAAAGCTATCTTCAACAAGGCACTCGAAGCTTCTCGTGCCCGCGAAGCAGCAAGAAAGGCACGAGACCTCGCCCGCCGCAAGTCAGCACTTGAAGGAAACTCACTTCCAGGTAAACTTGCTGACTGTCTTGAAAAGAGCTCTGAAATGACAGAAATCTATCTCGTAGAGGGTGACTCTGCGGGCGGTTCAGCGAAGCTCGGCCGTGAGGTTCGCTATCAGGCAATCCTCCCAATGTGGGGTAAATGCTTGAACGTAGAAAAGGCAAGACTTGACCGAGTAATCGGTAATGATAAATTGACACCTGTTGTATCTGCTCTTGGCACTGGTATTGGTGAGGATTTTGATATTAATAAGCTTCGTTATGATAAAGTTGTTATCATGTCCGATGCCGATGTCGATGGTGCTCATATTCAGACACTTCTTCTTACTTTCTTCTTCCGTTATATGCGTGAACTTATAACTGAAGGACATGTGTACATTGCCTGTCCTCCACTTTATAAGATTTCAAAGGGTAAGAAGTTTGCATATGCTTTCTCTGATGAGGAGAGAGATGAAAAAATCGCTGAGTTTGAAGGCAACTGTGATATTCAGCGTTACAAAGGTCTTGGTGAGATGGACCCTGAACAGCTTTGGGAGACAACAATGGACCCTTGCACTCGTATCATTAAGCAGATTCATCTTGAGGATGCAATGATTGCTGATGAGACCTTCTCAATTTTGATGGGTGACAAGGTTGAACCAAGACGTGAATTTATTGAGAAAAACGCAAAATATGCGCAAAATCTTGACGTGTAAAGGAGGGGAATGAAAAATGGCTAAAGTTTCTGCAGAGATGCAAAAGCAAAAAGAGCAGGCTTTCCGTGATGGACTTGCCAATGCTCGTGTTATTAAAGCTGATCTTGATAACGAGATGAGAAATTCATTCCTCACTTACTCAATGTCAGTAATTATTGAGCGTGCACTTCCAGATGTACGCGATGGTTTAAAACCAGTTCATAGAAGAATTGTATATACAATGCATGAGAACGGACTTACTCCTGATAAGCCATACCGTAAATGTGCTGATACAGTAGGTTCAGTTCTTGGTCGTTATCATCCACATGGTGACGCATCTGTATACGATGCAATGGTTCGTTTGGCTCAGGACTTTTCAATGAGATACACACTTGTTGATGGTCACGGTAACTTCGGTTCTATCGACGGTGACCCACCAGCTGCTTACCGTTATACAGAGTCTCGTATGTCAAAGCTCTCAGTTAAGATGATGGCTGATATCGATAAAAATACAGTTGATTTTATTCCTAACTATGATGACCGTCTTAAGGAACCAACAGTTTTACCTGTTCGTTTCCCTAACCTTCTCGTAAATGGTTCTATGGGTATTGCCGTAGGTATGGCAACTAATATCCCACCGCATAACCTCAGAGAAGTTATTGATGGTATGTGTGCTTTGATCGATAACCCTGATATTGAAGTTGCAGAACTCATGGATCATATTCCAGGTCCTGACTTCCCAACATCAGGTATTATCATGGGACGTTCTGGCATCCGTGCTGCTTATGCAACAGGTCGTGGTAAAATCGTAGTTCGTGCAAGAACTGAAATCGTTGAAAAAGCAAACGGACGCTATGAAATTAAAGTAACTGAAATTCCTTATGGAGTTAACAAATCTCGTCTTATTGAGTCTATCGCTGATCTTGTTAAAGAGAAGAGAGTCGAAGGTATTGCTGACGTAAACGACTACTCATCAATGAGTGGTATGTATATCTCAATTGATATCAAGCGTGACGCAAATCCTAATGTAATTTTAAATCAGCTCTTCCAGTACACACAGCTTCAGACATCTTTTGGTGTTATTAATCTCTGTATTGTTGACGGACAGCCAAAGATTTTGACTCTTAAGGAATATTTGACTGAGTTCATCAATTTCCAGAAAGATATCGTTACTCGCCGTACAAAGTTTGAACTTAATAAGGCAAAAGAACGTGCACATATCTTAGAGGGTCTTGCAAAGGCAATAGATATTGTTGACGAGATTATTGATACTATCCGTCATTGTAAGGGTGGCCAGGCTGAAGCAAAAGTTGCAATTATGGAGAAATTTGGATTTGACGATCCACAGGCATCTGCAATTGTTGCTTTCCGTCTCGGACAACTTGCTGGTCTTGAAATCCAGAAGATTATGGATGAACTCGATAATATCCATACTCGCATTGCTGAATATGAGGAGATTCTTGCTGATGAGACAAAGCTTATGTCTATCATCAAGGAAGAATCACAGGCTATTGCTGATAAATTTGGCGATGAACGTCGCACAGAAATCTGTAATGTTTCAGGTGAAGTTGATATTGAGGATCTTATTCCAGAAGAAACTTGCGTATTTACTCTCACTGAGATGGGTTATATTAAGAGAATGCCAACAACAGAGTATTCGGTTCAGCACCGTGGTGGTCGTGGTATCTCTGGTATGACTCAAAAAGAGGACGACGTTACATCTACAATGTTTACATGTTCAACTCACGACTATGTAATGTTCTTCACAAATCTTGGTCGAACATATAGAATTAAAGGATATGAAGTTCCAGAAGCTTCACGTCAGGCAAAGGGAACAAATATTGTAAACGTTCTTCCACTTATGCCAGGTGAACGTGTAACCTCAATGCTTCAGGTACCTGAAGTTGAGGGTGAAGAGTACATCTGTATGATGACTAAGAAGGGTATTATTAAGCGTACTCCTCTTGTTTCCTATAAGAATGTTAGAAAGTCAGGCCTTATCGCTATTAATCTTGATGAGGATGATGAACTTTCATGGGTAAGACTTACAAGTGGTGACGATGATCTTCTTGTTGCAACACATGAAGGTATGTCAATTCGTTTCCATGAGTCTGATGCTCGTGAACTTGGTAGAACCGCACGAGGCGTTAAGTCGATTTCATTTAAGAAGAACGACGACTATGTTGTCGGCTTCGATGTTATCAAAGAAAACGCAACAGTTCTTACCGTTTCCGAAACCGGTTTTGGTCGTCGTTCAAGTCCAGATGACTATAAGGTTCAGAAGCGTGGCGGTTCTGGACTTCTCAACTACAGAGTTGATAAGTTTGGTAAGGTTGCAGCTATCCGTATGGTTGAACCAGAGGATGACCTTATTATGATTTCTGCAAATGGTGTTATTATTCGTATTGAATCTGAAGAGATTAACTGTGTAACAAGACCTGCTAAGGGTGTAAAAGTTATGAGAATCAAAGAGGATGCAGATAAGGTAATTACACTTGCTGTAATCAGAGAAGAATGGGAAAAGCAGGAAATTGTAACTGACTCAAAAGAGAATGAGGATGGAACAGTTGAACCTGTAGCTGCAGAAGCAACTGAAGAAGTTTCTGAGGAAACTGAAGAATAATTGAAAAGTTAATCAGAACATAAAAAGAAAGCTTCCACATTAAAAATGTGGAAGCTTTTATTCTTATTTAATTAATCAGGAGTACCGCAAGAAAAAGTTCTGCAGTAGTATCCATAATACTGATTAAATGTTGAAATAAGTAAATCTTCTGTTGCGCCTTCTTCCATGATGATTGCATAATTAATTTTATTTATTTCATCATACCAGGTTGCAGTACCAACATTTTTATCATTGTCTTTTACAATTTTAATTTGGCATGTTCCATCTTCTAGATCTGTTTTTGCCTGTTTGTTAACATCATAAATATCATAAAACAAACCGGAGATGTCTTGCTCTTCTCCTTTAAAATATCTAAAGCAATACTCATTATCAAAACGAGTAAAGTCTATTTCGGCAATCTGTTCATCCTCACCTTCAACTTTTATTTGGGAGAAAGTAGGATTTTCAGAACCCTCCGGAAGATAATAAGCGCCATAGATGTTTATAAACTCATCTTCAGTTAGTTCAGTAACAGGATTTGCAATAGTTACATTTGTGTTTTCATTTTCAGTATTGCCATTATCTGAGATTTCTTTTTCAGGCAATTTAGCACATGCTGTAAGTGAAAATATAAGCGTTAGAACTAAAAGTACAAGAATTGATTTTTTCATAATATGTCCCTCCGTTAGTAATGACGAAAAAACATTTAAAATATTTCAAATCAAACGTTTTCTTTCCTAAGATCAAGAATAAGTTCATCTTTATGAGGGCCGAGCTCAGTGAGTTTAACACCAGCTGCTTCAAGCATTTTTCTTGAAGCTTTTGTAAGTGGAGTATCTGCATATTTATCTGAGAGATAAATTACCTCGCTGATTCCACTTTGAATGATTGCTTTTGCACATTCATTGCAAGGGAAAAGAGCAACATAGATGCGGCAGCCGTGAAGGTCTCCGCCGGCGTTATTTAAAATAGCGTTGAGTTCAGCATGGCAAACATAAGGATATTTAGTATCAGTTTCGCATTCAGCTGAACGTTCCCATGGGAAATCTTCGTCGCTGCAGCCACATGGGAATCCGTTATATCCAACAGACATAATTTTGTTGCTGTCATTTACGATACATGCACCAACCTGTGTACTTGGGTCCTTACTTCTCAGAGCAGAGAGCTTTGCAATTCCCATGAAATATTCGTCCCAAGTGATATAGTCATTTCTTTTTGGCATAATCTTTTCTCCGTTTATTCTTAGTCGCAATCAACTGAATATGTGAGGACATCTTTTACTGTCTCACCATCAATCTGAAGTGCACAAGGCTCATTAAATGTTACCTTGATATGCTTACCTGTAAACTTGATGAGGAACTTTTTACCTTCGTGCTTACCATTTGAGAAAGTTGGGAAGCGAAGAAGAGTTGGAAGTCTACCTACACTTGAGAATACTGTAACTGTGCAAGTGCCGTCATCATTTAAACGATCCTGCTCTGGAGCGGCCATCATTCCGCCACCGTAGTATCTACCCTTCATAGCTGAAGCAATCCAAACATGGTCTATTTCAGTTACTTCACCGTCAACCTCAACAGTTGCATGTTTTGGTTTGAATTTTGTGAGAAGGTGTTTGATTGCGATACCTGAATAGTTGATATCTGCTCCAGGATCCTTCTCTCTGATTTCATCGCCGATGAGGCAAGTGTCGCCATCGACACCGAAACCAACACCGTTTAAGAATCTCTGTTCAATACCATTTACTGAAACAAGAGGTAAGTTTTTGATAAAAGGACGGAGGTCAATTTTTCCGTCTACTTCATGTTCAAGTACATCTTTATAGAAATCATTACCTGTTCCACACTTTACAAGGTAGAGAGGATTGTTAATAGGAAGACCGTAAACATCATTTGCAAATCTGTTAACAGTACCGTCGCCACCGGCAAGGATTACTTCATCTTCGCTTGCAAGTTTTCCAAAGAAGTCTTTATAGTCGAGACCAATAACGCTTGTGAATTCTGGGCTAACATTGTTAGCTTCGGCCCAAGCTTTTGCATCGCTCTCGCCCTGGCTATTGTTTGAAAGTGGATTAAAGAGTAAATAAGTCATTACGTGACCTCCTTTATGCCTTATCAAACCTTATTTCATTGCTTCTTCAATTGCTACTGCACATGCAACTGTTGCG
>JAGHSI010000131.1 GCA_018065925.1 Candidatus Limimonas coprohippi
TCTTACAACAATTAGATTTGTAAATCAAATAAAATGCGAGTATACTAAACCTATGATGAATATATCTTTAATGCTCAGTCTCTTTGAGATGAAGGTCCATTATCCACTTAGATTTACACTCTATAAAAGCATATACAAAGTGGATAAAAATCGCTTTCTCTTTGCAGACCCATACTCAACCGATTTAACTGATAATATGCGACCAATTTACACTGCCCTTGAAAAAAAGGACGGTGTAACACTTGTTAAATGCTTCCCACAGAGTGAAGGTCTCAAGGGTAATTCTTTAGGCGAAAAAATAAAAGGCAGAGCAAATCGCTCGGCCTCATTCAATAAATTCATAAAGGAGTACGCTCGCTGTGGCACAGTATTCCTCACGGAATCCTACCTTCCTGCCTACGCTGTAACTCCACGAGCAGAGACAAAAGTTGTCCAGCTTTGGCACGGCTCCGGCGCCTTTAAAAAATGGGGATACTCAACACTTGATAAATCCTTCGGTGCATCAGACAACAAGATCCCGATGCACAACTGCTACTCCCTTGTTCCTGTATCGTCCAGCGAAGTAATGAAGCATTATGCCGAGGCATTCGGATGTGATGAAAGCATCATTAAGCCTCTCGGTGTTCCAAGGACTGATGAACTCATAAATTACTGTGGTAATGAAAAAGAGATATTTATTAAGGAACACCCTGAGTTTAAAGATAAGAAGTTCATCCTCTATGCCCCAACATTTAGAGGAAATAATATAGTAAGTGCAAAAGACGGAATAGGATTTGACATTGAGAAGCTCTGCAAAAGCCTTAACGATGAGGTATTGCTCTTAAAACTTCATCCATTTATCAAAGGAAAAGTAAGTATTCCTGAATCTTGTAAAGGTAATTGCCTTGACATTTCAAATTTCGATACCAACACCGCCCTAAAGATTGCTGATTTACTTATAACAGACTACTCATCAATCATCTTTGAATTTGCCCTTCTTGAAAAGCCTATCATCTTCTTTGCATATGACCTTGATGACTATAAAGACAATCGAGACTTCTACTACCCTTATGAAGAATTTGTCCCTGGCCCTATTGTGAAAACCGAGGACGAGCTTATAAAGTCCATCAAGGAGCAACAGACAACAGATAAGGTTGTAAGTTTTAAAAATAAATATATGGACGCTTGCGACGGCAAGTGCACCGAGAAAATATTAAAGGAGTTGCTCTAAACGAGCAACTCCTTAATCATTTCTGCTACGCGCTCCGCGGACTTGCCGTCGAAGTGGTCAAAGAATTTTTCTTTGAACGGCTTTATACGTTCCATCTCAAAATCATCATTGAGAATAGCTTTTACCATATCCTCTTGGTTTTGTACAAGCTTACCAGGAAGCATAGGTTTGTACTCATAATAAAAATCACGAGTAGCAATATACTCTGAAAGATCATACGCATACATAATCATAGGTATGTCTAAAAGTGATGCCTCAAATACTGCTGAAGAATAATCTGTAATTAAGATATCCGTCACAAAGAGCAAATCATTAAGTTCAGAATTCTCTGAGAGATCAATAATTCTATCCTCATAGCCTTCTGGTATCTCAAACTTATTATTTACGAACGGATGCATCTTGACAATAATTCCGTAATCCGGTCCTAAAGAATCAGCAACCTCTTTTAAATTAAATCGATCAACTGGATAATGACCAGTGAGTCTACCATTACCACGGAAAGTTGGCGCGAACATGATAATCTTCTTCTGTTCCCATGAAGGATACTCTTTGTAGAAATTCTCTCTCATGCTTTGAGCAATAGATTCATCAAAGAACATATCTGTTCTTGGTACTCCTGTTGCAACAACATTCTCAATAGGTATTCCAAAGCCCTCTGCATAAAAGCGTCGAATCTCTTTTGAGCTTACGATGGCTCGATCATACATACGGTGGTTGAACGAAGTCTGTTTTGGTCCACCCGGTTTGCCAAGTCTTGAGAATCCAAATGTCTTAAATGCACCACAAGCATGCCATACCTGAACAAGCTGAACTTCTGGCTTTTTCTCCACCATACTAGTAAGCTCATAGAAGTCATCAATGATAACAACTTTAGAAGTTGAATAATACTTTGCAAACTTGTAGAGGTTCTTAAAACTCATTCTGTGCATTGGGTTATCATCAAGGAGCATCTTAAACTCAAGTGAAGGGTCATCCTTTAAAACTTCATATACATCTGCTGGATTTCCCGAAAGTTCCCCACGTCGATTTGAGATAAAAGCAATTCTATTATCAACGACCTTGCTGTTCTTAAATAAGAACATACAAACTGATACAAAGTTCATTTTAAAGTGCTTTCTACCAATTTCAGTGTGAGTTATTGAACGGAATCCCACACGAACATTATCAACAAAGAAACGAAGAGGCGTTCTCTCCTCTCTTGACACCCAACCTTTTTTAAATTTAAAGAAAGCAAATAATGAATCCACTAAAAGAAATGGAAGCAAAAGAACGCCAAGGAGCCTTACAAACAAGCTGTAAACCGTGCTAATTATAGTTCTAAGGATAATCACAAAATCATTTTGCTTCTCCTCAACATATTTATCTTTTCTCTTTAACAAGATACCCTTTTCGTCTGCCTCTAAAGTAAATTCAGAATCGACAGCAGAGACTTTTGTTGAAAGGAAAAATGGAATATCTCTGTAGTGAGTCTCACCATAAAGAACATCAACCTGCATATTTATAGGGTCGTCTTTTATAGGTGCACTAAAGAGATAGTCAATATTATATTTATACCCTGCAATGATAGTACAAGTCTTTCCGTCACCACTTGGATAATATGACTGAACCAAGATAGGAATGAAGCGAGTTTCACCATTCATAACATAGATGAGTGTAACCTTTGGTGAATGAACCTCATAGTCGTATGGAAGAGTGATTTCAAGGCTCAATTCCATCTGGTCTTTTAAGATTTCAATATTTCGAATTTCAGCTTTTATCATAATGTCCCCCAGACAAAAAACTACTAGTTAATTATACTATTAATGAATTAAGAGCGCAACTTTTGTTGCGCTCTTAGTCTAGTTTTATATTACTTATTCAACATGTCCAATCTCAGAGTAACCATCACGAAGGAAAATCTTATCCTCCTCCTTAAGGTCAAGACCGATTGTTCCACCTGGGTTCATTGTGTAGTCAGGATCAAAATAATCCTTAAGAGCCTTAAATGTACCATACTCTGTTCTACCTACTGAGCCCTCAAGCCATGGAGCAAACATTTTACCAATACCATGATGGTGTGAAAGAGCTGCGCCCGACTTCTGGATTGCATCAAGAATAGTCTTATGATATGCCTTAAACTCTGCTGCTGTATCCATCTTAGCGATAAAGATGAAGTAGAGGTTTGCACCCTGTGGATAGCAGTGAGACATATGTGTTGTAACTACTGTATTTGGAAGTGCATGACATACTTCACGAACATCTCTATGTACCTGAGCCATGTTAGACCAGTTTACACAACACTCAAGAGTATCAATGATAATACCGAAGTCGTGGAGTGAATCACGCATATATGGATCGTCGAAACGTCCCTTTTCCCATCCCTTACATACAAGACCTGTGAGAGGGAAACCGCCGTGCTTTCTTGCTACCTTTGCAATATTCTTTGCTACATTCTTTGAATAACTCTTGTCACCGTCTGTAAAGCCGAGGAAGAGACAACGCTCCATATCTTTGTAGCCCATCATTTCAAGAAGTCCCTGTGCAGGTGTCTCGTCTACGTTATAAAGACGGAGCATCATGTTTGTCTCTTCAGGGTCTGAAAGACGGAATACTGATGAGAAGCCGAACTCGCCCTGAAGACATTCACGAGCGAAGTCCATAGCATCCTGCCATGTCTTAAAGATATATGAGAAACGTTTTCTGTTCTCTGGATTATAATGGAAAATCTTAAGTGTAGCCTCTGTGAGTACACCAAATGTACCCTCTGAGCCCATCATAATCTGATTGAGGTTTGGACCTGTTGCCTCACGTGGATAACGTGATGTAACGATCTTTCCTCTTGGTGTTGCATATTTCTGCTGAAGGCAGATATCAGTGATACAACCGTAGTAAGTTGAGTTCTGTCCTGAACCTCTTGTTGTAACCCAACCACCTACTGATGAATATTCAAATGACTGTGGGAAGTGACCACATGTGAATGCGCGCTTTGCACCAAACTCAGCCATAGCGTTATTCAAATGCTTCTCAAGGTCAGGACCTGACATACCTGCCTGAACTGTGATTGTCTGGTCAATTTCATTGAAAGCGATAACCTTATTAAAATTACGGCGCATATCAAGAGAAACGCCACCAAGTGTTGGCTCAACACCACGAGTTACTGATGAACCGCCACCATAAACATAAAGTGGGATCTTATTCTTTGCACAGTACTCAACAGTTTTCTCAATCTGCTCAGACTCACCTGGATAAAGAACTACATCTGGGAGACTATCAAACTGGCGCTCACGAACTCTGTATAGGTCATAAGCTGTCTGTCCATATGCTACTGAAAGTCTGTCATAGTCTGACTGTGACATCTGATCACCATAAATTGACTTAAAGAAATCAAGGTGTTCCTGTGCCATCTTAGGGGCATATTCACCCTTAAAATCTACTGGCTCAAGGCCGAGATCACATCTATAATCCTTAACATAATCATCTGTGATATCGAGGCGTTCTTTCATGAGCTTATAGAGTGATTCCTTTGGGAATTTAAAATGCTCAGGATCGCCCCAGCGGAAGATTGAACGATAAGAATCAGCTGGTGCTGCTTCTTTAATCCATTTTGGCTCAAAGCCTTCATATGGTTTGTAACCCATAATTTTTACCCCTTTCAAATCTGAGATAGTAAATCTGATGTAGATATTACGTCAACACCGAGATCAAGTGCATTCTTAATTATAACATCGCCACGGCCGATTGGTTTATCAACAACGACCTTATTAATTTCCTTCATAACATCGAAGATTTTGTCTTTTGGAATATCAGCAGACACTCTACAAGGAAGAACTGGCGCATCAGAAAATGTTGTCTTAACCGTTGAGCAAATTGTTCTCATTGGCTTTGTCATTTCATTTATGGCAAATTCTCTACCCTTGTTACAGGAGTTGCCAGAAACCTTCCAGTCATCTCCGACCTTTTCAATATTAACTGTACATCCGCGAGGACAAGTAATGCAAACTAAATTCATTTAGCATCGACCTCCACTTCTGCAGTGATTTTGCTATATTCACGGAGATTGAACTTTGAGAAATCTGCAACTATCTTCTCCATTTCTGGTGGACGAAGAAATGCATATTTCTTTTCAAATACAATCTTACCATCAGCAATAATTCTAAAAGTAGCCTTATTGAACACTTCTTTACTTCTAAAGTAAACAACTACATCATCGTTCTTCTTATTAATATCGAGTGTTTGAGGAACGATATATAAGATATTCTCATTAGGTTTAATATCTACAAGAACACGCTCAGTTCCGAGAGCGAAATGTGCTGCATTTTTACCAGCAGTCTCACCACTCTCTGAAACATAGTCAACAAGATCGTTAACATGAAGAGCATTACCGCAAGAGAAAATGCCTGGTACAGTTGTCATAAGTGAAGCATCACAACGAGGACCCTTTGTGCGTCCGTCAATCTGTACCTCCAGTGTTTCAGCAATTTCATTCTCCGGAATAAGACCTACCGAAAGGATAAGTGCATCGCACTCGATGATCTCTTCTGTTCCAGGAATTGCTCTCATCTTATCATCAACTTTTGCGACCTCAACAGCTTCAAGTCTATCCTGTCCAAATACACGTGTTACTGTGTGTGAGAGATGAAGAGGTATATCAAAATCATTGAGGCATTGATGGATGTTTCGTGTAAGACCCGATGGAGTTGGCTTAACCTCATACACACCGAGAACCTTCGCACCTTCAAGTGTCAAGCGACGTGCCATGATAAGGCCGATGTCACCCGAACCTAAGATTACGCAACGCTTTGTTGGAAGCTGACCAAGCAAGTTTGTGAAGTGCTGAGCAGTTCCGGCAGTGAACACGCCTGATGGGCGTGTTCCATGAATGAAAACTTGCTTGCTAGTACGCTCGCGACAACCCGTTGCTAAGATAAGGCTCTTAGTTTCAATAACTTCAACGCCTTCTCTTGATACAACTGTCGCTTTAAATCCAGTTGAAATTCTTTCAACCGATGTTACAAAAGTCAAAGTCTTAGCTTCGATTCCGCGACTTTTAAACTCATCAATGAAACGTTCTGCATATTCTGGACCAGAAAGTTTCTCCTTAAAACGAACGAGACCGAATCCATCGTGAATACATTGTTTTAATATACCGCCGAGACGGGACTCACGTTCAATTAGGATAACCTTTGCGCCCTCTTTATCAGCTGCAATAGCAGCAGCAAGACCAGCCGGGCCACCTCCGATAACTAAAACATCACAAGTTCTAATCATTCTGTGTCGCCCCCTTTGGTTTCTCCATAACAGATAACTGCCTCTGCAGATGATTTTTTAACATCTGATAGAGTACAATGCTCATGTTCTGCAATAATCTTTGTTACAAGCGGTGAGCAGAAGCCACCCTGGCAACGTCCCATACCTGGTCTAATACGTTTCTTTATTGCATCAACCGTTGGTGGGCAAAGAGGTCGATTAAGAGCATCTATAATCTCACCTTTTGAGATTTCCTCACAACGACAAATAATTACGCCGTAATCTGGATTCTTAGCAATAAGAGCTGCTCTCTTTGCAGGACTCATGTCTTTAAGAACAGGTACCGCCTGTCTCTTTGGTTGCCACTTAGTTTTCTTTTCAACAGTCATCATCTTGCTAAGACGTTCAACAATCATCATTTCGATATCAAGAGCGAAAGCTGGTGCAGCTGTGAGACCAGGTGACTGAATACCGCCACAATGGAATAAATTGCCACAGTTTCTACCCCACTCAATTACGAAGTCCTCTTCAAATGTTGGAGCACGTACGCCTGTGAAATAAGTGATGATATCACGCTCAGATGCAAGTGGAACTGTACCCTTCTGTTTATCATATGTAACCTTGATGCTCTCAGGATGTGTTGCAGTATCTTCTTTTGCATAACACTCAACTGCATCAGGACCAGCAAGGATATTATCATGAACTGTGCGCATAAGTCCGCCACCCTTTGTGTGGCTCTTACTTTGCTGTTTCAAGTCGATGTGCTGAACTGAAGCAATAGTATCGATAATCTTTGCAGATTTTCTATCTTGAATAGAGTTAGTACCACGGCGTGGATGAATTGAATAAAAACGGTCATTTGCCATTTCTGCAATGTCATCAGCAAATACGCCTGCAGCATTAACAACAATCTTTGGCTTAATCGTACCGCGATTAGTATTTACAGCTGTAATAACGCCATTATCATCAGTATCAATAGATAAAACTGCAGTGTTAAGATATGCTTCTGCGCCATTTTCTACTGCGTTTTCAGCATAGGCAATTGTAAGACCATAAGGACAAACAACGCCGGCAGAATGGTTGTATACGCCGAAACGAATCCTTCTATCAAAAGTCGGCTCCGCTTTAAGGATCTTTCTTCTAGTAAGAAAATGCGTATCAGTTACACCATCATGATATTTACGCCAAATACAGAAGAAAAGTACTGGTAAGAAGAGCCAGGACTGAGTAAACAAAGCATACTGTCCTTCTCTGCGGAATGGAACTGAGAGATCAGAACAGAGTTTGTCATACATATGGTTGCCGAGCAAAACATACTTCTGTTTAAGGCTTCCCTTTGAAAGGTCAAAGCCTACATGGACCTCACCATCGTTTGCACCAGATGCGCCCATCGCAAAGTCAGCATTCTTTTCAATAAGCATAACATCAATGTTCCACTTAGAAAGCTCACGTGCAATAGCACAACCTGAAATACCGCCGCCAATGACAAGTACGTCTGGTGTTTTTCCCTCAAGAGTAGTATCAACAAGTGATGGAACTCTCATTGGCGGGATTTTATCACCGGTGAACTTGATGTCGTTTACGACGTGAATCTTACTATTCTTTGTCGCCGCCATTGAACAAGCGGCAAAAACGTCGTCCCAATTATCAAGTTCACCCGTCAAACGGATGATGTCATTTTCAAAAGTAACCTGTACCTTATCGCCGTATTCTTTAGAAAGTTTCTTTTGAATTTTTTTGATATTTGGCATCTCTACACCCTCTATCATTATTTAGTCGGTCAAACGACCGACTACCCCACAATTATACATCTTTTAGTATGTAAAGTCAACTGGACGGAACTACCAAAAAATGATACAATTATCGCAACAAAATACCGAATGGAGCGATTATATGGCAGCCCCAAGAAAAGAAAATGTTAAAGATATCATCATGGACGCAACTGTTGAACTTCTTGAAAATCAGGCGCTTGATGATATCAGCCTTGCAAAAATTGCAACAACTGCTGGAATCTCGAAAGGCACCTTGTACTATCACTATAAAACAAAAGAGGATATCTTAATCGATATTACAAACCGTTTCCTTGATCAGCAATGGGACGACTTTCTCATTTGGGTAGACAACAAAGAGAAGGACACCTCTCTTCATAGGCTCTGCAAATATGTAATTGAACGAAATGTAAAATATGTCGGACCACGTTATCATCTTCTCTCAGCCGCTTTCTTAGGCAATGAAAAAATCAGGATGTTATTCATCGACCGATATAGAGAATTTCAACAACTTATCTCAACTAAAATTGCCGAACGTACCGATGGCGACTATGCAGATTATCTCGCCTGGACGGCACTTTTGATTTCCGATGGTCTCATTATCCAAAAACTTTTAAACAATGAAAACTTGGATGTTGACGAGTTTATTGTAAGGACCGATAAACTCATCGAAGTCCTTTCAACTTTAAATGAACAATAACCCCCTCTTGACATTATGGTGTTTTAATACTAAAATTTGTACTGAAAAATACGAACAATTTATTGGTAAGAGGAATAAAAATGTCAAAGAGAGAAAACACAGCAACTCTTTATCTCTATGTTAAAGAGTATATTATGAAACTCCTCGTTTCTGGAAAATACCCAGCCAATTCAAAACTCCCTACAGAATACGAACTTATGGAGGAGTTAAAAGTTGGCCGTGCTACAGTTAGAGAGGCTTTAACAAGGCTAGAAACTGAGGGATTTATCTATAAGCGCCAGGGAATTGGTACTTTTGTTGCAGATAACACAGAATTTTCAATCCACCCATTTGCAAGTTTTTCATACACAGCAAACGCTTTAGGCTTTACTGATACAATTAATGTTTTAAACAAGGACGTTTTTAAAGTTACAGATGATAATCACAACTTCTTTATTCATTGGAACGTTGGAACCGAGGGCAAGTTTGTTGAAAGAACAAGAATCGTTGAAGATACACCAGTAGCCTTTGATACTGTATATATTCTCGAAATCGCATATAACTTTATCGGAGATGACTTTGCTTTCAAAGAGTCATTGGATGAGAAATCAAAGAACAATATCAAATCAATGGTAGATCGTCTATCAACAGATGTTTACAAGCGTAAACCAACCGAGAAAGAAATCGAGATACTCAAACTCACTCCTAATGAAGATGTAGTTGAAATAAGAAGATGGATTTTTGCAACCAGCATATCAGAAAAGCCAATTGCTTTTACAAATATCGTAATCAATTCACGCATGTTTAAGCTTCAAAAAGGATTTAGATTATCTCAGCTATAATTAAACAAAAAATTAAGGGACGACTTCATTAAAGTCGTCCCTTATTTTTATGCTTATGACTCTTCAAATGGATTTACGCCAAGTGCCTTACCTGCCTCATAAGGAAGTACAGGTGGAGCATCATCGATGTATGGCTGAGCAATTGGCTCTGGAGTCATTTCGATTGTTGGAGCAGGCGCTGGAGCAGGCTCTGCTACTGGAGCTGCGTATACAGGTGCAGCTGGTGCAGGCTCTGCTACTGGAGCTGCATATACAGGTGCAGCTGGTGCAGGCTCCGCTACTGGAGCTGCATATACAGGTGCAGCTGGTGCAGGCTCTGCTACTGGAGCTGCAATAACTGGCTCAGTAGCCATGTCTGGTGCCTGTGCATAAGCCATTGGAGTTGCAACTGGCTCTGCTGGAGCAGGTTCTGCTACTGGAACTGCGTATACAGGTGCAGCTGGAGCAGGAGCCTCGTATACAGGTGCAGCTGGAGCAGGCTCCGCTACTGGAGCTGCAATAACTGGCTCAGTAGCCATATCCGGTGCCTGTGCATAAGCCATTGGAGTTGCAACTGGCTCTGCTGGAGCAGGAGCCTCGTATACAGGTGCAGCTGGAGCAGGCTCCGCTACTGGCTCAACCGCAGGAGCAACTGCTGGAATTGGAGCAGCAACTGGAACTGGCTCTGCTACTGGAGCAGTTGCTGGTTCAGCCACCTGCGCTGTTGAATACTCAAATGCTGCAGGTGCTGGCTCTACAGGTGCTGGTTCAGGATCAGCTTCCTGTGTCTCTGTATAAACAGGATCACGAAGAGAAGGTGTCTCATCAAATCCATCATAATTATTCTCTGCAAAATCATAGTTGAATCCCATGCCGGTTGATGCAAAGTTTAAACCTGATACAGCAAATGGTGCTGATGCATCTTCATCATAATCTGTGCCCGGGATTATAGGAGTGCTGTTATTATTATCGTCACCACTGTAATAATCAACTGTCTCATATTTTTTCTTGCCTATGATTAAGCCTAAAATCAAACCAATAATAAGGCCAATTACAAAGAGTGCAATACCAATTATGATTGCAAGGCCCTTTGAAATTCCATCATTATCTGCCTTTACTTCTTTAACCTCTGGGTCTGCATATTTAACAGTCAAAGTGTATGTTGCTGTGCCATCCTTTGTTGTAGCAACAATCATAACCTTGCTACCATCAGAAATCTCATCTGCACCAAGTACCTGAATGTCCTCAGCGCCATCAAGAACTGGATCCACAATAACAGTCTTTGAACCATAAGGAACTGTTATAACATAATCATAAATTCCAGGAATCAAAACTGGAGTTACAACATCACCAGCAATAACCTTTAATGAATCAAGCTGAACGCCTGTATCAGCAGTTGGTGCCTCGGTTGTTTTTTCGTTTGTTGCTGGAGCTGTTGTATCTACAGCGACTGGAGCCTTAGTTGTTGCAGGTGCTGCAACATTAATTGAAACAGATCTAGCCTGACCAGAGATATTCTCCTCATCATAAGTTGCCATATCAACTGCATTAACAGTAATGTTTGCAGAACCACTGCCAACAGCCTTAACAGTTACTGTTGCAGAATCATTATCAATGAAGTCCGTGCTAAGAGATGCTGTAGCAACACTTGGATTGGATGATGAAACGCTAATCTGTCCAGCTGCATTCGATGCAGAAACAGTAAATGTTGCCGTCTTTCCCGGTTCAAGAGATAAAGAACCAGTTGATACAGACATGCCACCTGATGCGAATGCGTTCAACGGAAGAACACAAACAATGAGCATGACCGCAATTAAAATGGATAAGATTTTTTTCATTTGTTTACACCATCCTTATTTGCTTTTTAAAATGATATTCTTAATCCTTACGTAATCAAGTGATGAGATTTTTCCATCGCTATTAGCATCAGCTGCAAGCTTTGTAATCTTATCTGGAGAGTACTTATTTAAAATGATGTTCTTTACTCTTACATAATCGAGTGAAGAAATTACACCGTCTTTGTTGGTGTCGCCAAGTACAACGATTGTCATCTTTGTCTTACTCTGGTCCTTTACCTCAACAGTATAACCAGTCTTAACAACGCCACTCTTAACCTCATTACCCTTTTCATCTCTTACAACATATGTGTAACTATCAAGATTTTCTTTAAATGTTGAAACTGTGATACCAGACTTCTTTGCCGGGTTTGATGTTATAAGATAGCTACCGTTCTTTTTATATGAACTCTTTGATGTAAGTTTAATTGATGCAAGCTTTGTACCTGACTTTGTTCTAGTTTTCTTTGCACCACAATAGATACAAGTACCAGTCTCTGTACCATCTTTCGTTTCAGTAGCGTCATTGTTATACACATAGTTTTGGTAGTCATGTGCTACCATTGGTATAACAATGTCATTCTTTGAAACAGCAACCGTGCCAGCTTCATCTGAATAATAGTTCTTACAAGCTGTACAGTAATAATATGTTTCACCTTCTGGAATGTTGTATCCCACTTCTTTACAAGTTGCATCTTTCTTTGTAATTGGTGTGAGATCAGTGTGATTTTCAGGATCCTTAGCAATTGTAAGAGCCTTTAATGTTGTTGGCTTTGAAGAAATTGTAGGAGCGGTTGAGCCCTCATAATAATTTTTACAATCAGAACAATAATAATACTCTTTCGTACCTGTTTTAGAACATGTGGCATCTACCTTGTCGTGGTGTTCAACGTTTTTATGTTCACATGTAACATGCTGAATATAGTATCTATCATTAGCATCTTTTATTGCTCTATAATTATTTGTGCTCCAATCAGTTATAGCTGTCTCACCAGCTGGAGCATCAGCTTTTTCAGAGAGAAGTTTGACTGAATTTGAAGAAAGGACTGGAGTGATATCACTACCGGACTCATCACACTTTATATAAAACTTGTTTGCTGTAAAATTCTCGCCGCCGATGAAATCAGATTCTAAAGCAACATTTGAAATGTTTCCGCTGAAACTATCTGCTTTTGATATCGCACTATCTGCAACAATACCACCGATAAAAATCTTTGCTGCATCCTGTGAAGCAAGTTTCTCAACATCAGAAAAAGCATTTGCTCCGCCAGAGAGTTTAAAGTTGATAGTGCCATCAAAAGTACAGTCGTTAATCTTTGAATTTGACAATGTTATAGCAGCAATACCGCCGACATATACAAGTGATGATTTCAAATCATTTGTAACAGTAACAGTTGAATTATTAAACTTAACATTTGAAATCGTGCCTTCATTTACTGCAACAAGGCCAGCAAAAGCTACAATACCAGAAACGCCTGTGGTATCAAAGCTGATGTTATAATTTTCAAAAGTTAAATCTTTGATGGTTCCCTTACTAGCTTCGAAAAGAGCATAACCGCCATCATCTGAAGCTACAATCTCAAGTCCAGATATCTTATGATTTGCGCCATCAAATGTACCCGTGAATGTTCCAGGGATGGCCGGCATCTCATTATCGTCATTTGAAAAGCCCTGACTTGATATGAGAGTATTCTTCTGATCATCAGTTAATTCGGTATACACTGCAGGATTTTCAAGTCCAAGCAGAGCACCAGCAACTTCCTGATTAGTTGTATCAACCAACCAATCCTCAAGTTTATCTTCTGCAGTCATAGCGATAATGTCTGCTGTTAAAGTATAATCATCTGATAGATCCCAGTCAGTCGCTGTACCTATCTTTTTCAAATCACTCAAATTTGAAATGTCATGAGAAGTTTCTCCTTCAGCAAAAGCAAACATGCCGAGGGGCACAAGAGTTATAATCATTAAAACTACCATCATAATAGCCAATAATCTTTTACCCATTCCCATATGCTCTACCTCCTTTTAGGATGTAATATAT
>JAGHSI010000088.1 GCA_018065925.1 Candidatus Limimonas coprohippi
TTGCAATAGCGAGTTACCTTGACATGCGTGTCCCAAAATTCTATAATTTTTCATGTATTTTTATGTGAAAGTGGTAGTTTCATGGAACTAAAAAGAGTACTGGAAAACCTTGAATATGAACTTTTAAACGGCGATGTTTTAAGTGTAAATATCGAGGATATTGCCTATGATTCAAGAAAGGCAAAAGAGGGGACAGCATTTGTTTGTCTCTGTGGCGCGACAGCCGATGGGCATGACTTTGCTAGCAAAGCATACGACCTTGGATGTCGTGTTTTTGTTGTACAAAAACCGCTCTCTCTTGAGAGCGATGCTTTGCAGATAAAAGTGGGGGATACGAGGGCGGCTCTCGCACTCATGTCAGCCAACTTTTTTGAACATCCTTCTAAGACTGTTAAAGTCATCGGAATTACCGGTACTAAAGGAAAAACTACTACTACATTTATCTTAAAATCTCTCCTTGATTCCTGCGGAATTAAGGCGGGTCTTATAGGTACAACAGGTGCCACTTGGGGAGATAAGAAAGTACCTACTGTAAACACCACTCCTGAGTCCTATGAGACAGAAAAAATCCTCCGTCAAATGGCGGATGACGGAGTAGAAGTTTGTGCTATTGAGGTATCTTCTCTCGGCGTGAAACAGCACCGAGTAGATGGAATAAATTTCTTCTGTGGCGTCTTTACAAATATCTCTCCGGATCATGTTGGTGGTGCTGAACATGCGACCTATGAAGAGTATTATTCTTTCAAGAAAAAATTCTTTGAATTCTGTGATATAGCAGTTGGCTGTTTGGATGATGAAAACACCGAAGACATGATCTCTCCAGCTACTGGAAAGAAGATCTATTATGGATTTTCAGAAAAGGCTGATTATAGGGCTGAAAACCTTACACCTATGAGCGATGAGGACTATCTCGGTGTAGCGTTTGACTATATTAAAGACGGTAAAAAAGTAGATAGATTTGAGGTTAGTCTTCCGGGAAAATTCTCAGTTCAAAACGCCCTTGCATCTATCGCAATAATGGACCTTTTAGGCGTCAAAAAGAACACTCTCAAATCGGCTCTAACTACGATTAGTGTTCCTGGACGTGCACAGGTTTTGAGAACTGACACTTCATACACTATAGTTGTTGATTACGCTCATAATGGCCTTTCTTTGGAGAGCCTGATTGAGACTGTAAAAGACTATAAATTTGAGCGTATAATCACTGTTATCGGTTCGGTTGGTGACAGGGCACAACTCCGCAGGGAAGAAATTGGCACTGTGGCGGGAAGACTCTCTGATTTTACGGTATTTACATCCGATGATCCGGGCTTTGAAGATCCTCAAAAAATCTGTGAAGAGATGGCAGATTTCTTGAAAAAAGAGAATGAAAAAGCTGAATATATAATCATTACAGATAGACAGGAAGCTATTGAGTATGCAATTTCAATTATGACAGATAAAGATATACTTCTTGTCTGTGGAAAGGGCCATGAAACTGTGCAGAAAATTAATGGTGAAAAAGTACCTTATAGTGACTATGAGAGTATAGCAAGTGGCGTTGAAAAACGAATTGATGCTGATTATAACGAAGATAATTTTGCCTTCAAAGAGGAAAATGATTTTGAGGCTTTTGACGACTTCGTAAAGGAGAATAAAGGCGCATATCAGCAGGCCAGCGTTTGGCCAAAAGTAAAGACTGCTTGGGCACCACATTATTACGCTGGATTTAGTGGCGAAAAGCGCGTACTTACGGCACTTGTGCTTGAGAGAAAACTCCCACTTGCAGGTAAACTTTGGTATGTTCCTTGTGGACCAATTTGCGATTTTGAGAATGAAAAACTCATCGAACAATTTGGCAAATTCTTAAAAGCTGAGATGAAGAATCATGGAGCTTTTTGTGCCATCATTGACCCGCTTATTCCACTTCGTATTGACGGCGAGGAACAACTTGAGGGTGTAAACGCTCATAAGCTCTTCGAAAAGATTGGATTCTCATTAAATACAGATGTTGATTCATATACATATAAGCACCCGGTTCAGACTATGATTCCTTTAAAAGATTCTGAGGGCAATGAAATTCCGGCTGACAAAATTTTAAAGGGATGCGAGAAAGGCGTCCGCTACTCAGTTAGAGTTGGCACTTCCCGTGGCCTTGTATCAAAGAGATATAAGGCAGATGAAATACTTAACAACCCTAAAGTTATTGAAGACTTTATGGAGGTTATGGGAGATACATCTGATAGAAATAGTTTTGTAAATCGTGATGCTAATTATATTAAGACTTTGGTTGAAACTTTAAGCGATTCAACCGATATCACAATTGTTTATTACGACAAGAAAATCGACGCAGAACTTGAGGCTGAAAGACAAAAGAGAAGAGCAGAAGTATTTGAGATTTTACCAACTGCTCCTCAGAAAAAAATCCGTGGCCTTGAGGATGAAATAGATGTAATCGATAAGAATACACAGAGTTATAACCAACGCGTAGAGGAGACAAAGAGTTTTGCAGACGATAGAATTGCTGTCGCCGCAGGTCTCACAATTCGCTATGGCGGTGTGGCGTCTTGTGTATTTGGTGGAACGAGAAACGTTGTTAGAAATAACACACGTTCAAGCCACTACTTAAACTATCTTCGTATGTGTGAGAGCGTTGACGAAAACATGGACTTCCATGACCTTGGTTATGTCCTCTGCGAGAACCCGAATCCACCTACAAAAGAGAACGGTACTTTGGGTGACCTTGGACCTCGTGAAAACTTCGTAGGTATAAGAGATTTCAAACTTTCATTTGGCGCAAAATACTATGAATTTGTAGGCGAATACATCCTTGTGGGAAACAAGTTTAGATACTGGATTTACAAGGAGTTTATGCCAAAGGTTAAGAAACTTAAAATGAAGCTTGTAAAGCTTATTAGAAACATAAAAAAATGAGAACACTCACTTATGAAATCACAAGTGAAAATGATGGAAGCAGAGTCCTGTATTTTCTGAAAGGAAAAGCAGGGCTTTCCTCACGTTTGATAAGAAGTTTAAAACTTGTAGATGATGGTTTGATGCTCAATGGAGAGCATATCAGGACAGTTGATCCGATTCATACCGGTGATATTTTAACTATCAATATCCCCGATGACGTCTTGACGGAGGATCTTTCTGAGTATGACGGAACAGATTTTGGAGACCTCCAAATTCTCTATGAGGATGAGGATATTTTAGTGGTGAATAAGCCTGCTCTGCTTGCGATTCATCCATCCCATAATCATCAGGGCGACACCCTCGCAAACCTTATAGCTGCGTACTTAAAGAGTAAGGGAAAGAAAGCAACTTTCAGAGCTGTTGGGCGTCTTGACAAGGGCACATCGGGCATAGTTGTCTGCGCGTTAAATGCCTTTGCTGCAAACAAACTTCAGGGCCATATTGAGAAGACATATTTTGCACTTCCTAGCAAATTGTTCTTTGAGGATGGAAGTATAGAGGCTCCGATTTATAGACCGGATCCGATTAAGACATATAGGACAGTCGATGAGCGCGGCGATTATGCACTCACGCATTACACCGTCTTAAAGAACGGCGTCTTGGACGACGGAACGGAGACAACTTTTGTAAAAGTTAAAATTGCTACCGGCCGCACTCATCAGATTCGCGTGCACTTCGCGAGCCTTGGTGCTCCGCTTCTCGGCGACACGATGTACGGTGAGCCTCGAAGCGATATTTCTCACCAAGCGCTCCACTGTGGGCACGCCGAATTATTACAACCCTTTACAAATTGTAAGATATCGATTGATGCACCACTTCCACAAGATATGAAAGAAATTATATACGAGATACACAAAGTTTAGATA
>JAGHSI010000084.1 GCA_018065925.1 Candidatus Limimonas coprohippi
TTTATTGAAAGAATTTCTTTTGGAAATAACAGCCGTTTTACTTTGTTCTCTGACTCGGGAATTCCATGGTATATGTTTGCAATGGCGGTATGGCTCTGTATGACATATTGTCTTAGAGATATAAAACCTATCCCGATGATGCTAGTAAGTGTTGTATCTTCACTTCTTGTTGGATATGTAGATGGGGTTGGGGATCTTTTCTGCCTTTCTAGAATAATTGTATTTTATCCGTTCTTCCTTTTGGGCTTTTATCTTGATCCAAATAAAGTTATTGAGAAGACAAGGGCGAACTGGATGAAGGTCTTATCTGCAATACTTGTAATTGCTCTCGTTTTAGCTTCATTCTTCTTTAGAGATGCACTTTATTCTTTACGCCCAGTATTTGTTGCAAGAAGACCTTATTCAGCATTTGCAGTACCTTCACTTGGCCCTGTAATAAGATTTGGTTGGTATATTGGTGCAACTATTCTATCTGCTGCAGTTGTATGTCTTATTCCTAATAAGCAGAATAAACTTTCATATATCGGTGCATCAACACTTCCTATCTATTTCTTGCATAGACCAATTCTCTATGTTTTGATGGATGTTGGATTTGGCACTCTAGTTATGAATAACTTTGGACCTACTCTTGGAGCAATTCTATTCTTACTTTCAGCTGTTGCTCTCGCTTTTTTACTTTCATACCCACCACTTGCAAAACCTTTTGGAAAACTTATGAATGTTAAATACAAAAAACTTCTCAAGGGTGATGAGTGATGAAATTTCGCACTTTAAAAATCGCGATATGTTTCAATTTTGAAGATGAAAAATTTAAAGAAGTTGAAAGCATTGCAATAAAGCAGGGAATAAAGATAAAACGTCCTAAAAAGGACGAATTTGCTGAGCCTGTTGGCAGTATGGCTGGTCTTCTTGGGGTTGAAGGTAAGTCTGAGATTATTGATTTTGACGATGAGTTTATGCTCCTTTATGGCTTTCCAGGAACTGAACTTGATAAATTTTTAAAAGCTCTTAGAGCAAATAAAATTGATATTCCTTTAAAGTCAATGCTCACTGAGACTAACAAGTCTTGGCTTCCTGGTGAGCTTATAAAAGAAATCAAAAAAGAACATGAGCAGATGAATAAATAATGGATTATTGTAACTTGTGCCCAAGGGGCTGCAAAGTAAATAGAAATATGGGCCAGAAGGGTGTGTGCGGCGAAACCGAAGAGATTCGCGTAGCGCGCGCCAGCCTTCACATGTGGGAGGAGCCGCCGATTTCTGGCGACACGGGTTCTGGCACAGTTTTTTTCAGCGGGTGTCCGCTTCACTGTGTCTTTTGTCAGAACCACAATATCGCTGATGGAACAAACGGCCAGCCGGTTACAGTGGATGAACTTTGCAGCATTTTTCTTCATTTGCAAGAAAAAGGCGCAAAGAACATTAACCTTGTAACCGCCACACAGTTTGTTCCAAAAATCCGCAGTGCCTTGATTAAGGCAAAAGGACTTGGACTTAGTATTCCTATTGTTTATAATACAAGTTCGTATGAATCTGTTGATACTCTTAAATACTTAAATGGTCTTGTTGATATCTATCTTCCAGATTTAAAATATGCAAGTTCTGAGCTTGGCAAGAGATATTCAAATGCTTCAGATTATTTTGAAGTAGCTAAGAAATCTATTGCCGAAATGTATAATCAAGTGAAAAACAATGGATATGATCCAAATATAATTGTTAGGCACCTTGTTCTTCCTGGCTGTCTTGAGGATTCAAAAGCTGTTCTCAAATATCTTTATGAGACATATGGTGATAATATATATATTAGTATAATGAATCAGTATACGCCTTTGGAATCCGTGCTTCTTTCAGAGGGCAAAAAGAGGAATGATGATTTTAGTGGACTTATGCGTAGGGTCACAGAAGAGGAATATGATGAAATCGTTGATTTTGCTTGTGACCTTGGTATAACAAAGGCATTCGTTCAAGAGGGTGAAACTGCTGAGGAGAGTTTTATACCTGATTTTGAAAACTGGAATCTTGATGATTTTTTAAGAAATTAAAAAAGGACTAAAGCAGAAGCTGAAGCTTTAGTCCTTTTGTTTTGTCTTCTAATCGAGACTTGAAATAGCTTTGATTGTTTCATTGTAATCAGCTTTTACTATTTCAAGTTGCGCAGGAGCTGACTCGTTATAAATCCCTGGTCTAAGTAATTCACAAAGGTCTGATGAAGATTTTTGAAGTTTTGAAAAACCGAAGTTTGAACAAAGACCCTTCATGGTGTGGGCTGCTCTAAAAGCGAGTTCCCAGTTTTCTTCTTCAAAACCTTTTATGAGATCTCCATATGTTGGATCATTGATAAACTTTGGAAGAAATTTTAGCACTCTCTCTTCGCCACACATGCGTGCAACAACACCACTATAGTCGGCACCGATTGAGTCATAGCATTCTTTTACTGTCATAATTCATACCTACCTTTAAGCTCTGTAAGCACGACCGTAGAGTGACGTAAGAACTGGCTCTTCATCGTCGAGATCCCAAACGGTTTTGCCTTCAATTCTATAAGTCGCGCCGTTCCAATCAACTTCTGACTTGAAATCTGTATACTCGTATGAAGTGAGCTCCATAATCTTATCGAGTTGAAGAGCGACAATAGAGTTTAATTTATCGTTGAAGAATCCAGGCTTTAATGGATCGACCACCATGCTGCCACCATCAACTAAAATATCTGCTCCGTGTGAGAATGTAAGAATTGATGATTCAACATAATACTCAAAGAACACTTCGTCCGTGTGTTCCCAGAAGAATCTGAACTTTTCTCGTTCGCTCTCAAGAAGTTGAAGTGAGCGGTTTGAATTTGAAAGATCTGGGTTGTTAAAGAGTTCACTTGTAATATTCTTAAGGTCTTTGTTTGTCTGGTCATGGAGGACTGTCTCTTTACCGAGGTCCTCTTTTAGACTTGGAGCGATTTCATTAAGACATTCAAGGAGAAGAGGATTAAATGTACCACACTCGTTGTTCATAATCATCTCGAGTGCCTTCTCATGTGTGAATGCGGCTTTATAACAACGCTCGCTTGTCAAAGCATCATATACGTCGGCAATAGATACAACCTGAGCAGCGATAGGAATCTCGTCACCTGCGAGACCATCTGGATATCCACGGCCATCATACCTCTCATGGTGCCAACGCGCAATTTCATATGCGCGCTTAATTAAAGGATCGTCGCAACCGAGGGGTACAGCTTTAAGCATTTTTGCACCTTCGGTTGAGTGAGTTTTCATGATGGCGAATTCTTCGTCTGTGAGTCTTCCAGGCTTGTTAAGAACTGTTTCTGGAATAGCAATCTTACCGATGTCGTGAAGAGAAGATGCGGTGCATATAACAGGAATATCCGCTCTAGAAATATCATAGGCGTTCGTTTTTGCAATTAATGATGTAAGAAGTTTTTCTGTAATTGTATTGATGTTGAGACAGTGAGAACCGCTTTCACCATTTCTGAACTCAACGATATGTGAGAGAACTGAGATTAACATACGGTTGTTTTTTGAACGCTCATAAATTTGATCTGTAACGAGTTCTTCAAGTCTCTTTTGCTTTGAATAAAGCATAATTGTATTTACAACACGTCTGTAAACAATATAGGAGTCAAAAGGCCTAAAGATGAAGTCGGTAGCCCCAAGTTTATATGCTTTTTCAACATTTTCTGGCTGCTGATCCGAAGAGATAACAACAACTGGAATATCGCCGATCCAGTGCTTTCTGTTCATGATGTCAAGAACAGCCATACCGTCCATGGTAGGCATTACCATATCGAGAAGCACGAGAGATACTTCGGCTGCATGTTGCTCAAGATACGAGATAGCTTCAAGCCCATCTGCGGCCTCAACAATTTCAAATTCATCTCCGAGAATATCGGAAAGTAACGAACGGTTCAATTCAGAGTCGTCCACAACAAGGATTCTGGATTTCTTTTCAAAGAATTCCATAAGACCCCTCCCCATTTTCTAAAAGTAACACTAATATACATCTTACA
>JAGHSI010000133.1 GCA_018065925.1 Candidatus Limimonas coprohippi
AATGTATATAAATATATTCCAATCGGCCGTGTAATGTGGGTTAAGTTTATGGGCGACAAGGCTCCTCACAAGAATCCTATGTGGAAGTATCACAATCCAATTCCTTATCTCAATGATAAGGCACAGAACGCCTTTGTCGTAAGAGGCCTTACAGATATTCTCACAATCGGTCAGTCAGGCTTACTCGTTGCAAAGCTTAAGAAGGTTGGCGTTCCTACAAAATTCTATATCGGCAAAAATCCACTCGACTCATTCCACGACTTCCTTCTCTCTCCTTCTAAAGAAGGTAAAAAGGCGGTTGCTGCAACAAGAGATTGGATTGCAAAATGCTCAAAGTAAAGTGACATTATGAAAAAGACAACTCTTTGCTATATCAAAAAAGACGATTCATATTTAATGCTTTTTAGAAACAAAAAGCTTCAGGATGAAAATGAAGGAAAATGGGTCGGCGTCGGCGGAAAATTCGAAAAAGATGAAACAGCCGACGAATGTCTCCTCCGCGAAGTCTTCGAGGAAACCGGACTCACATTAACTTCATATACATTTCATGGGAT
Source organism: Candidatus Limimonas coprohippi (assembly GCA_018065925.1). GTDB lineage: Bacteria > Bacillota > Clostridia > Oscillospirales > Acutalibacteraceae > UBA1227. The sequence continues at coordinate 555 of JAGHSI010000133.1, forward strand.
AATAGGTTTCCACTCGGACGAGTGGGGCGAGGAGGATATGTATCTCTACTCCGCCGACGCCTATACCGGCGACCTTGTCGCCTCATGCCCAGAGGGCGAACTTCGTTTCATAAAAGAAAACGAAATCTTATCTTTACCTATGTGGGAGGGTGACAAATACTTTTTAGCCCCCCTCTTAAATGGTGAGACAGATATAAAAATGGATCTTTACTACAAAGGCAACGAACTTGTCGAAATAAAATAGCAAAAAGAGACTGTGAATATCACAGTCTCTTTTAACTTATCTCGTCTTTTCTTTTGGACTACTGTACATAATATCAATATCTACATCGCCCACAATTCCCGGTACAGAACCTGTGTTTGAACACTGCCATACGAAGTATTTACCCTCATAAGTAGGTTCGGAACTATACTGAGCAAGCCATACGTTGTTATTGTCCGGATCCTCCCATACACCACTTGAAAGATAATATTTACTGTTGTAAAGACAAGTCGAATATCCGGCGGTTTCAAGCACACCCTGGAACATATGAAGAGCGTCATTCAAATCGTTTAATGAAGTTCTAAAGAAAGTAATAGAACCAAAACTCTCCCAGTCAAAGGCAATAGGTAAATCCGGTTTAAAATTATTTTCTTTCAGGGTCTCATATACAAACTTTGCATCATTTGCACCATCTTCTTTGGAAATTGCATAGGTATAAAAATAGACGCCGACTTTTAACCCTGCTTCTTGGGCACCCTTAAAATACTTAACAAAATTTCTGTCAACATAGTATTCACCTTTTAAGCCATCTTGAACACCAAGGCGAATAAACACGAATGAAACTCCAGCAGATTTTACTTTGTCCCAGTTGATATCTCCTTGCCAACGGGATACATCTATACCAACCTCAATTTCATCGTTTGTTTTATATTTCTTTATGGCGTCGCTGATTTTGAGAGTCGCCATTCTCTTTGGCTCCTCAGTCTTCGGAAGCTCCGCCACAACTCTCAAAGTTACATTTTGGCGCGTTGAATTTCCGGCATCATCTGTTGCAATTCGAACAATTTCATATGTGCCTTCTTTACTTAAATCGTATTCACCTTCATAAGTAAACTCGATAGATGTATCATAGTCGTCGATTGCAATACCAGGATCCGGAACTCTCTCCGCGCCAACTTTAACGGTTGTGTTTGCGCCAGAGAGAATAAGTGGCGCAGTCACATCTTTTCCATCTCTCTCGCCAAAGTTTTTGATATATTCCTCTATTTGCTCATCAACAGTCAATTCTTTATTAACCGTTGTCTTAGTTACTAAAGCATTTTTATCATCTTTTTTAAAGAGCCCGTATTTCTTTGCAGCCACATTGAAAACAATAAGCCCAACTACAACAAAAACAAGTAGAGCTATTCCAATTATGGTCCTAGTGTCTATTCTCTTACCTCTCACGCGAGTTCTCCTTTTAAATTGATATTAATAATTTAACTTTTATTAAAGAAAATGTCAAAACCTCATTTTTTTATGCTATAATCAATCCACTAAATGAAAGAGGTGATATCATGCAAATTATGCGAGCTAATACTTCTCATATAAACGGTCTCAACGAACTTCTTGAGCAAGTATTAAACATTCATCACGAGGGTCGTCCAGATTTATTTAAGGGCGATACCAAAAAGTACACAAACGAGGAACTCGTTGATATTATTAATGACGATAATAAACCAATCTTCGTTGCCGTTGACGATACGGGGATAGTTATTGGATATGCATTTTGCATGTTTATCCAGCATAAAGACAACAATATCCTAACTGACATCAAAACTTTATACATCGATGATCTCTGCGTGAGGGAGGGCCTTCGTGGCCAACACATCGGAAAGAATCTCTATAATTTTGTTCTCAATTTTGCAAAATCTGAGGCTTGCTATAACGTAACATTAAATGTTTGGGCTCTAAACACCAGCGCAAAGGCTTTCTATGATTCCCTTGGTATGAAACCACAAAAATATGGTATGGAGACCATACTATAATATTTATATTGCACAATTTATATATTTATTATAAAATATTATTTTTAATTTCTTTCAATGAAAGGAAATACTAATGGATATTAAAAAGACTTTTGAGGGCGAAGCTCTCACCGTAGCACTTGTAGGTCGTCTCGACACAACAACAGCACCTGATTTTGAGGCTGCTCTTGAACTTGATGGAATTAAAAACCTTGTTCTTGATTTTGAAAATCTCGAATACATCTCATCTGCAGGACTTCGTGTTATCCTTGCAGCACAGAAGAAAATGTCAGCTCAGGGTGAAATGGTTGTTAAAAATGTTAACGACGCCATTAAAGAAGTTTTTGAAATCACAGGTTTCGTCGATATTCTTACTATAGAATAAAAAGAAGGTGCATTGAATGAACAGTTATATCGAACTTGGTATAGCGGCGTTTGTTCCAGTAATTGCATCAATTATCTTTTGTCTTTTAGAAACAAAAACAAAATTTAATAAATTACCTTACTTTGTACGTCAAATAATAATCGGTATCATTTTTGGTGGCATCGCTATTCTTGGCACAGAGTATGGTATACCAATGAACGGCGCAATGGTTAACTGCAGAGATGCAGCTCCACTCTGCGCCGGTCTTCTTTTTGGAGCACCTGCAGGTATCATCGCTGGTACCATCGGTGCTATAGAGCGTTGGTTTGCTGTTTACTGGGGAGTAGGCGCTTTTACAAGAACCGCTTGTACTTTAGCAACATTTATCGCTGGTATCTATGCTGCTATTCTTAAAAAGTTCCTATTTGATAACAAACGTCCAACATGGACCATCAGCTTTGCGGCCGGTGTGATTATTGAGGTATTCCATCTATCTCTTGTATTTTTAACAAATATGCATCAGACAGCTAAAGCTGCCGAAGTAATTAGAGTATGTACTATTCCGATGATTACTGCCGTCGGCTTAAGCGTGTTGTTTTCTGCTATTTCTGTGGCAGGTATTGCAAACGAAGGTGTACGTCTCAAGCGAAAAGACTTAGAAATTTCGCAAACAGTTCAACGCTGGCTTCTCATCTGTGTCGTTATTGCTTTCTTGGCAACTACCGCTTTCCTCAACATGGTACAAACCGGTGTTGCAGAAAGCCAAGCTAGAGAACTTTTAACACAGACTCTTAACAATGCAACTCCAGGACATTCAATAACAACCATTGGAGAAACCGGATATACAGCCGTTCAAAGAAACGGCGAAATCTTTGACGTCTCAAAGCACAAGGAAATGGAAATTTTCACTACTGGTGTCTGGGGCAGCGATTCTTTTGTAATGTATAAAACACAAATTGATGGTTCTCAACTTGTTGCAATTTATCCTGTCTCAGAAGCAAATGCAACTCGTGATATATTCATCTATGTAAATACGTTTATGGAAGTCCTAGCTTTCGCTGTAATTTTCCTCCTTGTATATCTTCTTATAAAACGATTTATCGTTGAAAAAATGCATAAAATCAACGATGGCCTTGAAGCTATAACAAGCGGCGATTTATCCGTGAGGATTGACGTTCAAAGCAACAAGGAATTTTCCGAATTGTCCGCTGGTATTAATCATACTGTCGATGCCTTAAAAGGCTATATTGCAGAAGCTGAAGCTCGTATCGACAAAGAACTTCAATTTGCAAAAGACATTCAGGCTGCTGCTCTTCCAAATCTCACGACAGCATTTACTGAAAGACCTGAATTTGAAATCTTTGCCTCAATGGATCCCGCAAAAGAGGTCGGCGGAGACTTCTTTGACTTCTACTACACAAGAGAAGGCAAACTCAACTTCCTCATCGCCGATGTATCTGGAAAGGGAATCCCAGCTGCCATGTTTATGATGAGAGCTAAAACTCAAATCAAAGCTCTTGCTGAAACTGGAATGTCAGTTGAAGAAGCTTTCCAAGGAGCAAACAATGGCCTTTGCGAAGGTAATGAAGCTAATATGTTTGTTACTGCTTGGATGGGATCAGTAGATCTTGAGAAAGGTTCAATTGAATTTTCAAACGCAGGCCATAACACGCCTGTTTTAAAGCACAAAGATGGGACATGGAAGTTTATCAAGAATCCTATCGGATTTGTTCTTGCCGGTATGGAAGGCGTTAAGTATAGAAAAGGTGAACATCCACTTCGCCCGGGCGACACCTTATTCGTTTACACAGATGGTGTTACAGAAGCTAACAACATAGATAACGAACTGTTTGGTGACGACCGTCTTCTTGATGCTCTTAATTCTTGTGACTCGGATTCGATGGAAGGCATCTGCAAACATGTTAAGAAATGTGTCGACGAATTTGCTGGCAAAGCACCACAGTTCGACGACATCACAATGCTTGCCGTCCGTTACAACGGCCCGCCTCCTCGTCCAGAGATAACATTTGAAAACGCCCAAATCTCAGACATCACTGCGATAACTGATTTTGTTGAAACTGAACTTGAAAATATAGATTGTCCGCTCAAAGTAATCACTCAAATTAATATCGCAATTGATGAGATTTACAGCAATATTGTAAAATATGGTTATAGAGGTACTTCTGGTCCTGCAACAGTTAGGCTTGAACATCAGCATGAGCCAAATGGAATCCTTGTTACATTTATTGATGAAGGTATTCCTTATAACCCTCTCAATGCTAAAGAACCAGATGTTACTCTCTCAGCTGAGGAGCGTTCAATCGGTGGACTTGGTATTTATATGGTTAAGCAATCAATGGATGAAATAATCTATGAATACAAAGACGGAAAGAACATCTTATACTTATTTAAAAACTTTTAAATAATAAAAACCCCTATGACTTAGTTGTCATAGGGGTTTTATTTTTATTTCTTATTCGACTCCAATTACTGCCTTTATTGCAGCAAGAAGTTCTTCATAAGTCTCATATGCTGGAATGTCAGGATAGTCAGCTTTAATCTGATCTGTTGACTTAAATAGAAAACCAGCTTTTGAGTTTTGAATCATGCCGAGATCGTTATAACTGTCACCACTAGCAATTGTCTCAATTCCGGCACTCTGAAGAGCCTTAACAGTTGTAAGTTTAGACTGCTCGCAACGCATCTTGATGCCAGTAATCTCACCATTGTCAGCAACAACTAAATCGTTACAAAAAATTGTTGGCCATCCGAGTTTCCTCATTAGGGGCTTTGCAAACTGTGAGAAAGTATCACTGATAATAACTACTTGTGTGAATTCGTGAAGAGCATCAAGGAATTCTTTTGCACCATTCATTGGATCTATAGTTGCGATAACATCCTGAATCTCTTTAAGACCAAGTCCGTGCTCTTTCAAAATATCAATTCGATATTTCATAAGCTTATCATAATCAGGCTCGTCTCTTGTTGTCTTTTTAAGTTCAGGAATACCTGTTGCCTCCGCAAATGCAATCCAAATTTCAGGAACCAATACTCCTTCAAGGTCTAAACAAACTGCGTACATTTTGCTACTCCTTATTTAATGTTTCTAGGATCTTTTACACCGTTGTGTAATTCTGAGTGATACCACTTTTCATCAACCCAGTCCCAAAACTCCTGAATTCTACCACTGTGTACTGCAGGCTGTACCTTATCGCTAAATTTGCCGATACCGCCAGCTACTTTTTCAAGAATTTCATTAATTGGAACATTCATTTTAATTGCCTCCCAAAATATATTTAAATTTTTTATTCACTAACTTCTACAGAATCAGCACCAAAAACCTCAACAACTTCTGGCTTTGAAATCTGCTTATAAAATGCCGAAGTTGCAATTTCCATATATGGAGTAAGGAAAAGGGAACCAATTCCAAGTGTACATGCTGAAAGAATTGCCCATCCGATGAAACTAAATTGCAAGCAGAAGAGTTGCCATTTGTGTCCCTTCATCAATCTACGTGACTCTTTAAGAGCGTCAAAAGCATCCATGTCTGGATTTTCAGCAAGAACATAAAACGTCATAGAAAATGCATATGATGCAATAACACCTGGAACAATAAAGAATAAGAATCCCATCGTAATTACAAGAGAAGTGAAAACTTTTGCAAGAAGACCCTTTACAAAAATATCATAGTGAGAGAAAAGATCTGAGAAATTTCCTTCTCCCTTCAATAGATTCACGTTAAATTGGCAGAGGCCTGTTCGTGTTGGACCTCCAAGAATAAATGTTGCGATTCCCCAAACACCAAGAATAGCAACTACGACTCCGATAACAGTAAGTATAATCGGGGGAATGTTAACTGATTCATAAATATGTTCATAAGAGATACCATATTTTTCCCAGTTAACTTTTTCTGCAAGCTCTGAAAGTCCATCAAGATCTACATCTGCAGATGCTGTAGTACTAACAGCAGTTCCACCAAGGAGAGCTGCAACAAAAGTTGTCAAAATAGCTGTTCCCCAATGACCTGAAAGTTTTTCACGAGCAATTTTTCTATAATCTTTTGCTTTTGGTTTTGACATAAACTTTTCCTCCCTATTTAAGTTGGTCAAGTGTAAGTTCGTAACTTGGCAGAAATTCTCTTAAGAAAATTTCTGCAGGTTCACAGTTCATTTTATGAATAGAGGCCTCTGTTGCTTCAAGAGCTTTGTCAAACTCGCGGTTGCCGACCTTCTTCTCTTCAACGCACTTTATAAGTGCGCTGATTTTGTCAGCAGCCTTGTTAAGTTTCCAGAGTTCCGCATCGGCCTCTGTTGGAATAAGAAGATCTTCATACTCAGGTTGCAAATCGTCTGGCAACATTCCGAGTATTTTACTGGTTGCGACCTTCTCAACTTCTTTATAGGCATTAGTTATTTCTGGACTATAATACTTGACAGGTGTTGGCATGTCACCTGTAAGTATTTCAGAAGTGTCATGGAAGAGAGCAATAAGAGCAACTTTTTCTGCGTCATAATTTGTCCCGAGACGTTTGTTGCTAATAACTGCAAGTGCATGAGCAATAACAGCAACTTCATAAGAATGTTGCACTAAAGACTCTGGATCTGTATTACGCATAAGTGCCCAGCGATCTATGTATTTCATACGCGAAATAAAAGCATAAAAATCATTTGACATACTCTCACCTCCTATGGCAAATAAAGCCCGCTTGGTTTTCCAAGCGGGCTCCCCAGACTAAAATTATTTCTTTGCCTTCTTTGGCTTAGAAGCCTTAGCCATTTTCTTACCAGCTCTATCATACTGAGCAGCACGGCCAGTATAAAGAACGATAATAGCAATCGCTGCGAATACTACGCAGAGAAGCATAAGGATAATAGCGATTAAACCGATAATACCAATACCAAGTGTTGTTAACATAATATTTCCCCTTTGTATAATTATACAATTACCTTTTAAT
>JAGHSI010000068.1 GCA_018065925.1 Candidatus Limimonas coprohippi
ACATTTTATATAGTAACACGACAAATTATAAATTTCAAGGGTAATTACTGTGGTTTTGAAGTAGTTGAAGCCACCTGAATCGGCTTACCCGAAGAATTGGTCTGTGGCTCCGTTGTCTCCGGTGGAGTTGTAGTCTCCTCCACCGCTTCTAGAGGCAATGTAGTAGTTGTTGAAGGTGGTAATGTAGTTGAAGTCAAAGGCTGGAAATATGCCTTTTTATCAATCGTCAAATCAATTACGCCTTCCTGATCCGGTGTGGCTGCATCTTGCTCTTTAATAACCTTTGCAGCAAACGCCATCTTGTCAGTTAGGTTTGTAACTGAGCCAATTTTAACATCAATTCTATCCTCATATTTCATGACGATATTATAGACGTCCGAGAGATCAAGTTCTGTAATACCGGTGATCTCATTTTCCATGAAGAGATTCATAATTTCAACGTACGTTTTTACCTCTTTATCATTCTTGAAAACAATAGTCTTACCAGGCTTTGCTTCCTTGACTTTAAGACCCTTGAGAACGACAAGGCTTTTATCATAAAGAACGTATGTAGGCTTCTCAGAATCTGTAACCTTCTCCAAAGCCTCGCTTGTCTCCTCTGAAGTTGCCTCTTCCGTCACCTCTTCAGTAGACTCTTCTGCCTCCGCCTCTGCGAAGGTCTTTCCGCCCTCTAAGACGCCCTTGTCATAGAGGTCATCAAGAGATGGCGACTTGCCTAAAACCTTTCCATTTTCATCGAGAAGGACATAGCCGTCTTTCACTTCAATCACACTCTTGATTGAAGTCTCATAGACCGTAATTATTATCTTGTTAGGAAGTGCGATTTTTACTGAGATCTCGCCTATATAAGGCAATTTCTTAGTAATGTGTTCTTTAACTTTATCTTGGTTAATAAGGAAAAGATTATCGCCTTTGTTTACACCAGAGACACCTAAAATTTCCGATTCAGTGTAGATGCTATAACCACGGACTTCCATCTTACTTACATGGAAGAAAACCGTGAACGAAAGGACAAGTCCAATAATCAAAACTACAGCTATAAGAGCAATGTAGAAAAACTGCATTCGGGTCCTATGCTGTCGCTGCCTTTGGTTTCGGTGCTCCCTTCGTTGCTCCTCCTTCGACATGTTCTCAGGCATGTTTTATTCCTCCGAGTTTTTTGGTTTTATAACCTTCAAAATATTTTCAACTATCAAATCTGTTGAGTTAAGGATTGCCATTTCGCTTGCATTCTTTGACATCTCAGCAAGAAGTTCCTTGTCGCCAATGAGTTCATTTATCATCTCTGTCAAAGATTCAGCAGTCAAATCTTTTTCTTCTATAATTCTAGCCGCATTATTATTTACAAGTTCCATCGCATTGTAGTACTGATGGTTCTCAGCGGCATATGGATATGGAATCAAAATTGATGGTTTGCCAAGCGCGCGAAGCTCGTAAAGTGAAGATGCACCAGCGCGGCAAACTACCAAGTCTGCTGCCGGCATACAGATGTGCATGTCGTCAATATACTCGCGGATTTCGATATCTTTTCTATCCTCGAAATCCACGCCAAGTTCGTGAAGTTTATCTGGAACCCATTTGCCATTTTGACCAGTCGCATGAAGGAATTGACAATCATGGTCATCCTTCTTGTTCGCAATTACGCCGCACATCGCCTTATTAATGGCGATTGCGCCGAGGCTTCCGCCCATGGAGAGAACAAGAGGCTTGTCCTCATCAACGTTCAAAATCGTACGACATTCTGCACGGTTCGCTTTTATAAGTTCACCACGTACAGGAAGGCCAGTAACAACAGGCTCGTTGAGACATTCAATGCGTTCTTTCGCATCCTCTGAAGTAAGCATTACAACCTCTGCATATTTTGCAAGCGCCTTATTTGTAACACCTGGAAATGCATTTTGTTCATGAATCGCAATAGGAATTCCCATCTTATGCGCCTTGCGAAGTACAGGACCGCTTACATATCCACCAAATCCCACTACAACATCAGGCTCAAATTCAGCGATGATTTTCTTAGCTTCTGAAGAACTAGATGCAAGTCTAAATAATGTCTTGAAATTCTTTACTATCGCACTTGGTGCGAAGCTACGCTGAAAACCGCTTATTTTAATCGTCGTAAAATCAAAACCTGCATTTGGAACTAATCTTGTTTCCATATGATCAGGAGTACCGACAAAGAGTATCTCCGCCTCATCGCCGTACTGTTCCCTAATTCTGCTTGCTACTGCAAGTGCAGGATTTATGTGTCCACCTGTGCCTCCGGTGGCAAAAAGAATTTTCATTAAATTATCCCCTTAAAATTTTATGCCTTTTTAATATTTGCGTAGCGCGATACGCCCAGTATCAAACCCATCTCACCAAGAAGCATCATAAGCGATGTGCCACCATAAGAAAAGAATGGAAGACTGATACCTGTGTTTGGTAAAACGTCTGTTACAACGGCGATGTTGAGCGCCGCCTGAAGTCCTACCTGCGTGGAAAGGCCCATCGCAAGAAGTCCTGCGAACTTATCTCTTGTATGGAGACCAATATAGAATCCACGCCATACAAGGAGCACAAACAAAAGCATAATGATAGCTGCGCCAATTACACCGAGTTCCTCACAAACTATAGAGAAAATGAAATCATTCATAGGCTCAGATACATAGAGCTGCTTCTGTTTTGAATTTCCTATACCAACACCAAAAAGGCCACCAGAGCCTATGGCGTAAAGCGCATTATTTGTCTGCCAACGTGTTCCCTGTGGATCATAATCCTTATCGAGCCAAGCATAGATACGAGGTTCCGCATGGTCTGGAAGAATTGTTGGATTAAGAATTACAATTGTCGCAACAACAGCACCGAGAACTATAAAGAAAATGAATATTTTTGAATCAAATCCCGCAAACCAAGCCATCAAAGCGCCAAACAAGAATACGAGGATGGTACCAGATACGTGATTTTCAAGATAGATAAGTGCGCAAAATGAGCCTACAAAAAGAAGATATTTTCCGAGATAAAACCAGCTTGCCTGCATCTCTCTATCACGGAATTTTACTTTTTCGCCAGAATTAATAGCTCGATAATTATCACCGATATCCTTAGCCATATAAAGGATAACTGCGAGTTTTGCAATCTCCGAAGGTTGGAATGTCGTTATACCTGGGATGGTAATCCATCTGTGGAATTCTTCAAATCCCTGAGGAGGCGGAAGAATCAAAACGAGCACTAAAAGCGCATATGAAATTAAAACGGCAGGTTTTGCAAGAGCTCTATAAGTTGCATAGTGGAATTTTGATGCTATAAACATAGCGGCAATACCTACAACTGCAAAGAAGAGCTGGCGTTTAAGATAATAAAAACTGTCGCCATTATTATTGTAGTAGCAATAAGTATATGATGCTGAGAACATCATAATAAGACCGATAGTCAAAAGTACAAGCACAAGAACAAGAAAAGGAATATCCATACCGCCGTGCGCTAATAGTTTTGGATCTATTCGTCTTTTTGTATTAGCCTCTTTAGCCATTTAAAAGTCTCCTACTATCCAAAATATATGAGAAGGCAAGCAATAGCGCCTGCAATCAAGTTAACGAGTGAGAAAATTAATACAATCTTTACTTCAGACCAACCGCACTTTTCAAAGTGGTGATGAATTGGCGCCATCTTAAAGAGTCGCTTACCCGTTGCATTTGGATCAGTTCTTCTAGCAATCTTCTTTGTGATTTTGAAGTAGCCAATCTGAATTACATCTGAAAGACCTTCAATTACATATACAAATCCTGCAACAAGGAGGATAAGTGGGCAATCAATTGCATATGCAAGCGCCACAATCATACCGCCGAGGAACATTGAGCCTGTATCACCCATGAAGCACTTTGCAGGATGCCAGTTCCAAATGAGGTAACCAGCGCAAGCACCGAGAAGTGCGCAAGCGAGAATCGATGCGCCAATAAAGTGATGAAGCACTGCCATTACAGCAAAAGAGAACGCAGCAGTAACAGTTACTGATGCGCAAAGACCATCAATACCATCAGTGAAATTAACAGCATTTACTGTTGCATAAATTACGATAACAGTAAAAATTGCAAAAATAATTGGTGAACCATAACCGATGTTTCCAACAAATGGAATGTACATATACTGATCGCCAATAAGGCAGAGAGTAACGATGTAAGCTGCCGAAAGTGCGAGCTGACAGAGAGTCTTTTGAATTACCGTAAGCCCCTCATTCTGTTTCTTTACAACCTTGATATAATCATCGGCAAAACCTATGATGCCGAAGCCTAAAGCCAAAATCATACCGGCATAAAGTTTAACCTTTGTTGAATTCGCAAGAACATCCTGATACTGAGCAACAACATCGAGTCCGAGTGCTTTGTTAAGAAGGATAACTGCGATAGTTGTAATGATTGTTGAGATGATAAACATGATACCGCCCATAGTAGGTGTACCCTGCTTGTTCTTATGCCAATTAGGGCCAATATCAAGTATTGTCTGGCCAAACTTAAGTTTATGAAGTGCCGGCACTAAGACAATACCGAGAAGTGCTGAGATTAAAAATCCTAAAACTGCTGAAATAATTAGATTCAATATAATATTCATGAAAGTTCTCCTTTTACGAGATCTATTACATCCTCAAGTTGCATACCACGACTTCCTTTGAAAGCGACTACATCGCCCTCCTTAAGAATTGGTATGAGATGTTTTGCAAGTTCGTCTTTTGAATCAAACTCAAAAACTCGAAGCACTCCGCACTTCTTTGCCTCATCGGCAACGAACTTTGAAAGTTCACCGTATGTCAAAAGCATGTCCACCTTTGCATCAGCGAGATATTTACCGCAGTTCCTATGAGCTTGCTCGCTGTAGGAACCAAGTTCCAACATATCAGCTATGATGGCTATTTTTCTATGTCCACCTTCGCCCTTAATTCTAAGGGTGTTCGATAGTGCTAAAACTGAATCGGGGCTCGCATTATAGCAATCTTCAATAAGTGTAATTCCACCGACCATTTCAATTTTTTCTCTCATACCGGCTGGGACATAGTTCAAAAGAGCCTTTGCCATATCTTCAGGGGCGACGCCCTGTTCGGCGCCGACGCTAATTGCGGCAAGCGCATCATAAACATTGTGCTCTCCAGTTGTTGGGAGGACTACTCTGAAGCTACACTCTGAACACTCGCACCCGTCGGCGCCATCAAGACCATCGTTCTTCGAAGGCTTAACAGTCGCTGTAAATTCTGTAGATGCCTCCTTGAACTCAATATTTGTTGCAGTTACGTCTGCATTTTCTTTTATGCCAAAAGTTTTGATTTTGAATTTATAGTCAAAATCTGCTTCCGAAACTTTTGAAAGCATATCGTTATCAGCATTCAAAATCAATGTTGAACCCGGCTTTAAGCCTTCAAGAATTTCAAGTTTTGCAGCGAGAATACCCTCTCTGCTACCCAGATTTTCAATATGTGAAACACCGATATTGGTGATAACAGCCATATTTGGAAGAGCGGTCTTTGTCAAGACAGCGATTTCACCCTTATGGTTCATACCCATCTCAACTACCGCTGCTGTATGTTCCGGCTCAAGACCTAAGAGAACCTTTGGAACACCGATAGAATTGTTGAGATTTCCCTGTGTCTTATGCGCATTATACTTTGCATTTAACACGCACCAGATCATCTCTTTTGTTGTTGTCTTTCCAACACTACCCGTAAGAGCAACAACTGGGATATCAAATGTCTCTCTGTATGAACGGGCGAGATCAAGAAAAGCTTTCTCAGTATTCTCCACCTTAATCACCGGAACGCTGGCCACGATATCCTCATGAACCATTACTGCAGCTGCACCAGCTTTAATTGCCGCCTCTACAAATGCGTGCCCGTCAAGACGCTCGCCTTTAATTGCTATAAAGAGTGATCCCTCTACAACTTCTCTATTATCAATAACAACCGACGTTATTTCAGCATGACCAGTGGCTGTTCCACCACAGTATTTTGCTATCTCTTCAGTAGTTAATGTCTTCATTAGTCTTCCTCTTTAATTTCTGTTCTAAAATAAACCGTAACAACTGTGCCCATCTCTACATCCTTGTTAGCCTCTAAGCTCTGCCTGTAAGACACAACATTGTTACCACTCGTGTAACCAACACGTCTGATGTTAAGGCCATTTTCGATAGCGACGCTATTTGCATCTGCAACTGAAAGTCCAGTGAGATCTGGAACTGTTACAGTGATTGGGTCCCTCTTCTCTGTATAAAGAACAACTACACCATTCTTTGGAAGTGTCCTGCCAGAGTTTGGATACTGTTTTACAACTTCACTTCCATCGCCAATTACTTTTACGGTGAAGCCCTTGCTCTCAAGTTTCTTCCGAGCTGCTGTAACTGTAGATCCAACGACCTTATCTACGTTCTGATCAAGTCGTGCAAGCTCGTCATTTGTGTACTGAGGCTCCACGTTCATGTACTTCATGCAGTTTTCAATTACCTCAGCAGCTACAGGTCCAGCTACAGAACCACCAGTGAATGAACCAGCCTTAGGCTCATCAATAGCGATGAGAACTGAGATTTTCGGATCATCAGCCGGAGCAAAGCCGCAGAAAGAAGCAACATAGATGTTTTCAGCGATAGTAAGTTTCTGAGATGTACCAGTCTTTCCAGCAACACGATATCCGGGAACATAGGCATTCTTCGCTGTACCACCACTAACAACTTTTTCCATCATAGTCTTCAATATATCAGCAGTACCTTCTGAGATAACCTGACGTTTTGCTGTTGGTTTAGTCTCAAAAACTTTATTGCCTTCTGAATCAAGCATCGAGCCTACGATGTAAGGTTGCATAAGTTTACCGCCGTTTGCGATTGCGTTAATTGCTGTGACTATTTGAATTGGGCTTGCCTGGAATGTCTGACCGAATGATTCCGACGCCATGGCAACCGATGTAAGTTTATCAAGTGTGTGATATGTAACATTTGCGACTGGAGTTGATTCGGCTGGAAGATCGATACCAGTTGATTCAGCAAAACCAAATGCCTCAAAGTATTTGTAGAACGTCTCTTTTCCAAGGCGCTGTGCAACCTCGATGAAAATAGGGTTACATGAGTTCATCATTGATGTTGTGAAATCCTCAACACCGTGGCCTGCTCTGTGTGAGCAGTGATAAGTTCTGTCGGCAACCTCATAGCTACCAGTACAGTTGAACATCTCATCGGCAGTAACCACACCCTCTTCAAGACCAGCAGCTGCAGTTACGCATTTATAAACTGAACCCGGCTCGTATGAGTCACAGATTGTTCTGTTACGCCACTGAGCACTTCGAGCATCTCCGATAGCTTTTGATTTAGCCTCCTCATCGGTGACATTTCCTTCCTCGTCTGTGTACTTCTCATCTATCGCTGCAAGTGCGATATCGTTTACCGTGTACGGTTCATTACAGTCAAAGTCAGGTTTTGTGCTCATCGCAAGAACAGCACCTGTTTCTACATCCATAACGATGCCATATCCATATGTGGCATCATTTTCCTCAACTGCAGTTTGAAGTGCAGTGTCGAGGTAATACTGGATAACCTGATTGATTGTAAGTTGAAGATTAAGTCCTGTCTCAGCAGCATAAAATGCCGAATACTCAGATGACATTTTGAACTGCTTTGCATTCTTTGCAGTAACAATACGGCCCGCAGTACCAGTCAATGTGTCATTGTAGTAATACTCAAGTCCAGAGAGCCCCGCGTCACCAGAACCAGTGAAACCTAAAACTGAGGAAGCAAAACTTCCAAAAGGATAGTAACGTTTAACATCATCTTCAGTACCTATAATCTGATTGTAACCTTTATGCTCGCTTCGGAACTTTATAATCGCCTCTTTATCCTCATACTCGACCTGAGATTTGATTAGGACATATGCGTAATCCTCACGTGAACATTTTTCAAGTACTGTGTCATATTCAAGGTCCAAAACCGCAGAGAGTTCTGTTGCAACATCCTGTCTTGTCTCATCATCTTTCATCTTGGAAGGGTCTACCCAAATCTTCCAAGCATCAGCTGATTGAGCTATTACATTCATGTTGGCGTCGTAGATTGTGCCGCGAAGAGCTGAGACGGTAGTATCTGAGAGTTGCTGTTTAGAAGCCTTACTCTTATACTTTTCTCCCTTTATGATTCCGACGTTAACAAGACCATAAGCACCTGCTCCAAATCCGAGGAAGCAGATGATAATCAAAGCAATTATAGCTCTGTTTCTCAACTTGTTTCTCTGTTGTTTCGACACGTCTAAAACTCCTTTTTGTTACCCTTAATATACGACTATGAGAGTTAGAGAAAAGTTTCTCTAACTCTCATCTTTTTTCTTATTTAGAAGACCATCTTTATAGTTTCCCAGAGTGATCTCTGTATTTTTCCGCCACTTTTAGTGATGGCGTCGCCGCCGGAAAGATCAATGTAGGAAACCTGGTAGTTTTCTACTTTAACCATCCCCAGCACGTTTTGTGCATAGTCATCAACCTTATCAAGCGAAATGATAGAGTCAAGTTCCATGTTAAGTCTTGTATTTTCACTATCAACAACCTCAATCTGCTGATTGATGCTATCGAGCTGTCTATCAAGTTCATCTACTTGAACCTGATTATAGATCTGGAAACCGATGAGAAGGAAAAAGATTGAACAAATCACAAGAGCCTTTGTGGCTTTCTTTGTGCTTCTAAATTCCTCTGCTCTAAGTTGTTTCTTTGTCTTAGTAACAACATGTGGCTTTGGAGCCATGCGAGCGCGAGTATTTGGAATATTCCTTCTAGCTGGAGCAGCAGAACCCTGAGGGCGTCGCATGTCTACTGCTTCTGTTCTATTGTAAGCCAAGGATTCCACCGTCCTTTCTTTATCTATGATGTAATTAATCTTTTAATTTAATAACGGAACGAAGTTTTGCTGACCTAGCTCTTTGATTTTCATCAAGTTCCGAGTCAGTCGCCTCTTTAAATTTGAACTGAAGTTTTCCTCTAGGTGTCTTACCGCAGACACAGATTGGAAACTCTGGCGGGCATGTACAGCCTTCGCAGAATTTTTGGAATTCCTGTTTTACCGTCCTATCCTCTAAGGAGTGAAAGGTAATAATCGAAAGAATTCCATCTACCTTTAAGCAATCAAACATATCTACAACAGAACCCGAAAGTTTTTCAAGTTCTCCATTTACTTCTATACGAAGCGCCTGAAAAGTTCTGCGGGCAGGATGCCCATTCCTACGTGCTTTTGCAGGCATTGAGTTACTTACGATATCCGCAAGTTGAAGCGTTGTAGCGATAGGTGTTAAGTCTCTCGCCTTTACAATATTCCTTGCAATGCTACTGGCGTAGCGTTCTTCGCCGTAGGTACGTATAATTCTGGCAAGTTCAGCCTCTGGTAATGTGTTACATAAATCGGCGGCTGTTGCTCCACTCTGACTCATTCGCATGTCGAGTGGAGCATCATTGTGGAATGAAAATCCACGCTCGGCCGTATCAAGTTGGTGGGAGCTTACGCCAAGATCGGCGAGTATACCGTCCACCGAAGCAATATCAAGTTCATTTAAGATAGCCTTTATGTTGCAATAGTTGTCATGAACTATCGTCACGCGGGCGTCGGAGTTAAAGCGCTCGGTCAGTGTTTCTATGGCATCTGGGTCTCGGTCGACACATATGAGTCTACCGTTTGGCCCGAGCCTTTCTAAAATTCCATTTGAATGTCCGCCGCCGCCCGCAGTCGCATTAAGGTAGATGCCGTCAGGCTTGATATTCAAAGAACTAATAGTCTCCTCATAAAGTACGGGAACATGTGAGAATGAAATGCTCATTAGAAGATAACCTCAATATCAAGATCATCGGCATCGCGAGTCTTATAAGTATCATGTTCGTAATTTGATGCATCCCAAATTTCAAACTTGTTACCCGAACCTGCAATAACAACATCTTTCTCGAGATGTGCATATTCAATAAGCTCAGCCTTAATCGTGAAACGGCCCTGCTTATCAAGTTCAACCATATCGGCGTTACCAAAGAAGTTTCTTTTATAACGTCTGTACTCTGCTGTACCTGGGAGAGCTTTAACTTGTGCAGCTACTTTCTCCCATTCCTCTGCAGAATAGATGTAGAGACATTCATCTGGAGCCTTACAGACAACAAAAGTGCCCCCTAAGTATTCTCTGTACTTAGAAGGTATGAATATTCTATTTTTGGCGTCTAAGCTATGGTTATAAACACCAAGAAAATCCATTATTTTTGTTCCCTTTCTTGCTCCATTTTCCACCATTTCTATGGAAAATCGCTCCACTTTATATCCACAGTATAACCCCAGAGCGTTGTAAATGCAAGAATTTTTTTAATGTTTTTGTCTTATTTTTGAACTAAATTTGAACTAATTTTATATTGTTATAATCTTGTCAATCCTTTTTATGTTTAAAGTGTTGAATTGTAAAAAACCGAGTGCTAAAATGTTCTCATTCTCTTGACGCACATTTTTATTAAAATGTTTTATAAGAGATAAAAATAAAAGACACAAATTTTTGGGGGATTAATTTATGGCAAAGTTTTTATTCCTCGTGCCTGTAGCAGGTGTTCTTGCACTTCTCTTCGCTGCATTTCTTGCACTTAGAGTTAACAAGGCTGACGCAGGTAACGACAGAATGAAGGAAATTGCTGGTAGCATTCACGAGGGTGCTCTTGCTTTCCTTACAGCAGAGTACAAAATTCTCGTAGTTTTCGTAGCAGTACTCTTCCTTATCATCGGATTCGGTCTTAAGAGTTGGGTAATGGCTGCTTGCTTCGTTGCTGGTGCTCTCTTCTCAGTACTTGCTGGTTTCGCTGGTATGACAGTAGCTACAAAAGCTAACGTTCGTACAGCAAACGCTGCAAAAGAGAGTGGCATGAACAAAGCTCTCTCTATCGCCTTCTCAGGCGGTGCCGTAATGGGTATGTCAGTTGTAGGCCTTGGCCTTCTTGGCGTTGGTCTCATTTACCTTCTCACTAAGGACACTAACGTACTCTTCGGTTTCTCACTCGGTGCTTCTTCTATTGCTCTCTTCGCTCGTGTAGGTGGCGGTATCTACACAAAGGCTGCTGACGTAGGTGCTGACCTCGTTGGTAAAGTTGAGAACAATATCCCTGAGGACGACCCAAGAAACCCTGCAGTTATCGCTGATAACGTTGGTGATAACGTAGGCGACGTTGCTGGTATGGGTGCTGACCTTTACGAATCATATGTTGGTTCTGTAGTTTCAGCAGTTACACTCGGTGCTCTTCTCACAGAGAGCAGCACAGTTGTAGAAAAGTTTGAAGATGCTGGTATCTACTTCCCATTCTTCCTTGCAGCACTTGGTATCGTTGCTTCTATCATCTCTACTTTCTTCGTAAAGGGTAAAGATGGTTCTAACCCTCACACAGCACTTAAGGTTGCTCAGTGGGTTTCATCAGTTCTCGTAATCATTGCAGCATTCGTTCTTACAAAGATGTGCTTCACTGGTTTCGGCGCTTTCATTGCTATCGTTGCCGGTCTTATCGTAGGCCTTCTCATCGGTACAATTACAGAGATGTACACATCAGATTCTTACGGTTCAGTTAAGAAGATTGCTAATCAGTCACAGACTGGTCCTGCAACAACAATCATCTCTGGTATTTCAGTTGGTATGCTTTCAACAGCTATTCCAATCGTTCTTATCGCTGTTGGCATTCTCCTCGCTTTCAAGTTTGCTGGTCTTTATGGTATCGCTCTTGCAGCAGTAGGTATGCTTTCAACAACAGGTATCACAGTTGCAGTTGACGCTTATGGCCCAATCGCAGATAACGCTGGTGGTATCGCAGAGATGTCTGGTCTTGATGAATCAGTTCGTGAGATCACAGACAAACTCGACTCAGTTGGTAACACAACAGCAGCTGTTGGTAAGGGCTTCGCTATTGGTTCTGCAGCTCTTACAGCACTTGCTCTTTTCTCAACATATACAGAGTCTATTGCAGCAACAACAGGAAAGGCTCTCGCTATCGACGTAACAGACGCTATGGTTGTTATCGGTCTCTTCATCGGTGGTATGCTTCCATTCCTCTTCTCTGCATTTACTATGGACTCAGTTGGTAAGGCAGCAAACAAGATGATCGAAGAAGTTCGTCGTCAGTTCCATGAGATTCCTGGTATCCTCGAAGGCAAAGCAAAGCCTGACTACAAGACTTGCGTTGCTATTTCAACACAGGCTGCCCTTAAGGAAATGATCATCCCTGGCGTAATCGCAGTTCTCGCTCCTATCCTTGTTGGTTTCCTTCTTGGCCCTGCAGCTCTCGGTGGTATGCTTGCTGGTTCTCTTGTAACAGGCGTTCTCATGGCTATCTTCATGTCAAACGCTGGTGGTGCTTGGGACAATGCTAAGAAGTACATCGAAGGTGGCGTATATGGTGGCAAGGGTTCAGACGCTCACCACGCAGCAGTAGTTGGTGATACAGTTGGTGACCCATTCAAAGATACATCAGGTCCATCAATTAATATCCTCATTAAGCTTATGACAGTTATCTCAACTGTATTTGCTACAGTAATCGCTACATACGGCGGTTGGCTTAACTAATTAAACAAAAATAAAAAGACGCTCAGAAAGGCAAAAATGCTTTTCTGGGCGTTTTTCTATATATGAGAATCCATACATTCAATTTATAGTCCTTTTTCGCCTACAATACAGGCACAAGGAGGCAATAGCTATGAAAAAAATGCAAGGCGCCGCATTACTGCGGCGCCTTGTTCTATGTTATAGCAATATTGTTATGATATGTTTTTATTATCTCCTCCGCAACAACTCTCTTGGAGACGCAACGGTCCATCGCCTGTTTTTCTATGTAGCGATGAGCGCCTTGTTCATCCATTTTCAGTTCGCTGATAAGGAGCCACTTTGCACGGTTGACGATACGGATCTCTTCCATTTTTTCTTCGATGGAGAGTGTTTTCTTTTCGGTTTTTCTAAGTTTTTCTCGTGCGGCTGAAAGCCAACCGAGAGCGATTGCCATTGTCGACTTTGAGGTTGGCTTCGGAAGCACAAATACACCGTGTTCTACAACCTCGTCATAGATTTCCGCTTGAAGTTCCGTCCGTACCATCAGAAGT
The DNA here is from genome assembly GCA_018065925.1 of Candidatus Limimonas coprohippi. Taxonomy (GTDB): domain Bacteria; phylum Bacillota; class Clostridia; order Oscillospirales; family Acutalibacteraceae; genus UBA1227. Next base: position 13,075 of record JAGHSI010000068.1, read on the forward strand.
ACAACAGTCCCTTTTGAATTACATGTGTCGATTGCAAACCGCGTACCTACATCGTCGGAGAGTGGTGAGTTGATGATTACAAAATCAAAAGCACGTTCGGCGAGTGCCCGCTTTGCAGCACTGATATTCGATACAAAAAGGGTTGGCGAATACTTTGAGCTGGGGAGCAGAACGGAGAGTGCATCATTAAAGCTTTCTGCCGCCGAAACAATCAGAACGCTGTAAACTTGTTCTTTCAAACTCATTTTTGCTCCCCTCCTTTTTGGACTGCTATTCAGCTTTAATTATTACAATAAATGTCTAAGATTGCCGCAGGAATGTGTTCTTTAATAAACTCACTTGATGCAGCAATTTTGCAGGCAGAACTAAAATCTTCAGGTAATTTATTAAAATTAGCCAAGGTCTCTGCGTCTGCCTTATAAAGGTTGACATTAGCCGCTTTCGGCAGATCTATTTTTTTCTCAAGGCCAATAAGAGCTGCATAAATTATGAGCGTAAAAGCAAGATACGGATTCGCCATCGGATCGGGCGAACGAAGCTCGGCGCGGCGATATTCACCGACAGCAGCAGGAATACGTACGAGCTGCGAGCGGTTTTCGCTCGACCAGGATACATATCCTGGTGCTTTGCTATGACCGAAACGTTTATAAGACTCTTCGGTAGAGTTGAGGAAAGCCGTCATTTCCACGATCTTGTCAAGTACGCCGGCAATCATATAGCATAGATTTTCTGAACATTCGCAAGGTTTAACAGACATATTGATATGGAAGCCATTGCCCGGTTTGTCCTCAAGAGGTTTAGGACTGAAATCCACAAACACACCGTTGCGGCGGGCAACTTTTTTTACAATGGTTTGAAATGTCATTGTATTGTCAGCCGCAGTAAGTGGATCGGAATAGCGAAAGTCGATCTCATTCTGACCGGGGCCTTCTTCGTGGTGTGAGCTTTCAGGACGGATGCCCATCTGTTCCAAAGTAAGACAGATCTCGCGACGGATGTTTTCACCTCTGTCATCAGGAGCAAGATCCATATATCCTGCTTCATCGTAAGGAATTTTTGTCGGCTTGTTCTTTTCATCAAGCTCAAACAGGTAAAATTCCTGTTCGGCACCGAAGGAAAATGTATATCCTGCCTTTTGCGCGTCTTCTACAGCCTTTTTGAGCAGACTGCGTGTATCGCATTCAAAAGGTGTCCCGTCAGGATAGGAGATGCTGGTAAACATACGAACGACCTTACCGTGCTCCGGTCTCCACGGTAAAACCATAAGCGTTTCAGGATCGGGATGGAGCAGAAGATCGCACTTAGACTCATCGCCAAAGCCTGCGATTGCCGAGGCATCGAAGGCAATACCGTATTCAAAGGCGCGAGGCAGCTCCTCGGACATAATTGATATATTCTTTTGTTTTCCAAATACATCGCAAAAGGCAAGACGAACAAACTTCACATCCTCCTCTTGGACGTACTGCATTACCTCTTCCTTTGAGTACTTCATAAAACATACCTCTTTCCTTTAATTTGCCACATACATTTGCTTGTATGGATTTTTACTGTCGGGGGTAACGACAGTAAACGGTGAATTTAACACCTCATTCATATCATAACCGAAAACCTCACAGTATTCAGAAACATACGCTTTCAGCTCTTCCAGATCCGTTTCATCTGCGGAACGAGCCGTTACCCGACTTGGAAATTTTACATCCTTGCAGTCAGACCGCAAAAACATTTTGCCACCATGCATTCCCGTGCAGGGAAAAAAACCGACGATTTTCTTATCCTTTGCCTCAAGACCGAGAACGACGATAACACCGCCTGCCTGATATTCGCCAAGGAAGCTGCCTGCTGTTCCGCCAATCACCATAACGGGAACTTTTTCTTTGTAGGCTTTCATATGAATTCCCGCACGGTAGCCTGCATTGCCTTTGACGAATATCTTTCCGCCGCGCATGGCATAACCTGCGGTATCACCAATATTGCCGTGGACAACAATCTTGCCCTCGTTCATCGTATCGCCGACGGCATCCTGGGCGTTTGCATTAACGGTAATGGTGGCTCCGTTGAGATAGGCACCGAGAGCATTGCCTGGCACTCCGTTGATCGTGATATTTTTATCCGACATACCGGCGGCAATAAAGCGTTGACCGCAACATTCTTCAATGGTAATGTCGCCTGCACTTTCCCGCAAAATTTTGTTCAGAGCTTTATAATCAAGTCCCTTAACATCTAACAACATAATATTATACCAAACCTCCAAACTTTTTTCTACGAGTTTCCGGAGAAAATGCAACAGAAGTTGCAACTTTTTTCATTTTTTTAAAGTCAATCGTGTCAAGATGTGTTTTTTCACGAATGAGAGAGGTATAGAT
>JAGHSI010000093.1 GCA_018065925.1 Candidatus Limimonas coprohippi
GTTATGGCAATGGTAAAAACAACAGGCACATATAAAACAAGCTGCAAGAAATATGATATTGGTATTTTTTATGCTGTGTGGAAAGACGATAGCATTAAGAATCCTATCGGTGTTATACAGCTTACACATGGCTGGGCAGAATATATTGAACGCTATCAGGAAATGGCTGAATACCTTGCAAAGGCAGGATATATTGTTTGTGGTCAGGACCACTTAGGACACGGTAAAACTTGTGGTCTTGCAAACAGAGGTGTATACCCTCCAAAGGCAGGTAAATGGATGGTTGAGGACATGAATACTCTTCGCAACCTCATGCAAAAGCAGTATCCAAAACTTCCATACATGCTCTATGGCCACAGCCTCGGTTCACTCATGACACGCGCATACATCTCCAAGTACGGCAAGGGCCTTGCCGCTTGCGTAATCTGTGGTACAGTTCCAATCCCAGCAATCGGCATGGCTCTTCAGCCAATATGCTATGCTTTGGCAAAAGTCTTTTGCAACTTTGAGAAGGAAGTATCACTCAACGAAGCTAAGTTTGACTTGAACCCAATCAGCGAAGAGATTACAGATAAGAAGATGGACCTCTTCGGTAAGATTACAACTGGCTGGCTCTCATATGACTATGACAACCGTTACACTTACTTCAACAATCCATACACAACCCTTCTTCTCTCCCCAACACTCCTTGATATGCTCCCAGTTACACTTAATGCTGGTAAACTCGGTTGGGCAAGAAGAGTTCCAAAGAATCTCCCGATCTTTATCGTTTCAGGTAAAGCCGATTTGGCTGGCCTCTACACACTCGGTCCTAAGGAGGCTTTCAACAAGCTTCAGAGATCAGGCCACGATGTTCGTATGAAGCTCTACCACGGCAAACATGAGATTCACAACGAGGGCAAGATTAAGGCTGAAGTTTTTGCAGACCAGCTTAACTTCTATAACACCCATAATCCTTTACTTAAAAAATAATAAAAAAGCTCCCTTGAAATTTCAAGGGAGCTTTTTTTAGTTCTTTAAGAATTTATCTATTAAACCATGAACGGATTCAATATCGTTTTCAGAGCCTGAATTTACGGCGCGATTAATTGCATATTTGAAATGCGATTTTATGATTACTCGTCTTACTGAATTAATAGATGACTCAACTGCGGAGAGCTGAATTAAGATGTCGTCTGTATCACGATTGTCTTCAACCATTCTCTTGATTGATTCAAGATGTCCAATGACACGTGAAATACGATTGACGATAATCTTTTTTTGCTCATCAGTGTGTGAAACTGGATGACGAATTATAATGGGTGCTTCGTCGATGACAGCCTCTGTCTCTCCAACAATGGCACGTACGCAGTTTGGAATCTCAAAGTCTTTTGTACCCATACCGTAACCGATCTGTTCCATAGTTATAGTTGGGAGAGAACCAAATTTGGTAACAAAGTATTTTATGAGAGCTGCGCCGGTAGGTGTGCAAAGCTCACCTTCAACATTTCCGCTGTAAACAGGAATTTCACGAAGTAGGAGGGCAGTTGCAGGTGCTGGTACTGGAAGAATTCCGTGAGCACATTTAATCTTGCCGCAGCCGGTATTGAGCGGTGAAGCCATGATGAGGCTTGGGTTCAACTTATAAATGAGCCAGCACACGCAAACGACGTCTGCAACGGCGTCTAAGGTGCCTACTTCGTGGAAGTGAACTTCGCCCGGAGCGGCGCCGTGAACCTGACCTTCGGCCTCAGCGATTAATTTATAGACATTTATAGCATCGGCTCTGACTTTGTCTGGAACATCAAGCGAGTCGATGACATCTGTGATGTCCTCAAGTGACGAGTGGTGGTGATGATGGTGCTCGTGCTCATGCTCATGTTCGTGATGTTCATTGGCATCATCGCTATCGTGAACAATAGCAGCGGCTTCCTCTTCTTCACCATTTACCTCTACTTTAAAATGTGTACCAGTGATTCCCATCTTTACAGAAGGAAAAGAGGACACTTTCACGTGTGGTATACCGGCGCTGTTTATGTCACGAAGGAAACCTTCTTTGTCATCGACAAGCTCAAAGAGAGCTGCAGAGAGCATATCGCCAGCAGCACCGCAGGCGCAATCAAAGTAAAGAGTTTTCATATTTTAATTCGTTCCTTATTTGTTTTCTTTAGCGAGAAGATCACGGATCTCAGCGAGGAGTTCAGCCTCTGTTGGAGCTGCTGGCTCTTCCTCTGCAGGAGCTTCTTCTTTCTTTGCTGCCTTTTCTTTAATCTTGTTTACAGAACGAACTAAAAGGAATACAACAAATGCAATGAGAATGAAGTTGATGATTGCGCTGATGAGAATACCGATTGGGAACATGCCAACCATGATCTCAGCAAAATCAGCTTTGCCTGCAATAATTGTGATAATAGGGTTGATGATGCTCTCGATAAGAGCATTAACGATAGCTGTGAAAGCACCGCCGATAACTACGCCTACAGCGAGGTCCATAACGTTGCCACGTGAAATAAATTCTTTAAATTCTGAAAAAAAGCCTTTCATGATAAACCTTCCTTTTAAAAAAAATAGGGTGACTTAAAAACAAGTCACCCTATTTTAGCAAATATACTATTAATAAACAAGAGCGGTTTGTCAGATTATGTTTAAGAATCAATATTATAATTGTTCTTATCAAGCTGACGGATAAAGAATGTAAGTTTTTCCTCTCTTGCACCATAGATTATTGTAACTTCTACGATACTCTGATTTGATTCAAGAGATCTAAAAGTTTTTACGAGATTTGCTTGATGTGATTTGAAATTCTCAAGAAGTTCATCAAGGTAGGAGAGACGTCTAAATGCTGCTTGATCCTCCTCCGCAATGACGGAGTTCTTGACCATAGTTGTAACATCTTGGTAAGAGATATCTTCGTTTCCGAAAATATCACTTTCAAACTTAAGTCCACCTAAGATTTCGACTTTTTCTGTCTTACAATCAACTGAGTAAGAGTAGTCGAACATAGCAAGTGAATAACTGAGTCTATGCGCGAATTCGTTTAGGTTCTTCTCGGTACATCTAGCATCATCGATATTCTTGATGAATACATAAATGAGACGGTCCTGCCCGAATTCATGTGGAGCAGATACAATGAGAGATTCTTTCCATTCGTAATAATCGGTGTTCTCAGATGCTCTTTCTCTAAATATAGCTTTGAATTCACTTGTTGTGTTATCTTCATAGAAAGCTATAAGGCCTTCAAGTGAAGTGATTTGTGAGATGTTATCGCAATCTTCAGGCTTTAAGAAAGTTTTGAGGGAGTTAGACCAGTGAACTGAATATTTACCCTCTGTGATAACAGGTTTCCTATGTCCGTTTGCGGGATATGTTGCTGTTGTGAAAACGTCCTTATCAAGATTTATGGTGCTGATGCGCTCAAATGTGTTTGCAAAAGCAGAATCTGTAATCTTGTTTTTAAGTTCAGTTGAGTATTCTTTCTTCTTAGCCTCAGTGATATCTTCAACAGTGAGAAGAATCTTATTAGGGTCAGCCTGTGCAGAAAATGTAGCACGATAGAAATCATATCTATTCGCTTTTCTAGAAGGCTTTGCCTGAATCTCAACATAGTGTGAAGGTTGATTTGCACTATTTGTAAAATAGGTGCGTAAGTATTCGAGAGTGCAAGAAGATTCAAGAACGTTTCTATAATCTGGATGTAAGAGAAGTTCATAAATAAAGCCATAGAGTTGGTTGTAATCATGTACGTCTCTAACAGCGCCGAGAAGGTTTGAATGCGTTTCGAGTATGTCACACCAACCAGTATTAATGTCAAGTTCAAATACTACACCGTTGAAGTTTGAGTATGCAGCAGTAAAACGGTTTTGGATGGCGTTGAGGCTTTCCTCAGTCTCTTTATAAGTGTCAATAACATTGAAGTAACCAAAGAAAATCTGACTATCTGAACGTCCGCCGGTAGCCTTGATGATATGGAACTTCATCCATGAGTAAGAACCGTCTTTGCGGATGTGTCTGTATTCGAGGTCGAGCTCGTTGTTCTTCTTAAAGTGATTTTTAAGGTTCATTGGGTTTACTGCGTTTTGAACCTTTTCAAGATCCTTTGGATGAACATATTTTGGTATTATGTCTGTACATAAACTACTATAGAAACCACGTTCTGGAATTGCGTCGAATATGATGTCACTATCAGATGGATAGTAGATGTGATAGAGGTTACCACTCGCGTTGATTTCAAGGATGGCAGCGTAAGTTCTGCGGAGAGAATCATCGATGTTATTTGTGATTGGCATATCGAGCGGAACAACTTCAAATTTATCGAAGTCCAATTCGATATTGTCATCTGTATCGATATTCTCGGTATTGAGCTTCTCCTCAAACTCTGTGAGTGGGAGAGGCTTTGAGTAGATATAACCCTGGATGAGTGTACAACCGATGAGTTTGAGGAAGTTAACTACATCAAGTGTCTCAACACCCTCAGCGACTGTTTTAATGTTGAGGGAGCGGGCCATAGCAACAACTGAACGAATGATTGAACGATCACGGGCAGTATCGTTACTCTCTCTGAAGAAGAGCTTGTCAAGTTTCAAAGTATCAACTGGCAAGTCTTTCAAAATGTTAAGTGATGAGTATCCGGAACCAAAGTCGTCCATTGAACATGTGAAACCATGGTTATGGAAATCAGTAATAACATCCTTGAACAATGTTTCATTATCGAAGAATATACCTTCGGTGAATTCGAGTTCAATGAGCTTATCAGGGATGTCATACTTATCTTTAATGCTGATATACGAATCACGGAAACCTGGCATTGTAATCTCAACAGGTGAGATGTTGAGCGAAATTGGTACTACTGGAAGACCTTCGTTGAGACGGGATCTCTGGAATCTTGAAACGACTTCCATTACGTAGAGGTCAACTTCGTGTACGAAACGGTTCTGCTCAAAGAGAGGGATAAACTTGATAGGCGGAACGATACCCTTGTTAGGATCAATCCAACGAATGAGGGCTTCGCCGGCTGCAAGTTTTCCGTTGTTTGTTTTGTATTTTGGCTGAACGTAAACACGGAACTCGCCGTCTTTGAGTGCCTGATGCATGCGAGATTCAATGTCTTTACGTTCGAGCTGTTCGTTGTAAATTGCTTCGTCGTAGACTGCAACTCCGGAGTCGGTATGCTCGATTGTGAGAAGAGCCATAAGACAACGGTCGTAAAGTGCGTTGACTGAGAGTTCGTTGATGTCCTCAGGTTTTATCTCATAGAATCCCATTTGAACTTCGAGTCTAATGTGAGATTTTGCAAGAGGTCCTATTGAACTGATACGGTCAGCAAGCTGATTTATAAACATCTCGTGGTCTGTGTCGCTAAAGTCACGTGATGTTAAAATTACAAATTTGTCGCCGGAGAGGCGGGCGAAGAGTTCGTCTTCCTCATCGAGGAGATCGTTGATCTCGTGTGTAACCTGGATGAGGATTTCGTCTCCGGCATCATAGCCGAAGGCATCGTTGATATAACGGAAACCAACAAGGTCGAGACATCCTATGAAACGTTTTTTATCAGGATTCTCAAATAATAATTTTTCTGTATCCTCTTTGAACTTTGCAAAGTTTGCAAAACCTGTAAGAGGATCAGTAAATGCTACAGTTTTAATACGGTTTGAAGTTTCTGTGATATTTTTATAATAGCGATAAGCGATAACAACAAGAACAAAGAAGAAGAGGAATGTGGCAAGAATCATAAAGAGAATGAGCTTGCCAGTGTCGGCATACATTGCACTTGATGGCATAATGTGAGCTACGAATAGTCCTTCGTTTCCTTCAATAGGGGAAGTTGCTACAACAAATTTATAAGAACTTGAGATGAATGTGTTTGTGCCAGCTTCTTTTTCTGAAATTGGAAGAGTTCCATCATACATATTTCTCTTTAAGAAAGCGAAGAGATTTGTGACATCGGCAAACTGCGAATCTTTTGAGCCGGCACGGAGAATGATGGTGCCGTCTTCTGAAAATATGATATCGGTTAACTGCTTGATATCAGCTGGTGTGGAGTAACAATCAGCAAGCGTATCCCTATAATCGTAAGTGACTGTGAGATAACCGATGATAGAGCCTTCACTTTTTATTGGTCTAAAGTAATGAATATGGTCTTTGTCATCCATGTTAGGAATGTTATATGTGAAAGCATATCTTGTAGCTTTTGATGAGTTGAAGTGATCCATATCGGTTGCTTCACCAACAACGCCATCAGAAGTTATATAAGTTGAATCGGCATAGAAATATGCGAGTCCCACACTGTTTTCTGGCTTTATAGATGCAAGGTATTTACCCATTTCTTTTAAAGATTTAGAATCTAAAGCTCCAATTTCGGAAGCTTTGTTTGAAATTTCTCCCGAGATGATATCAACCTGTGCGCTATCAGCTTCGATTATTCTTGAAAGACTGATAGCGGCATTTGATGTCGCTTTTGCAATGTCAGTTTGAGCGGTCTGCGTCAAACTGTTGTAAGTGTAAATGAGAATTAAGAAATAGGCAAAGACAAAGAGCGAGGCTAAAATTATGTTCCTCACACTGTCTTTTTCTAAAATTTTGATTTTTTTGTTTACTGGCATATAAACAACCTCTCCGCGGAATTATACATATTAACATTATAAC
>JAGHSI010000128.1 GCA_018065925.1 Candidatus Limimonas coprohippi
ATTTTGGGGTCCTTTATAGCTAAAAATATATAAATTGTGACATATCATCCGTATCTGTTAATAGTTTGTTCATATTTTAGGCTGAAAAAGGCATAAAATTCTTGGTTTTCACCATAGAAAATGGCAAAACAGTTCAAAATTTATTCATTTTTTCGTTGACATAGTAGTTGTTCGGTGGTATAGTATCACTTGTAAAGAACAGGGAAAACTATTCTATACAAATTAATTGTTAACAAATTTTGAAAGGATTTGTACATTATGAAAAAGATTATTGCTTTAGTTCTTGCACTCGCTATGATTCTTAGCATTGCAACAACAACTGTATCTGCTACTTCACTTCTTGGTTCTAAAGATGGCACAAGCCTCGTTCAGAAGGTTCTTGGTATCAACCCACTTGGTAGCCTCTTCTCATCAGAAAAGAAGTCAGCTCTTCCAACACTCAGCTTCAAGGACATCCTTGCAAACATCGAAAAGGGTATCCAGGGTACTGGCCTCGTTTATGGTCGTGACTACAAAGTTACTGTAGACGCTGACGACACACTTGGTTACAGAATCCACCTCATCCAGCCAGTATCTGGCAACACACTCTTTGACAACTACCTCCTTTACAAGGATGGTGCTTGGACATGGGAAAAGGCTTGGAATCTTCCAACACTCCCAACTCTTGATCAGTTCAGCCTTGACAACATCAAGAACAACATCTACACAGCTCTTTGGGATTCAGGAATTTATGTAAACCTTGACGAAGATGTTACAGTAACACGTGACTCACAGGACGGTTTCAAAGTTCTTATTATTGATCCACTCACAGGCCGTGAGATTTACAACAAGGAATTCGTAATCACAGACAGCAAGACAATCAACTGGTCTAACGAGTTCGAACCAATCGCTGAGGATTCTATCCTTGCTGCTCACTTCCCAACAACAGAGGAAGCTATTGATGATGAAATTAAAGAGCAGGACAAGCAGATTGAGGACGACACACAGATCGTTGAGGATGTTGTTGATGATACAGTAGTAGTAGACGACAACACAGCTCTTGCAGATGCTCCTGCAGCTGCTGATGATATCGCTAACACAGGCGACGCTGCTTTCTCAGCTATGGCTGCTGTTGCTGCACTCGCTGGTGCTGCTTTCGTAGCTACTAAGAAGCACAACTAATTAGTAATAGTTTTCGCAAATTTAAGGGAACTGGTTTCTGCCAGTTCCCTTTCTTTTTGTTTATAAAGTTTTGGCAAAAGAGATACAAAGAGAGCCTGGGATACAATCCCAGGCTCTTAAAATCTATTTACTATTTATTTGCTCTTTTGCCACCACAAATCGGGCAGTTTTTCTTGAATTTCATTGGGAGTCTTTCGAATTCTGCAGTGTGAGCATCGTAGTAAAGGAGCTCACCAGCAAGAGGAACATCAAGACCAAGAATATATTGAATAACTGATGTGGCTTCGATGCTGGCAATTGTTCCAACTACAGGAGATAATGAACTGAATCGCTCTTCTGGTGGAAGTTCTGTACCATAAAGACAAGCGAGGCAAGGTGTCTCGTGAGGATTGATGAAAACTGATGTTCCAACGAATCCATTGATTCCTCCGTCAACAAAAGGAATACCGAGGTTTACGCAAGCTTCATTAACAATCATGCGTGCCTGAGCGTTGTCTACAGCTAATGCAACAATATCGTATTGGCTAATGATTTCTGTGACATTATCCTTTGAGATGGCAGTTGCAAGAGGGAATACTTGAATATTACTGTTGAACTTACGGACTTTTTCAGCTGCGGATACAACTTTAAGACTTCCTAAATCATCTTCAAAGTGTATATACTGGCGATTTAGGTTGCTTAACGATACGATGTCGTTGTCTGCGATGCCTAAAGTTCCAATTCCTGCGGCAGCAAGGTGGTAGATTAATGTGGTTCCAAGTCCACCGGCGCCGATTACTAATACGCTGGCGTCGTGGAGCTTTTGCTGACCATCTTCACCGAACTCGGGAATCATGATCTGCCTCGAATATCTGTCAGACATGGAGCCTCTCTCCTTTATTTCGTGAATAACAATGCTTATTATATCAATCGACTTATTC
>JAGHSI010000119.1 GCA_018065925.1 Candidatus Limimonas coprohippi
ATCATAAATTCACTTCTGTCATGTTTATTTTTACTATTATATTGATAGTTTTTAGTTTGCCTTTTGTTCTCGTGGCGATTAGAGCATTAAATGCAGTAAAAAACGTAGATAATGCTTCTCGTGAAGAAGTAGAAAAGTTGGCTTATCAATACAGACTTGGCGAGAAGTTGGCTGGACGAGATGATCTTCTTATTCCTTCCGATAGTTTATTTTCCCCAGAAAACAAAGAAAACCCACTTTTGCAGATTGACTCCCTCATCCGAGAGAGGAACTATACTGAGGCATTAAGTATTGCCAATCAAGCTAAATCAAAAATGGGAGTATTTCCCTTTTTGTCAAGATTGGCGTTCTGTTATAATGCTTTAGGAAAATATGAGATGACACTGCAGGTGGCAGATAATGCTTATGCCCAAATAAAAGATTCTTTTCGCGCTAAAGATATGACTTTAGACGAGCGATTTGTGAATTTTATCGGAACTTTTATCGGAACTGGAAAACTGACACAGAAGCCATACACAATACCTCAAGAGCAGCTAGATAAATTATACACTTACTGTCAGATTTACAAGATTGAAGCTTATAAGAAACTGGGTGATTTTAATAATGCAAGAAGTACGGCTTACCATTGCATGGCATCTGGATCTGATCTTATTATAGACGGGGAAAAATCCAGCATCAAGGATTTGGCTACGGAAGCATTCTACTCAATCAACAAAGAATATTGCAGCAGATTCCTTGAGATTCCGGTATATGCCAGAAGGGTAATTATGCCAGTAAAAGCATATACAGTAGTGCCTAAAGAAATGGTTGCAGTAATCAAGATGGAAGATCTGCCAATGGACATTAAATTTAAGGAAGACCCATTGCCGGATCACCTATATGTAAAACATCCTGCTTTTAACGATTTCTACATACCTTTTGAGAACCATGAGGTAGAACTGCTACGAGACAAGCTACAGGAATACTGCCGATTAGTTCAGTGTCTTGGTGCTTCAAAAATCATAATCAGTTGCGAAAACAAGGATAAAGATAGTCGGAATGAGGAAACGACAGCACATGTAGAGGCAGAAGGATCAAAATTAAAAATGAAGGGGAATGCGAAGGTTGACATTAAGACATCTTCCGATTTGTTAAACGAGCTCAACCAAAAGCTCAGTCTTGAACAGTCCTTCTCACCGACAAAGCTTCTTCCTATTCCAGAAAATCTTATTTGGTATCCGAAGCAATATGACTGGCAAGAGCATTATAAGCAACGCATGTGTACCAATGATATCAATTCATGGGATGAAGTCATGGAAACAAGTAAGACTAATGTTGTCAATGTAGATGAACTTTACACTTTGCAGGCAGAATTTGCAGCTGTAATATCTAAAGGGAGTGCTTCCGCTGAATTGCATCACAATCTGCATGTTGAGAGTCACGAAGAATCTTTGCTGAAAGTCCATGTCGAGTTTGTTCCTAAATCTGAATTGAATAGTTAATCCAACTTCCCCTCGGTGAATCGTCTCAAGGTGTCCAGAGCCCGCTAAAGGTTCGCTAGAGGGGAAGATTATCTCAAACAAAAATGAAACGTATCTTATTTACACTACTGTGTCTTCTGCCTGTGCTATGTTTTGCTC
>JAGHSI010000123.1 GCA_018065925.1 Candidatus Limimonas coprohippi
ATATAAAAAGGGCTGGGTAAAATCCCAGCCCTTTTAGTTTTGTTTATTTTTCTGCAAATGGATTTGTAAAATCCCCATCATCTTTAGGAGAAGTTGTTGAAGGTGTTTTACCATTATCTTCTGATAGTTCGACTGTAACATCAAACTTCTCCACCTTGTAATCCTGAGTTACATGGGCAATTTTAAGTTCAATCTTATCACCAGGTTTTGCATTTTCAATAATATTTAGAAGTACATCGGTAGATTCCATCTTTTTGCCATTTGCGGCAATGATAATATCGCCCTTCTCAACTTTTGTATTATAAAGTCCACTTGATTCATCAATATCAGCAATAATTACAGATCCCGTCGGCAAATCATTTGCCTTTGCAATCATAGTATATGTCTGATTCTGTGAAAGTTTGAGATAACTTATTCCGAGTTTTGCGCGATTCTGTACATATCCAGTAGTGGCAAGATCTGAAACCACATCTTTAATTACATTTACAGGAATAGCAAAGCCCATCCCTTCATATTCATCATCAGTAATTTTTGATGAGTTCATACCAACCACTTGGCCAAAACTATTAACCAATGCGCCGCCTGAATTACCAGGATTTATAGCCGCATCATGCTGAATACACTCCATTGAATATGTTGAAGATACTGTTGATGTTGGTCGGTCAATAGCTGAAACATATCCACCCGTGAAAGAACCATAAAATGCTGTGCCACCAGGATTTCCTATAGCATAAACGGGTTCGCCAACCTTAAGAGCAGATGAATCGCCAAATTCCGCAAGGGTAAAACCTGTGGCTTTTACTCGAAGAAGAGCAACATCTGTTCTCGTATCAAAGCCCACAATTTCCGCGGCGTATTGAGTTCCATCTTCAAGTTCAACTTTAATCTCAGTACCCGCCGTCTTTACAATGTGGGCGCAAGTCAAGACATAAGTATATGTGCCACTTTCGTCCTCGCTCATCCAAATGCCAGAGCCTTCGCCATAGATAGAATCGCCTTTGTATGCTAAAACCGCGATTACTGACGGTTTAACCTTCTCTGCAATTTCTACAGAAGTTAAAGTATCGTCAGAACTCTTTACGTTGTACTCCTTAGCTTCACCCTGCTCTAAGCTTACCGATGAATCAGCAGTTTTCGCCTTTGTTCTTTCCTTATCCTCGCTCTTACCATCAAGAATAATGGCAATAGCTGCAATGCCAGCAATCAAGATAATTGCTACAAGCATAATGATAAAAAAGGTACGACCAGCATTACTCTTTTTTTCTTGTTCTTCCATTAATGATCACTTCCAATAGTTATTGTTCTTTTGGGATCCAGAAACTGAAAGATGTAAGTTCACCAGGCGTTGACGAAGCAGAAATTTCGCCACCGTGGAGTTCAACAATGTTCTTGGCAAGGTTAAGGCCGAGGCCAACACCCTTGACATGCTCACTGCGGGACTTATCCACCTTGTAGAAACGCTCAAATATGTGGAGAAGATCCTCATTCTTGATGCCTTCGCCGGTGTTGGCAACGCTCAAAGTAACCTTGTCAAGTTCCTCAAGAAGCTCCACATAAATCGTTCCGCCGATATTAGTGAATTTAACTGCGTTATCGTACAGATTATAGATGACTTGATAGAGCATCTTTTCATCAGCAACGACATAACACTCCTGCATATCTTCAAAACCGAGCACTTCAATATTTGCTTCGTTAATTGCTTGTTCAAAGTTTAAAAGTGCAGTAAACATCAGGTTTTTCAGTTCTGTTTTACCAGGCTTAAGTCTCTCTTCGCCTGCTTCGATTTTCGAAAGTGTAAGCATCGTCTGGACAAGAGTCGAGAGGCGCTTAACTTCGGAACTCACTATTTTCAAATACTTTTTCTCTTCATTTTGCGAAATGGTTCCATCAAGGATTCCGTCGATAAAACCGCCTATAGATGTCATAGGCGTCTTAAGTTCATGGGATACATTTGCAACAAATGCGCTCCTTGATTCATCTAAAGTCTCGAGCGAATCGGCCATTTGGTTCAGTTTCGTCACGAGATCTGTAAGTTCGTTATTTCCACGAACTTCAATACGTTGTGAAAAATCTCCCCTCGCATAAAGTTTAGTTATTCTAGACATTTCACGAAGAGGTGCTGTCATTCTCTTACTGTAAACATATACGAGAATTACAGCAAAAACGAGCGATACAAGCGCTGCGCCCGCAAACAGTCTCACCATGTTTTGAACATACTGATTCAAGTTTGAGAAAACCGGAAGTGTACCAAATACATATCCTACCGGAGTACCATCACTATAGTGAATTTTCTGTCCAACAACGATGCAGATACGGTCATCGAGGCCACGCATACGTTCCATGGTGTAATAACCTTCCGAGGTAGTCTTTTGAAGAATATCGTAATTTACAGAAGCTCCGCTATGTATTTTACAGAACTGAGCATCCTCATGGAGAACCTCTAAGTTATCATCGATTAAGTCTTTACAAATTACAATGTTTCCAGACAAATCCGTCATGAAAAAGTCGCCATCGAGGGTGTCTGAAATCGTATGGAAATCGATATAAAGAGTCAAATATGCCTCTTCGGGATTCGACTCAAATTTTCCCTCTTTATCAAGTACAGATACCGCATTTACAAGAGACGCTACGTTTCTCTTTAACGTATCTGTGTTAGTCGACGTCCAGTAATTCGTCATGAAAATCATGAACACTAAACACATCGCAATAGTTGTAACAAAGACAATTGAGAATGTTACACGGAAATAATTTACGAACAGCGTCGTACGCCTTGGGAGTTTTTCACGCTCTCTTCTTTTAGGCATATCAAACACTATTCCTTAGTCTCAAATTTATAACCTACGCCCCAAACAGTGCGAAGGGCCCACTTATCTGAAATATTTTCAAGTTTCTCACGAAGTCTTTTTACATGCACATCGACAGTACGTGAATCACCGTAATAATCAAAGCCCCAAACTTCGTCAAGGAGCTGGTCACGAGTGAATACTCTATTAGGATTTGATGCGAGATGATAGATAAGTTCAAGTTCTTTTGGAGGAGTTGAAATTACCTCACCCTTTACTTTCATCTCATAATTTGTGAGATTAATAGATAAGTCCTCAAAGTCAACCTGCTTTGCATTTTCCTCAAGGGTTGAAGATGTTCTACGAAGAACAGCTTTAATTCTTGCCATAATCTCTTTAGTATCAAACGGCTTTACGACATAGTCATCTGCACCGAGTTCAAGTCCAAGTACCTTATCAAAAGTTTCGCCCTTTGCAGTAACCATAATAATCGGAGTATCTGCAGTCTTTCTAATCTCTCTGCAAACCTGCCAACCGTCCATCTTCGGCAACATAATATCAAGGAGAACAATATCAGGTCTAACCTCTGCAAACGCCTTGACAGCGGTCTCGCCGTCATTAGCAATAGCTACATCGTATCCGTCTTTTTCCATATAAAGACGAAGAAGTTCGCATATGTTAGTATCATCATCCACTACTAAAATCTTACCAATGCTCACAACATTACCTCCTAAAAAGTATCATACTATTAAAAC
>JAGHSI010000127.1 GCA_018065925.1 Candidatus Limimonas coprohippi
TCAATATCGGATTTCATCTCACGACCCACAAGTTGTTCAATATACTTTGAAACTGTATGCATCTTCGAAGATCCGCCAACCATAACTACATAGTCAATATCCTTTACAGTCATCGAAGCATCATAAAGAGCGTGGCGAATCGGTTGCTCGATTCTTTTAAACAATCCAGCACTGATTTCTACAAGTTTCTTATTTGTGAGGCTAGCCATATATGTATCCTCACCAATTGATACAGACATAATTACAGGCTCAGAAGTATTTAAGGCGATTTTACACATTTCAGCCTGTTTTAAAATAATCGCCTTAGTCTCATTTGAAAGTTCATCAACTTTGAGATTATTCTCATCGCAGAAATACTGGGCTATTGCGATATTCCAATCATCACCGCCTAAGTGGTTATCACCAGCGACGGAAGTTATTTCAATAATATTATCAAAAGCATCAACAACGGAGACATCAAACGTACCACCACCGAGATCGCACACCAAAAATGTTGCATCTTCATCTGCATCCTTGCGATATGCAAGTGATGCGGCAGATGGTTCGTTTATAATTCTCTCTACGCGGAGACCGGCAAGCTCGCCAGCCATTTTTGTGGCGTTTCGGCCATTATCGTCAAAATAGGCCGGAACAGAAATTACCGCCTCATCTACTGGCTCGCCGAGATACGCCTCCGCGTCATCCTTAAGTTGGCGGATAACGAAAGAGGAGAGTTCTGGCGCAGTAAACACGCGCTCCCCAACTATTATCTTTTTATCAGTTCCCATAAATCTCTTGAAACTTGAGACAGTTAAATTTGGATGTGATATAAGCCTATCTTTAGCTATTTTACCTACGAGTATTTTTTCACCATCATCATCAAGTCCAACACAAGAAGGTGTTAAAAACTCTCCAAAAGAATTTGGGATGAGTTCACTTTTTCCGTTTCTAAATGCGGCAACTAGGGAATTAGTTGTTCCCAAGTCAATTCCTATAATAGCCATAACATTCCTCTTTTTTATTTTAAAGATTTAAAAAACATGGTATTATGTTAGCATATTTTCAATTTTAAAAAAAGAGGTGTAACAGTTGAAATCCTGTAGTTTTTGCGGTACAGAAATGCCTGATGAAGCAAACTTTTGCCCATATTGTGGTCTAGAGGTTAACAGCGAAGGTATTACTGAAGATTACTATCAAAACATCTACGAAAAAGGTATACCAAGCATTCCAGATGAAGATTATGGCGAATTAGTTGTTCCATTTCAACATCCAACAAGTAAAGCGGACGAGAAAAAACAACTTAAAACAGTCTTGATTATTACCGCGATAGTTATAACGATAGTTATATTAATTACAATAATTTTCGCTACTGTTATTAACAAGGAAGAAAAGGCACAAAAGGGACTTAAATATGTTCCAGGCAAGCTCACCACTCAGGGCGATAATCAAATCTATGAGAACGACACTTTAAACATCAAATTTGTTTGTCCAAAAAGTTGGGATTGCTCCGTTGATACAGAGTTTTCAACTGCACTCAGCGGACATGTTGAGTTTTCAGCATGGTACGAAGACAGGATAGGAACCTTTGTTAGTTATACTTGGGAATATAAAGAAGATGCTGAAGACGAATACAAATCGTGGGTTAATTTTATTAAAGAAGAAAGAGATGATATGCTCGTAGATAGGATAGACCTGAGTGTTTGTGGACGTCCGTTTGTCGGATATATACGTAGCAATGGCATGTCAGGTATTGAGATGCAACTTTACGGAAACGCCCCACAAGGTTATGTTGTAAATATTGATGTTTTTGCTAAAGATAAAGAGGAAGCACTCAAAGTGCTGAGTCATTACGAATAAAAAAAGTGCAGACCAGTTTTGGTCTGCACTTTTTATTCTTATTAAAGTTTAGAACGAATAATTTTTCCTGATGTAGTCTTCGGAAGCTCCTCTTTGAATTCAACAATTCGAGGGTATTTATATGGGGCAGTCTTCTTCTTAACATACTGCTGAATCTCTTTCTTAAGTTCATCAGTAGGTTCTGTTCCCTTAACAAGTACGATTGAAGCCTTAACGACTTGTCCTCGAACCTCATCCGGAGCAGCAGAGACACCACATTCAAGTACGTATGGAAGTTCCATAATTACATTTTCAATCTCAAATGGGCCAATGCGGTAACCAGATGATTTGATAACGTCATCTGCACGACCAACATACCAGAAGAAGCCATCCTCATCTTTCCAGGCAAGATCTCCCGTATGATAAAAGCCATCATGCCATATCTCTGCAGTCTTTTCGGTTCCTCTGTAATAGCACATAAAGAGACCACAAGGAGCACCGTTTTTAACATTTACGCAAATCTCACCTGTTTCACCTGGCTCGACCTCATTTCCATCAGCATCAAGAAGATGAACATCATAAATTGGAATAGGTTTGCCCATTGAGCCAACCTTGTGTGATGCACCAACGAGATTACCAATCATAAGTGTGCTCTCAGACTGACCGAAGCCCTCCATAATTGAAAGACCTGTAAGTTTTTTAAGCTGATTAAATACTTCAGGGTTCAATGCCTCACCAGCTATTGTTGCATGTTCAACCGATGAGAGATCGTACTTTGTAAGGTCCTCTTTAATCATCATTCTGTACATTGTTGGTGGAGCACAGAATGTTGTGATGTGATACTCAGCAAAGAGTGGAAGAATATCGGCCGCATCAAATCTTGTAAAGTCATATACAAATGTTGCAGCCTCTGCAAACCACTGGCCATAAAGTTTTCCCCAAAGAGATTTAGCCCAACCAGTATCAGAAATCGTAAGATGAAGTCCGTCAGGGTCTACACAGTGCCAGTATTTAGCAGTAATAAAATGACCAAGTGGATATTTGTAGTTATGAAGCGCCATCTTCGGATAGCCGGATGTACCAGAAGTAAAGAACATGAGCATTGGGTCATCACCCTTTGGCGAATCCTCTGTGCGCTTCCATTCGTTACTATAAAGCTGCCATTCATCATCAAATGTACGCCAACCATCTTTAGAACCATTAACAGCGAGTTTAATCTCAAGAGATGGGGCATTTTTAGCAGCTTCATCAACCTGATTTGTAACGTCACCATCAGCTGTACAGAGGATTGCCTTTACACCTGCCGCATTAAAGCGGTATTCAAAGTCATGTACTTTGAGCTGATTCGTCGCAGGTATGGCAATTGCACCGATTTTATGAAGGGCCAAAATAGCTGGCCAGAACTCATAGTGGCGTTTCAAAACAAGCATAACCTTATCGTGTCGCTTGATGCCAAGGGCAGTAAAGTAATTAGCCGCCTTATTTGAGAGTTCCATAATATCTTTAAATGTGAAGCGCTTTTCATTCTTATCTGCATCAAGATGAACCATAGCGAGTTTATCTGGCTTTGTCTTTCCAAGTTCATCAACTACATCAAATGCAAAGTTAAATTTCTCTGGATTTTTAAATTCTACAGCTATTGGAGTCTTATTCTCGTTCTTTTCAACAGAAACCCATTTCTTATAAACACGGGCAGCCTGCTCTGCACCGAGACGTTTTGGCTGCTCGCCAGCCTTAGTCTCTATAGCCCTAAGTTCTGGAATTGGCTCACCTGTTGGGTTAAGTACGATAGCATAAAATTCACAGTTTTGATTCTCAACCGCGCGCATGCCATGAGGTGTGCTTGAATCATAATAGAAAGAGTCACCAGGATGAAGTATTTCAATATGGTCTCCAACCTGTACCTCAAGCGCACCGGAGAGAACAATATCAAGTTCCTGTCCCTTATGAGTTGTAAGTTCTATTGGCTTACTTTGAGCTTCCTCTGTGTATTCCGCCTCAACATAAAGGGGCTCGGAAATTCTGTTTTTGAAAGCTGCGGCAAGGTTGTAATATGTCATGCCGTGCGCTTTTTCAATTTTCTGTCCCTCGCCCTTCTTTGTAAATACGAGTTTTGCAAGGTTTGGAGATTCACCTTCGATGAGGTCTGTAACATCAACTCCGAACGTCTGAGCGCAACGATAAAGAAACGCAAAGTTTAAGTCCTGCGTTCCCGCCTCACAAGCAATGTATTCCTCTTCAGAAATACCAATCTCCTCAGCCATGTAGGCCGTGGTAAATCCTTCGATTTCGCGAAGTTCGCGAATACGGAGGGCCATTTCAAAAATTTTCAAATCAAGTTCTTTTGTGTTAGCCATCTTTTTACTCCCTTTCAATCAGCATTCAAGGAAAACAAAAAAGTCCCAAGAATGCTGTCGCATTCTTGGGACGATAAATCAATTACCGCGGTACCACCCAAATTGTCGGCAAACCGACCACTTTCAGATTCTAACAAATCCTAATGCACTAACGTAGCCTACACGAGTGAGTTCTACTCAAGGTAACCTCTTTCTTCTCACCAGCTCAGGAGCTACAAACAAGGGAGTCTGCTTCCGGTTCACACCAACCACCGTTTCTCTCTAAAGCAGAGAATTCTCTCGCCCTCTCCGTCAAAGCTTTTAATAATATGCATATTTTATACAATAAAACTATACACTTGTCAAGTTTTACTTTTTAATAATATCTACAATATTATCAATGAGCACCTGTGGTTCAACCGGTTTAGGAATAAAGGCATCCATACCAGCGTCAAAAGCCTTTTTCTTATCTTCATCAAAAGCATTGGCCGTCATTGCTATAATTGGAATCTTCGAAAGCTTTGAATGTGTAAGAGACCTAATAACTCTCGTCGCCTCATAGCCATCAAGTCGTGGCATCTGAATATCCATTAGAATAAGATCGTAATCACCTGGGTCAGATGCCTTAACCTTATCAACCGCCTCAAGGCCATCGCAGGCACATTCTACAATCATACCCCTCTCCTCAAGGAGTTCCTTTGCTATTTCAAGGTTGAGTTCGTTATCTTCTACGAGAAGAACAGTCTTATCCCTCAAATCAAATAAAGGCTTTGAATAATCTTGTTTATCTTTTTCTACAGCATGATTATCAACTAAGATCTCATCGCGAAGCCTAAGTTTCAGATAGAGTGTAACTTTTGTTCCAACACCAAGTTCACTCTCAATTTCAATCTTTCCACCGAGTAAATCAAGAAGTCGCTTTGTGATAGACATACCAAGACCCGCACCCTCTATACCCGAAATTGTTGCTGATCTTTCACGTTCAAAACTATCAAAGATATGCTTTACGAATTCCGGATTCATTCCGATACCCGTATCGGCAATCGTAATTATATAATTTCCAAAATCAGGATCGCGGCATTCAATCTCTTTAAGAGTAACATCTACTTTGCCACCATTTCGTGTGTATTTTACTGCATTGCCGACAACGTTGAACATAATTTGGTCAAGATGAAGAATGTCTGCATAGATATTCTCGTGTTCAATATTCTCATAATGAATGTTTAGGGCAATGTCTTTATCGTTAGCTTGAGGTCCCATCATTGTGCAGAGAACATCACCACAACCGTGAATAGTTGCAGGCTTCTCTTCAATTGCAACCTTGCCAGCTTCAAGGCGTGCCATATCAAGAATATCATTAATAAGGTGTAAAAGATGCTTTCCTGAAACGTCAATCTTTTTGAGATAATCTTTTACTAATTCTGTATCAGTATCAATTTTCTTTTCAGAGAGATTTGTAAATCCGAGCACCGCATTAAGTGGTGTTCTGATATCATGAGACATATTAAAGAGAAAAGTTGATTTTGCTTTATTAGCACTATCAGCTGCAATTTTCGCCTCTTCAAGAATAATATTATGCTGAATTTCTTTGCGAGTCATATCATCTACATTTCTACATCCGACAACGCAAAGTTTAGTGCTTTCGAAATCTTTATCAGCAACCGCTCTAATTCTGTAGTACTCAACACCATTTTCTGCAGCAATACGGAAATCGACATGAACATCTTTTCCTTTTTCAAATTCACGAATCAAATGATGAACTGAAGTTGCCTTGTAGAGCTTTGCTCTATCCTCTTCAACAACAAAGTTCTCAGCAAATCGCATAATGCGATCTGTATAATTGCAGCCTGGTTCATCGTAAATTTTATCAAGAATGTCAGAAAAAGTACTTCTACGATAATCAGTAAAATCTTCAGTTGAAAGATCAACAAGCATAATATCTTCATAATCCTCTGTCAAAGCAAAGATTACTGATGCTTGGTTTTCCTTAGTTCGCAATAAAAGAGCTATGAATACATAAAGAATACCAATTGTGCTTCCCACACAAACCATTGGCGTACCCGGAATAAAAAGCTGAATCAAAAAGCAACTGATAGGAGCCAAAATAAATGATGTCATCGCCCCGTACATCTTTTTCTTTGTTTCAACTTTTTCTTTTTTTGCACTACGTGCAGTATGAATGCAAGCAACAGCAAGATATGCAAAGGCAATTGTTGGCTGAAGAAGATAAAGTGGGCCTCTGTGATAAACATTGTCCTCAGAGATATAGAAAATACCTCCATTAAAGAAAAATGCCGAGAAAGAAGCAATAGTAAGGATAATAAATGGAATAGTAACAATAAATTTTTCTTTCTTATGTGACTTTTCAAACTTATTATCCATTATGAGTTCAACATAAAGCCACCACTCATATGCTGTAAGACCCGATAGAGTAAAATACAAAGCATTTATAAGAATATTTCCTTCTCTTGGAATATCAACATTTCCTTCAACAAAAACCCAAAAGAAATCAGTCGCGCAAAATGAAATCAGAGACAATAAAAGCTTAGTCATTCTAAATCTGTTGCCCTTACCAACAGATTCTTTGCCCATTATATATATTACAAAGAGTATGCAGATACAAGTCATATTTACTACGGCATAAAGCGTTGTATCCACAAGAGCTGAAGTAGTACCCATTCTCTAACC
>JAGHSI010000121.1 GCA_018065925.1 Candidatus Limimonas coprohippi
AAGTTAATGAGCATCTTGACATCGCGGCTTTTGTTATCTTCGGCGATGTAGAAATGACAGTTAAGAGCGCAGAGGCACTCCTTGAGAAGGCTCCTGAGTTTGACTATATCATTACAGCAGAGGCGAAGGGTATTCCTCTTGGCTATGAGATGTCTCGTCAGTCTGGTAAGAAGTACTTCGTAGCAAGAAAGGCTACAAAGCTCTATATGAAAGAAGTATTTGAAGTAGATGTTCGTTCAATTACTACTGCTAGAGATCAGCACCTTTATCTTGATAAGGCCGAGGCTGATGAGATGAAGGGTAAGAGAGTCCTTATCGTTGATGATGTAATTTCAACAGGTGAGTCATTAAGAGCTGTTGAAATTCTCTGTGAGAAGGCTGGCGCAAACATCGTTGGTAAGCTCGCAATCCTTGCTGAGGGTGAAGCTGCTGATAGAGATGACCTTGTTTATCTTGATAAGCTTCCAGTTTTCCCAAAATAATTTAATAACACAAAAATTTAAGGTGCTCCTTTTTCGGGAGCACCTTTTTTGTTATTAAGATTATTGCAATGATAATTAATAGAGAGAAGATACTGATTATAGCACCAAGTTTTACGCCCTGTGGGTTGTACTTAAGTGTTATGTCGTGTGAACCTTTTGTAATATTTATACCAATGAGAGATTCACCAATAGGGATGATATCTTTATCATTTACCTTTTTGCCGTCAACATAAATATTCCAAGACTTATCATAGTTGATTGAGGTGTAAAGGGTACAGTCGCTATCGGCCTTTACAGAACCGCAAACTTTTGTATCGGTAACTTTTGAAACTTCAAAAGGATTTGCTGATAAGGTCTTATAACCTTCTTTGAAGACTTTTTCATCAAGACTGTAGACATAGACATCAACATATCCCGAACTGCCTTCATTTATTGGAACATCGATATAGATATTTTCGCCTGGTTCATGAACTCCGAGGTCGAAGATGTATGGTTCATCGACAGTTTGTGACTTAATCCAGTCGTCGCTGTCGTCTCTCATTGTGACAGTTTCTACATTGCTTGATTTAACATAGATATAGATGTTCTCAGCTGCCTTTGGAGTGACTGTTAAAGTAAAGGACGCTGACTGATCATCAATCTGTTTATAGAAGACATAACTGCCTGATTCAACGTCATCAAATTCATCTAAGTTGTAGTAGAGACAGTTGGTGATAGGAACCTGTTTGAAAACGTTGTCAAGACCTGTTGAAAGTTTCCAGTACTCGTTTTGTACGATGAATGGATTTGCGTTTGTTGTATTCCAATTCTTTATTCTTTTTGGCACACAGAAGCCTAAAGGAAGGTCGTAGAGGTTCTCATAAGCTGTGAACTTGTCGACTGTAGAAATAGGCTTATAGAAGCGCTCAGAGAGGTCTATAGCATATGAGTTGTTTACGATATATTTTAGACCAAACATGGCATTGTAGACGGGTGTCTGCAAGTTATATGTATAACTGTTTATATAGTTACTGAACATGCCGAGGTTTGACTGGAGATTGGCTGATTTTTCATAGGCCATAGATGAGAATACTGAAAGTCCATTGTAGCCGTACCAGGAGTTGTCCATTCTCGTTCTGAGATCAGTGAGTTCCATGCGATAGAAGTTGTCACCTTCGATGGCATCGAGTTTTCCTTTGATGACTTTGAAGTCGTCGTAGTCGCCTGCATAGTCAGTTTTTGGCTGGTCGATATCGTAGTTATCGGTGTTTGCAACGGCAATTTCTGCAAACATCAGACAGAACATGAGACCAGCCATAGCAGTGGACTGGAATTTTTTATCGCTTAAAATTTTGAGCATTATTGTGTAGGCGATAACGAAGCAGAGACTGATAATTACTGTTTCAATCTTTAAGTTCTTTGAGCCTACTTCTTCAGCGATAATTATGAAGAGCGCAAGTCCAATGCCGACATTTAATATCTCTCGTGCCTTGAGTTCTTTTATGTTTAAAAGAGCTCTGGCACCAATTGTTATAAGAATAAATGAATAGCAGTATGACCAGCGATAAGGGAGGTCATTTGGGAAGTGGAATGCATGCCAGATGTTGTTCAAATAGTTGATATCTATGGATAAAGCTAAAATTAAAAGAAGAATAAACTTTGAGATTTTTTCTCTAAGAGGGACTGATCCCATATAGAGATAAAGTAATGCACAGATTACTGTAATGATACCGCAGTAGATGTTTGGAAGAACATCGTCGCCGCTGCTGCGAATCGTAGGTTCAAGCCCTGCGAGGTGTTGACAGAGAAAGTCAAAAATGTTGAAGTAGGTTGAAATCTCAGTTGGGAATGAATCCGATGTTGCAGAGCAGGTCTTGAGACAGTAATAGGTTGGCAGCAGCGCCACTGCGGCAAGGCCGGCTGCAAGAAGGGAAAAGGCGGCAAATTTTATAATTTGCTTTATGAGACCTTTTCCAATTTTTGTCCTTGCTGCAATATACATGAGTGCGTAGAGCACAGAGAATATGCAACACATGTAGGCCATATAATAAGAGGAGAACATAAGAAGAGCCAATGAGAACAAATAGAGGAATCCTTTTTCTCCATTAAAAATCTTTTCAATACCGAGAACTATTAGTGGAAGAAGCATCATACCGTCAAGCCACATAAAGTTCCAATAGTAAGCTACAAAGTAACCAGAGAAAGCATAAAGTACGCCGAAACCTGCGGTAAAGAAATTTGAAACTTTAAACTCTGGTGATTTCTTGAAATAATAAGTCATTGTAGATGCAGAGAGTGCTGCTTTCATAGTTATGATGAAAGCAATACAGTCTGTAGTATTCTTATGACCAAAAAGTAAAATTAAGAGCGAGAGAGGACTTGAGAGGTAATTGAAGAAGTAGCCGATAAAGCTTCCACCGCCTCCGGATGTCCAGGAGTAAGCGAGGCTCTCAGCGTTTGTAAGCCTATCATAAAGTTCAGCGAGAAGAGGACCATACTGGTGATAGAGGTCCATTCTAAGTATTGTGATATCGCCAAAAGGTAACATATCATAGCAGAATGCTATCAATAGCATAATGCCAAAAGATGTGCCAAATGCGAGAAATATGTAACGCCAGTCAAAGGCCCAAGCTTTTAATTTTTCTTTCAATTTAGAATCCGTCCTTCTCAAAAATGAAATATTGTAAAAAAGTATAGCAAAAAAGCAAAATCTATTCAACTTAGTAATTAATATAT
>JAGHSI010000126.1 GCA_018065925.1 Candidatus Limimonas coprohippi
GGTCTCTGACACTTATGTCGCAACTATACATAGCATTACCATTTGCCCTACTCAACACATTGTCATTCTTTGCGGTATCATACGGATATGGCGATTCGGGGGTATTGTATAATCCAATATTCACATTATCCATATTTATATTTATATGGTCTAGCGATTCAGGTGCATATTGTTTCGGCAGTTGGTTAGGACAGCGTAAGCTATTTCCACGTATTTCTCCAAATAAGTCGTGGGAAGGTGTCATTGGAGGCGCATTAGTGTCAATCATTGCATCTCAGATTATCGCTTGCTACAGTCATGATTTTTCAGCCGACAATTCATGGCTCAATCACATTGAATGGGCTGGATTAGCAATCATCGTAGTCACCTTTGGCACTTGGGGCGATTTGGTTGAGTCGTTATTAAAACGTCGTTTAGCCATTAAGGACTCAGGCGCCCTCCTACCTGGGCATGGAGGAATGTTAGACCGATTTGACAGTTCACTTCTAGCCATCCCAGCTGCTGTTGTGTATATATATATCGTGAATAGCATCTCTTTGTAGGTAAAAAAGAACGCCACTAGTTTTTAAACCTTTGAACTTTTACCAGCACTCCTATGCTTTTGACGTTGACGTTAAAAAGTTGTCGTTGATGTTGTCGGTTTATTTTCTTACTATCGCTTGCTACGCTCACGCAAGGTACTCACGCTCGAAAATAAAAATAAATTCTGATTTATTTTGTATTTTGCTCACTTAATCGTACTATCGCTCGCTACGCTCCCGCAAATTCTTGAAAGGCTCTTTGTGTGAAATTCAAATTAGTTGTTGCCAAAAAAAATTTCGTTTTCGTTTTCGTTTTCGTTTTATTTTCTTATCTTTGCACGACATATTATAAATCAAGTAAATATGAGCGAAATTCAAAATCCTACCGCATCTGCAGAACAACCTGTAGTTAGCGAATCTCAAGAACAACTTCAAAACGAAGTAATTACAAATGAAGAGCAGACCATAGAGGAGTCTGTTGAAGAGATTGTAGAAACAACATCTACAACTCCAGTTTATCAATTCCAAAACAAAGAAGAGGTGCTCAATTGTGTCAAGGAACTTCTGGCATCTGATGGTGAAATCTCACGTCAGCAACTTGATAGCTTCAAGAGTAGTTTCTACCATTTTCATAAGGTAGATACAGAAGAAGCATTCAAGAAATATATAGAAGAAGGAGGAGATGCAGAGGCATATCAACCTCAACCAAGTACTGACGAAATTGAGTTTAAAGAGCTCATGATTGCCATCCGTGAAAAACGTGCCTCTCAACAAAAAGCACAAGAAGAACAGCGCGAAGCAAATCTCGCAAAGAAAATGCAAATCATTGACAAAATCAAGGTAATACTCGAAAAACCTGATGATGTCAACAAATCATATAAAGACTTTAAAGCCTTACAACAAGAATGGAACGAGACTGGCGAGGTACCAGCAACTCAATCTACTGACATTTGGCGTACATATCAGCAACAAGTAGAACAATTCTACGATACACTCAAACTCAACAACGAGTTCCGTGCTTATGATTTTAAGAAAAATCTCGAAGTCAAAACTCAGTTGTGTGAAGCAGCCGAAAAATTATCAGAAGAAACAGATGTAGTTTCAGCATTCCGCAAACTGCAACTGCTCCATCAGCAATTCCGTGAGGTAGGACCAGTAGCACGCGAACTCCGTGAAGAAATATGGGAAAGATTTAAGAATGCATCTACTGTTATCAACAAACGTCACCAAGATTTCTTTGAAGGACGTAAAGCTCAAGAACAAGAAAATCTTGAAAAGAAAACAGCTATCTGCGAAGAAATTGAAAGCATCAATCTTGACGAACTCAAGACTTTTGCAGACTGGAATAAAATATCAGAACAAATCACAGAATTGCAAGCTAAGTGGAAAACAATAGGTTTTGCACCACAAAAACACAATGTAGAAATCTACGAACGATTCCGTGCTGCTTGCGACAATTTCTTCGGACGCAAAGTTGAATATTTCAAAGAAGTTCGGAGCAGTCTTGCCGACAACCTCAAGATTAAGCGTGAACTCTGTGAAAAAGCTGAAGCACTCAAAGATAGTACAGAGTGGAAAACTACTACTGACACTCTTATTGAACTACAGAAGAAATGGAAAGAGACAGGAGCCGTAGCAAAGAAATATAGCGATGAACTCTGGAAACGATTCAATACAGCATGTGATGCATTCTTTGAGGCTAAAAAGGCAGCCAATTCTTCTCAGTTTACTGAACAAAAAGAAAACCTCAGCAAGAAGAAAAACATAATCGAGCGCCTAAAAGAAATAGCAACACCAGAAGAAGCTACAGAAGAGCTCCGCGAAACACTCAAAGCCATACAGCAAGAGTGGAACGAAATCGGACATGTACCATTCAAGGAAAAAGACAAAATCTTCAAAGCATTCCGTGCAGAAATGGACCGCTTTTATGCTGTCATCGGAGCTACAGCTACACGTCGTCGTGTGGAACGATTCAAGAATGAACTCAAGTCAGCAGGGGCAGACAAACTCCGTGACCGACTCGCACGTCAATACGACATCTTGAAAAACGAAATCAAGACTTACGAAAATAACCTTGGATTCCTCAATCTCTCATCAAAATCTAAAGAAGGTAACAGCCTCGTTGATGAACTCAATCGCAAAGTTGACAAACTACGTGCCGAACTTGATGAAATCAAACTAAAAATTAAGGCATGTGATCAAGCAGAAGAAGATGATGACGAGGAAGATGAAAATGCATAAGATAAGGGATTAACTATATCACTGTCCGCTAAAAGTTACATCAAGTCGCTCAACTCCATGAAACGCAAGAGCTGAGCGACTTTTTCTTGTCAGTAAGCCCTCTATTGATTTTCTTCTTCTATATTTGGGGGCGATTCGGCACATTCTTCAAGCATTCTTTTCTAATCTTCGTCTGGACTTTCAAGGAACGGCTCATTTCAATGATTTTTTCCTTGTTCAGGCATTTTATTAGCTGACCATATACCAGCTGTCCGAAAAAATGTGTACCTTTGTTTATGTTCTCTAGGTTTTGGGGTAAAAACAAAGGTAACAATTTGGGCTGACTCCACCAAATGAAGTCAGCCCTTTCTTTATTTTGTGATGAAATGTTTAGCGGACAATTATAATTGAAAATTATTGGTAATTGTTGATAGAAAAGAAAAAAACGTCAAGAGCAATTTCTTAAAAAAAGATTGTAGAATTGGGTAAAAAGTAATAACTTTGCATTTTACTAATCGGGATGTAGCACAGTTGGTAGCGCACAACAAAATGACATTTTACGAGATTTTATATATGAGTATAAGTGTTTGTTTGTTAGTGATTTGAGATTTTATGATATTTTGCGTGTTTTTTTGATTTTTTAAAATGTCACACCAATATCACACCAAAAATAAGTCTCAATTTTTGACCTTCTAAGCAAACTGGGATTTTCCAACTGCGCCACATAAATCTGGAGTACATGATTCAGTGAAATCAACTGAAAAAATAATATAGTGCGACTGATTTACTTAAAAAATCATTAAAAAATAGGATTAAGGTGTGAATTGTCTGTAATTTTTCTTGTTGCTACTGAAAATTTATATAACTTTGCTTTACGAGTTTACTTCTTATCTCTGAAAAGATCTGTGAAGGGTCAATTCTGCTCAGCAACAGGCTCTGGCAAGTCTGCTTTGACATAGTGCTGAAATTACATACTTTCAGATGCCTGTCTGATAGGTAACGGACAAGGCAGACAGGAACACTTGCAGTTAAAGAACGTTAAGGATGCAATAAAGCGTAAATAAGTGCGTTATAATAATGAAAAAAGTTTAGAGTGGAGAGTTTAGAGTTTAGAGTTGATAGAATAAAGAAAGGCTAACAGCCAATGGCTAACGGCTAAATTATGAACAAAGACCTATAGTATGATCTGGACTATTTCAATTATTCTTTACCTGCTGTATTGTGTGGCAGTAAGTGTCGTTCTCGTGATAGTATGGGGCATCATGAGACTGGTGAGGAAGGATTTCTCCATCAAGAAATGGCACTGGATTGTTTGTGGCATCATCTATATCCTGCCGCTTCTCTATGCTGCCGTACATGACGTCTATCTGAATTACTTCTATGACCGTACGGGATTCATAGAGGAAAGAATGGAATGGGCGACAAAGGTGGACTTCCCGGAGTTCGAGATTGCAGAGTACAGACAGGGCGAGACCTGCTTCAACGGGGATTACACGGATGAATATGAGTTGTCGTTCAAGGAAGTCCCTTCACAGGAATTCTATGACCGCATAGACGCCCTGTGTGGCAGGAAAGACGCCACGGGAACTGCCTGCTGGAACAAGGTGGACTCCACCCATTATCAATATAATCATATCTGGGGAATGGACTTTCCCAATCCCGACGGGAAGATTACCGACGAGGAGGCCAGCCTGTCGGTCAGCATAGAAAAGGGCTCCATGACATTCACCGTCACGGAGGGACGCTGGTAGAGAGGGTTACATGTATCTGCCTCTTTCTATTTCAGCAGATTGCCTAGGATTCCTCGTGTCAGAGACCTTACGGCCGTAGAAGTAGCCTGCTTGGCTTGCTTGGCTGCCTCCTTCTCCTGCTGGGCAGTTGCTTCTGCCTGTGCCTGTGCCGCACTTTCCTGCTCGCTCTGTGCAAGGAGAACTTCGAAGGCGCTCTCGCGGTCGACTATCTGGTCGTACTTGCCTGCAACGGCTGACGACATCATGATCTGTTGGCGCTGTACCGGCACGATAGCACCAATCTGGCTCAGAGGGAAGAGGATTCTTGCTCTTTCCACTATCGACGGGGTTCCGCTCTCATCGAGGAAGGAAACGAGTGCTTCGCCTGTGGCAAGTTCGGAAATGGCGTCGGCGGTATTGAACTCTGGATTCTCGCGGAACGTCTCGGCTGCTGCCTTCATGCCTTTCTGGTCCTTTGGTGTAAAGGCACGGAGGGCATGCTGGATGCGGTTGCCAAGCTGGCCGGTGCTACCATACCGTAGGTCTTTGAAATCTCGCTTGCATGTTCTGCCACATAAGTAAGCATGGATTTCAGGTCCCATCTCGGACAAAGTGGTGCACATTGGATGACCCTGTTCCCCAAATACATCCCAGAAGGTGACTGGACAGCCTGCAAACTGAGGGTCCTGAATGCCGAATTCTGTGCAGCGTTTCTGGATGAAGTCTGTCATCTTGCCTGCCTGGCTGATGCCAGAGAGGTCACCCTTCATGTCGGCCATGAAGCAAGGAACGCCTGCCTGTGAGAAACTCTCAGCCAGCACCTGAAGGCTGACTGTCTTACCTGTACCTGTTGCGCCTGCTATCAATCCATGACGGTTTGCCATCTTACCGCAGATGCTGATTGGTCCCTTAGGACCATGGGCAACATAAAATCCGTGTTCTTGTGTGTACATATTTATTAATTATTTATGGGATGTTCTATAAATTAACTCGTTAATAATTAGATATTTATTTGGATGTTTCAATAAAAAGTCGTACCTTTGCAGACAGTTAGTTG
>JAGHSI010000066.1 GCA_018065925.1 Candidatus Limimonas coprohippi
ATGGGTTATAATATTTAAGAATTAATTAAGAGTCTAGCATTATATTTTTTTTGTGAATTAATCTTTTGAATTGAGGAGACACTATGCGTATTCTTATAGTTGAGGACGAAGTTCGTCTTGCTGAAGCACTTGGTGAAATAATGAAAACTCAAAGATATACTGTCGATATTGTAAATGACGGTGAGGACGGGCTTGATTTTGCCTTGAGTGATGACTATGACGTAATTGTTATGGATGTTATGTTGCCTAAGATGAACGGCTTTGATATCGTCCGCAAGATGCGCGAGGAGAAGAATCAAACGCCGGTTATAATGCTTACGGCAAAGGATGACACGGCGGATAAAATTAAAGGTCTCGACTGCGGTGCGGACGATTATCTCACAAAGCCGTTTGTGCCTGGCGAGCTTCTAGCACGTATACGCGCTATATCCCGTCGCCAGGGTGAAGTTGTAATGGATGAACTTGAGTTTGATGATTTAACCTTAAATTTATCAAACTACACCATTACCTGTGGTGAAAACACAATAAATCTTGGTCCTAAAGAATTTGATATTTTGAAGATTTTGATGTCAAATCCTAATATCATTGTTTCAAAAGAGGATTTGCTTATAAAAGTTTGGGGCGCTCTTTCAGACGCCGAGGACAATAATGTTGAAGTATACATATCCTTTGTTCGAAAGAAACTTTCTCACATCAAGTCAAGGGTATCAATAACAACTGTTAGAAAAGTTGGTTATCGTTTGGAGGTAGCAAATTGTTAAAGAAACTTAGGAAGCAATTTATTTTGTCAAGTATTATTCCCATAGCTCTTATAACAGTATTTGCTTTTTTGGGACTTACAGCTACAACTTTCTATTATGAGAGATCACAGACAATAACTGCGCTAACTGCAGCCCTTGAGGGCAATGTAAATTCAGTATTCTTTCCAAATGAAGAGATTGCAGAAAATTTTTCCAGTATCAATTCAAATAGTAAGCAATTAAACGAAGAACGTATGAGTTCAGTTGAACTCATAGCAACAATTGATAAGGATAAGAAGATTGCTTTTTGGATATCATCCACTAATTCTGATATCAGTGAAGATGATGCAAAAAACTTAATTGAAGATGTTGTCGGAAAAATAGGAAACGATAAGCGCGCCACCGGTGTAATTTCAACATATAATTATAGATATTTAATTGTTTCTACTCCAAACGGATATAGGGTTGCTTTTTCGGATATGACTTCTGAGATTACAACTTTTCTTTTCCTTGTAAGAATCTTTGGACTTATCTCTGTTCTTATTCTTGGAATGATGTTTTTGGTGGCTGACTATATGGCTAGAAAGGCAATTGAGCCTGTTGAGGAATCTTGGTGTGCACAAAATCGTTTTGTTGCTGATGCATCGCACGAACTAAAAACACCTCTTACTGTAATTCTTGCCAACATGGATATTATTCAAGCCAATAAAGATTCAAAAGTTTGGGAACAAAACAAGTGGATTGAAAATACAAAATCTGAAGCTGCAAGAATGACAGAACTTGTCAATGATATGTTGTTCCTTGCTCGTTCAGATGCTCAGATTGATCAGTCCTATAATTTCCAAGAAATTAATTTTTCACATACTGCAGAAGATTGTGTTTTGTCCTTTGAGTCACTCGCTTTTGAAAAAGGGATAAGCCTTTCTTCCGCCATACCATCAGATTTGTTTATCGTTGCGGATGAGACTCGCGTAAAGCAAGCTATGATGATACTGATTGATAATGCTTTGAAATATGTCAATGATAAGGGTAATATATTTGTAACCGCTGAAGGCAACCAGAGGCAGATTAAATTTACGGTTGCAAATACAGGCGAACCTATTCCTGCCGATAAGCAAAAATATCTTTTTGACCGTTTTTATAGAATTGATGATTCTAGAGCTAGAGAAAAGGGCGGGTATGGACTTGGTCTCCCAATTGCTCATAATATTATGGATGCGCATGGTGGTTCTGTAAATTTAGAATATTCAAATGAAAATGGGACATGTTTCGCACTTTGTTTCCCGATAAGGAGAAATAAATTGTTTTAAATGTCCATAAATATGCTATAATAGGCGCATAAACTCATAAAGGAGAAATTAAAATGAAGGCATTTTTCAAAGACTTTTTTAGTTCAATCCTTAAGTCAGCAAAAGACGGCTTAGTACAGGGAATTACAGAGGGCATCAAAGAGGGTATTAAAGAAAACGTTAAAGCTCCAACAAAGAAGGCTATTAACGCTCTCTTCACTCTTCCTAAGCAGATGCTTAGCTGATTTGTCCATTTGAAAGCTGGAACTTTAATTAGTCCCAGCTTTTTATTTTAGGGGGATTATTATGGAGTTTATTCTTGAAAATGAAAATATGAGAGTCGTTATTGACACAAATGGTGCAACAATAAAAGAGATTATTTTTGACGGCGACAATATGATTTGCCGTCCGCCTTACTCTGCATCCGTTATTGGTCGTATAGCTGGTCGTATTTCACATGGCAAGTTTTCTTTGAACGGCACAGAGTATAGTTTGCCAAAGAATGAAAATGATAATCAACTTCATGGAAACCACGAGTTTGATCGCCAGGCAGAATGGGACGCCTCCATGTTTGGCGACACAGTCGCATTAAAATACCATAGCCCTGATGGTGCAAATGGCTTTCCTGGAGATTTGGATGTCGGCGTGCTTTATACTTTAACTAAAGATAATGAACTTCGCATCAATTATGTTGCTACATCCTCAAAGGATACGATATTAAACATCACAAATCACGCCTATTTTAATCTTAATGGTGAGACTGCTAATGAGACGGTAGAGAATCATGTTTTAAAAGCAAATATCTCTAAGTTTGTTCCTTTGAATGATGATTTAACTCCAACTGGAGATCTTTTGGATGTCAAAGGAACTGTTTTTGATTTAAATGATGGCAGATGTATAAAGGATGCCGTTGAATCTAAAGACTCTCAGTGTATTATTGCAAAGAATGGTTTTGACCATGCTTTTATATTTGAAAACACTGAAGAGGTTGTACATGAGGCGGAACTTATTTGTAAAGAAAAGAATCGCATTATTACAATGAAAACCGATTACCCATGTTTTGTTTGCTATTCTGGAAATCAGATGAAAGAAAGACCTCACATGGGAATATGCCTTGAGGCACAGCATCTGCCAGATGCTATAAACCATGATGGGTTCGGCAGTGTTGTGCTAGAGGCAGGAAAAATGTATAATAATTTTGTTAGTTACAAATTCGGTAATTTATAGAGTAAATTGAAAGGGGAAGAATATGAGTTACCCATATGTTTTTATCCACGGAATGCTTGGTTTTGGCCAGGATGAAAAAGTAAACGACTTTTTGCCTTATTGGGGCATGCTCGCTGGTGATCTTGCAGGAATGATCCGTGCGAATGGGGGCGAGGCATGCGCACCAACTATCTCTTCGCTCGGTTCAGCTTGGGACCGTGCTTGTGAAATTTATGCACAGCTTGTTGGTGGAACAGTAGACTATGGCGAAGTTCACTCAAAGAAGTATGGCCATGCACGTTTTGGTCGTACATATGATAAACCGCTTGTTCCAGGTTGGAGTAGTGAAAAGAAAATTAATATTCTTGGTCACTCTTTTGGAGGCGCAACAGTTCGTATGTTCTCAAGCCTTATGGCACACGGTGCAAAAGAGGAGGTTGAAGCATCAGGAAAGGATGTTTCTGAACTTTTCAAGGGTGGCAAGGGCGATTGGATTCAGTCTGTAACAACTGTTGCTGGTCCCCATGACGGCACAACAGTAATTGGCGCAATTGGACCTCTTCTTCCAATTCTTAAAGTTATCACTTTCTTTGGCTTTGCTGGTGTACTCGGTAACACACCTGGAAACAAGTTCTATGATATGTCACTTGATCAGTGGGGCATCACATCAAATCCAAAGGGTAAATGCGACTATAAAAAGATGCTCAACATCCCTGGTATGATTAAGGCTATGAAGACAGATGATAATCTCTACTTTGATCTTTCACTCAAGGGCGCTCGTGAGATTAATAAGACAATGGAACTCAACAAAGATGCTTATTATTTTTCAATTTCAACAAGCAACTCTATGGTTACACCAAATGGTAATCATAGAACGAAGGCATCATCATTTGTTCCATTCTGGCTTACAGGCAACCTCGTTGGTTCTTGTCTTCACGATAGAACTGTAGATGAAGATCTCGATCCACTTTGGCTTGAATCGGATGGATGTTCAAACACACTCTCAGCTCTTCATCCTTCAAATGAGCCATATGTTTATTACTATGATTCAAAGGATAATGTTCAGCGTGGTATTTGGAATGTAATGCCAGTTTACCAGGGTGATCATATGGATGTTGTTGGTGGTTCGGTTCGTGCTTTTGTAACACCTTATTATGTAATGAATTACTATAAGAATTACTTTAAGATTCTTGATAATCTTAAATGATGAACAATATGTGATTTTTAACAAAAAAGTCGTGTCCTTTTCTATTAGGGCACGTCTTTTTTTTACTTAATAATTGTTCTATAATATAAGA
>JAGHSI010000001.1 GCA_018065925.1 Candidatus Limimonas coprohippi
GTGTAATCCTTAGTTCCGTAAGTAGGATTACTATCTCCCCAAAGTCCTTTGTTGTCACCAAAAGTTATTGCTCTAATTGAAGCTTCTTCCGGTTTATCCTTAGTATTGAGTAACTCAATATACATAACAGAGTAATAATTTACACTTGGGTCACGGCAAGTGCAGGAAACAAATGCAACCTGATATGATGTGAAAGTCTCGTTGGACTGTTCAAAAAGAATTACTGCCGTCTCTTCTTCGGGTGTTCCACCTGAAGCATAGTGAGTAAACGTAAACATATCATATGGGTTTTCAACCTTTTTCTCATCTTCTTTTCGGCATCCCGCAAACGACAAGACAAAAAGCGTCACCATTAAAATAGAAAGAACTTTTCTTGCCATATTATCCACCAAATCAATCATCTAATCCATGAAGTTTATCAAACTGAATATATGCATAATCAGCTCGCCATGTTGCAAGGAAGTTCGCATCGTTAGCGTCTTCTGGATAAACCATTATTTCAAATTTGTTGTCACCTTTATACTCCCAAGAACCACCGATGTTATAGAGCTTTGTCTCGTCCCATCCAAGATAGATGAGAAGCGCACGTGTCATACCGGCATATCCGCCGCCACCACAAGTCAAAACAATATTTTTGTCCTGTGGAAAAAGTTCCTTTAATGCCATCTCGGATTCCGCATAATTTGCATGTGCTGAAGCAATGCTTCCATCATCATTCCACTCAACTGTATAAAGACATTCGCCAGTATATGCATTATCTACTGGTAAAGCTTGAAGTGATCCGATAAATGGATACGGTACAATTTTAAACCCTTTAATTGAGAAAGAAAGATCGGCATCTCCACCAATCGCCGCATAATCAGCTGGATCAGAAAGCATTCGCATATCGCGATAAACTGTATCGTCACGATTTAAATACTCATCAATGTTTTCAATTGTAATATTCTTATCAACACCAAACATTGAATCAAGATCTGGATCTGCCTTTGGCAATTCATTCAATCCTGACGCACATGCTGCAAAGCTTAACACTATTATTACAGCAAGCAAAAAACTAATTGCCTTTTTAAACTTCATATCATTTACCTCCTAGCTTTTCGCTATTTATGAAAGTTAAAACGCCGGACTCAGCAAGGCCCCTGCAATGACATTCGAAGGAGTAATCGCACATGCATGCCGAATGGAAAATTCCAGAGCGCGTTCCTACAGATGCCGTTTTGAAGTTTCTATTAAACCCAATAGGATCTTGAAAATTGTCAGTTTTAATATAACTGTATGAATATCTGGCGTCTGGCCTTCTTTTTATAAATGGATTATGAAAAATATATGGCATTCCAGCCGAGGTAAATTCCTTGGCATTTAGAAGAGCGTAATAAAATGCAACACCCTCAGCATAAAGAATTCCATCTTTTTCTCTATTCACATCAATAGATTCATTTGGCATACAGTTATCATCTATTCCTTCAACTATGATGACAGCTATACGTTTTCCTTCAGAAAGTTTTAAATCTATAAATTCTCTAAATTTAAAAATATCGTTTGGAAGATCGGGGAGTCTTGAATAAGCTTTAACGGTCTTTTTTCTTTCGGGAATTTCTTCGAGAGTCGTACCTCTATTTCCTGTTCTTGTAAGAGCATAATCATCCTCTGTAAAGAGAATAATGTCAGGTGTTCTCTCGACCGCATAATTATCAAAAATATGGTACTTTTTAAGAAATTCCTTCTTTGTTAAATATGACTTTACCCCAATCATATTCTTTACAGTTTCATAGTCCTTATCAGTAGCGCCAAACACACCACCAACATAAGGATCCGATGAAGTATTAAAGTATCCTTCAATATCGTCTGTATTTAATACTT
The DNA here is from genome assembly GCA_018065925.1 of Candidatus Limimonas coprohippi. Taxonomy (GTDB): domain Bacteria; phylum Bacillota; class Clostridia; order Oscillospirales; family Acutalibacteraceae; genus UBA1227. Next base: position 1,861 of record JAGHSI010000001.1, read on the forward strand.
TATCGATTTTTCGCATGTTTCCCGTGCTGATAATTATCGGCTCATAATCCGTTTTATCTATAAAACGAAATGCCTCGGACAAAACATCTAATTCTAAGTCTTTTGTCTCAACAGCACCAAGTTTTGAATTAATTCTATTTATTGCACCATTTGCATAAGTTATGAGCATAAGCTTTGGATCATACTCTCTCACAACCTCAAGTGCAAAGTCAGTAGTCCACGCAGATGTATTTGGATTTAAATCTCCGGGATATGGATATTTGTTTGAAATCCTTTTTGCAAGGTCTATATAAGATTTATTATCAAAAGATAGTGCTTCACCAGTTTGAAAATCAAATAAACCTTGCCACCCGTTGACATCAAGCATTATTTCGTACATTAAAACACCCCTGCTATCCTTTTGCCGCAATGAGGGCAAGTACCGTTGTTCAAGTTATTAAATACAGTCCCTCCGAGCCATGCACCCGTGCAAATGCGTTTAATAATAAGTTCTCCACAATCTGGGCAGTAAGTATCAACCCACTGTGAGCCTGCAAAATTGCCGAGATATGTATACGGCAATTTTGCCCTTGCCGTCTCATAAATCCCTAACATTTCCTCATGCGTCATATCTCTTTCATCTGCACGATCATGATTTGGCATGAGACGGAATAGATGCCATACAATCTCCGGATTCACATCATAAATAAAATTCATTATGTCATAAATTTCGTTGTCAACCACCTCATGGACAAGAGGAGTTACAATTTCAAGATGTGTCATCTCATTAAAAATTTTTATATTTCTAAGAACTGGTTGTACAGAAGACAATCCTAAATCTTTTTTGTAGAACTCGTCTGATAGCGATTTCAAACTAACATTTATAAAATCCATATTCTCAGCAAGAAGCCTTGCTGTTTTTTCAGTTTGGAAGCCGTTAGTAAGGCATCCAACTTCTAAGCCCTCCGCATGTAGTTTCTTTGCCACTTCAATAGCAGAAGGAATAAAGCAAGTAATCTCATTTATGGCAAAGACAACACCCTTTGCATCCATCTGCTTACAGAGAGAAACCAAGGATTCAGCGCTTCGATGTTTCAGTTTTCGCGCATCATTCTCCTCTATTGCCAAATGTGAGTTTATACAATAACTACAGCGAGCATTACAGCTCACTGTACCAGTTTGTATGACATATTCATTTGGCAAAACGTGATAAAACGGCATGCTTTCGACGGTATAAGGATAAAAGTCAATCCAGTCGAATGGTTCGCATTCGACTATACTGTCTTTTTCACATTTATACCTGCCGCAGATGCCGTTTCCATTTGCAAGGTCACAACGCCACTCGCAAAATTCACATTTCATATTTTGCTCCTAAATCACCAAGGAAGTTTAATTTGGAATTGATCCGTATCAATATCTTTGTATCCTTCATATGACTTTGTAATCGGTGAGTATGAGATCCCCGTTAGAGTTTTTGACTCATTATCAATTTGAAGATACATGAGTGTTCCCTCATTGTTTGCATCCTGATAATCAGCCATTATTTGAACCACTGTTCTGTCATCCGAAATCTTTGTCTCAACAAAACCCGCACCAGACTCATGTCCACAAAGCACAAGTTTTATATTTTCATTTGGCTCAACCACTTTTTTAAGAAGATATTCACCCATATCGTCAAGTGATAAATCCTCTTCTAAATATTTATGAGTGCAAAGTACTCCTACTCGATCACTATACTTAGCAAAAGTTTCGTTTGCAAAATCTATGCACCCCTTATCCGGGCCATCGCTAATATAAACGAACACAAAATCAGTTTCGCCAATTGTCAAAAGTTGAGCATGTGCTCGACAATCTGAATACGAACCTGCAAAGTATTCACAGGTTTCATAGGTCGAATCACCAAAATAAGTTGAATAACGGGCAAAAGGAGTTTCCGAGTTTATCTCTTGATCATGATTACCTGCGAGAACACCATATGGAATTACTCCATCCAGCTTTCTCATTGCATCTTTTGCTATCTTCCATTCGGAATCTAAATCGTCCCCCTCCTGGATAACATCACCCGTGTGAATAACATACTCAATATTATATGTATCTTTATCCTTTATTAGAGAGTCATAAACATCATTAAATGTTTTTTCAGAGAATCTCTGCGTGTCCGAAATAAAGGCAATTGTATGAATATTTTTGTCGCTAATTAAAGGATATTGTGTGTCAACTTTTGCATCACATGCAGAAAGAATAATAATTAGACAAATCACCAAGAGAAGCGACATTATTTTCTTTGCCATTATTTTTCTCCCCCTACTGGTTCTACCATACTATCGCAATTACTTGATAAGAATTTAGTCTTAATTCCCTTGCAGTTTTCTCCTGTGCCGTTATTTTTAATCATTAAGATTTCTGCCATGATAGCAAAAGCTATTTCAGCTGGAGAACCGTCAGCGATATCAAGGCCTACAGGAGTATAAATTGAATCAAGTTGTTCCAGAGACACTCCCTGTTCGCGAAGCATAGCAAAAAGAATATCCTTCTTTTCACGACTGCCTACCATTCCAACATACTTTGGATTCTTTTGAAGCGCTCCCTTAAGACCTTGAGCATCAAAATCATGATTCCATGCGGCACAGAAATAATAAGCGCCTTCTGGAATTTCAGATGATAGAATAGCTTCTTCATAGTTTGTGCATTTAATATAGTGATCTGCAAGTTCTCTACTTTCAGTAATGAGACCCTCGTCACGATCGTCAATAAGAATAGTTGCAAAAGGTAAAAGTTTTGCAGTTTTGAGCAAGCAATTACCTACATGGCCACCGCCAACAACTACAAGAGTATTACCTGCATCATAAACTTCAACGAGCAAGTCTACTCCAGAGAAATTTATCATCTCAGTTGTTTTGCCCTTTGCAATCATTCCTCTTACAATCTTCATACATTCAAATTCAAATTGGCCACCACCAATTGTACCAACGATCATACCGTCAGCATACATAATCATCTTTTTACCAGGATCAGCTGTGCCGATGCCGTTGCTATTTACTACAGTAACAACAGCATATGCCTTAAAAGACTTGTTGGCTTTTACCATCTCTTCAAATATATTCATGACTGTCTCCCCTAAAAAGTAAAATGTCGAACCATAGGAGGGTGCCGTCACACCCTCCTCAGATTCACTTAAAATTTCAGAAATTAAATTTTAAATTATTCAGCAACAATCTCAACTACGAGTTTTGCATAACCACTAGCGATTTCTTCAAGGCATGGAGCGAACCATACTGTACCGTCTTCGCCAAGTTCCTTATCCTTCTCGATAGCAAGAAGTGTGTAAGGAGCGTTTTCATCTGTGATTGTGTAAGCGTCTGTCTCATAACCATCGTTGCAAACTGCTGTGATCTTTGTAGCGTCTGCGCAACCAGCTGCCTTAAGAACGTCCTTAATAGCATAACCGCCATATGTGTTCTCTGAAGCATTACCCTTTGAGCTAACTGTCTCTACTGTGATTTTGTAGATTGAGCAACCTTCGAGGTCCTTATTTGTGATTTCTTTGCCGTTTACTTTGAATGAGAAATCAGCAAATGTGATTTTTGCTGTAGCGTCCTTAATCTCTGGAGCGCCTTCTGGAGCAGCAGGAGTCTCAGCTTTTGTTGGAGCCTCTGTTGATACAGGTGCATCTGTTGATGGTTCCTCAGCTGGCTTAGAACCGCAAGCTGCAAATGAAAGAACCATTACGAGTGCAAGTACAATTGCAAGAATTTTTGAAAGTTTCATCGTGAATCTCTCCTTTAAAATAATAGTTTTTTTATATTACGAGTCATTGCTCGAAAATACCTAATTAATCTTCATCAGCTACCGGTGGGGCAACTGTAAGTTCTGTAATTGGTGTTGTCATCCAGCGAATACCTGTTCCATCATAAATGCAAGAAAGATCAAGATCCATTGGAGATGATGTGCCTACTTCGTGAGTGTCACCACCGTTGATAAGAACGAAGTAATAAACAAGCCACGCTGTCTTTTCCTTAAGTGGGTCGCCCTTTAAGTCTTTGTTGATTTTAAGCTTTAATTCCTGATTGCTTCCCTGAGCATAGCCGGTAACTGTAAGCTCTGTACCATCAACATAGTAGACTGGCATGCCTTCATCATTTTTACCTTCAACAAGTTCAGCACCCATTGCTTCCCAAAATGTCTTTGAGTCTACACAGAGGAATTCTCCAGTAAATTCATCGGCACCACCATTAAACTTATGGCTGAGTTCTTTATACTGTGGCTTCATTGCCATAAAGTCTTCAATAGTAACTGTCTTTTTCTCACCATTCAAATCCACACTAACCTGCCAATCCTGAGCAGTTGTGAGGAGATAAATCTCAGTTACTTCTTTTGCTTTCTTATTAGCTGTGAGAGCTGTAAAATTCTCTTCACCTGCATCATTCTTAATAGACTCATAGTTCTCACCATCAACTTTATGAGTTGCAATAAAGAGATCAGTTGCATCCGAGAAGTACTGAGCAAAGCCATCAGCAGATTTTGTAAAAGCAGCTTTTGCTGTGCTTACATCTACAGCATTAATAATATCAACAAGAGCTTTTCCATAGTAAGTGTCATCACCAATCTTTGATGTGACTGCCTTCTTTTGAAAATCTACCATTGTAACAGATGCTATTTCTTTACCATCGAGATAAATTTCTACAAGTCCTCTGTCGCTTGTGTCCTGAACAGGTGCCTTTCCACAAGCAGCAAAAGAAAGGACAAATATAAAGCTTAATACTAATGCAATAATTCTTTTCATGTTGTTTCTCCCTTATTTAACCTGCTCAGTAATAGAAACAAAGAAAATATCATTCATCTTACCTGAGCCACCTCGGTTTTCAAATGGAATGCTAATATTTAGAGCGCCAGAAAGTGTTGCACGAAGTTCAGTTCCAGCAAGAACTTTTCCACCGTCTTCATCATCTTTTGACTGTGAATCAATATAGTTCCAGAAATTGTCGAAACATACAAATCTATAAACAAGATTCTCATCCCAACCAATATCTTTAAATACATCTAACAAAGAAATCGGTTCATCTGCAGCAACCTCACCAGTTGTTGGGAACATAAATGCATCCTTGCTCTCAGCAACAATATACTTAACACCCTTAACCTCAAGTGAGCCGGCTTTTAAAACGCCAACATTGGCAAGGAGACCATCAACTTCTATTTCAATTTCACCTACATATGCATTTGCAAGTTCCTCAGCCGGCATACTATATGTCTTACCATCATTGTCAATTACCGTGAGTGTGCCAGTTGGCTCTTCGCTCCAGATTTTTGCAAGTCTATCAAGTGGATAAGCTTTTACTGTCTCTCCCGCGATAGTCATTTCAGTTGGAGACATCGCATCACCGAAATCTGGGAAACATACTTTTCCATCTTCTGCTACATCTTTATTTAAGACAATGTAATTTTGGAAGAATACAAGCTTTTGATAGTCCTTAAATTCAAGGCTTGCAGACTTTGTCTTCCACGTCTCAGTTGTTGGCTCTTCAGTTGAAGTTGGATCCTCTGTACCAGCTGACTTTGCGCCACATGCTGCAAAACAAAGAATCATAGAAAGAGCCAAAAGAATAGCAATCAATCTTTTCATTTTTATATCCTCCTCTTTAATCAAGGTCAGGGTCACAGAACCTTGTTCTCTTATCCCCTGATTTTCCTTCAAAAATGCGAACTGGAACACCATAGGTCTTTGATAGATTTTCTTCAGTCATAACCTCATCAACTTTTCCGTCCGCAATAATTCCATCGTAACCCATCATTGCAACTCTATCACCAACATGCCAAACATGATTTGGAAAATGACTTGTCATAATGATGGTCATGCCAGACTCTGAAAGCTTTTTGATGTTTCTAAGAACAAGCGCTTGATTTTTAAAATCAAGATGTGATGTCGGCTCATCAAAAAGCACGATGTCTGGCTGCTGGCAAAGCGTTCTTGCAATCAATACAAGCTGACGCTCACCGCCAGAAATCTGTGTATAACTTTCGCCGGCCAAGTGGGCGATACCGAGGTCCTCCATGATACTGTATGCGAGTTCAGTATCTTTTTCGTCCGGCGAACCAAAGAATCCAAGATGCGGAGTACGTCCCATTCTAACAACCTCAATAGAGGAATATGGAAACGGAGCACTGTGCTCCTGGAATACATATCCGAGTCGCTTTGCTTTCTCTCCAATCTCGTAATCGGCAACTTCTTTGCCCAAAAGTTTTATATTACCTGCGGTCAAAGGGTTTGAACCGCTAATGCAGTTTAAAAGTGTTGTTTTACCACAACCGTTTGGGCCAAGGAGAGAGAGGCATTCGCCCCGTTTAACTTCGAGATTTAGATTTTCCCATACAGTTTTCTTACCATATGAAAAAGTAGCATTCTCGACTTTTACCATAATTTCGTCGCTCATTATGCCCAGCCTCCTTTCGTCTTACGAAGAAGGTATGCAAATACCGGAGCACCAACTACCGATGTCAAAATACCGATTGGTATCTCTGTAATTGAAACGAGTCGACAAAGATTATCAATTACTATGATGTACGATGCTCCAACAAAAATTGTTGCAGGAATCAGCGCCTTGTGGTTAGGTCCTACGATCATACGACAAAAATGAGGTATTACCTGTCCTACCCAACCAATTATTCCACAGAGCGAAACTGTGAGAGAAGAAATTAAAGTAGTTGTAATAATAACAATAAGTTTTACTCTCTCTGTATTCACACCAAGAGCTTCCGCCTCACGCTCACCCATTGAAAGAACATTGAGTCTCCAGCGAATAGCATAGAGAACAGCCATAGCAATTATCATTGGTATAGCTGAAGGAGCAAGGTCATTAAGACCAACCTTACCGATACTTCCCATGAGCCAGAATGTAATAGCCGGAAGTTTATCCTCATCATCTGCAGCAAACTTTACTAGCGACACCATTGCCTGAAAAAAGGCCGATACAACCATACCGGAAAGCACTAACATTAGAATCGGTGTTGTTTTATAAAGATGTGCCATAAGATAAGTTAAAGCAACTGCAAATATACCAAAACCAAATGCTACAATTTGAACCATCCATGTTGGCCAAGAGAGTAGGAGACCAAGTGCCGCACCAAAACTTGCACCAGCTGAAACGCCGAGAACATATGGGCTAACAAGTGGATTTTGGAACATTCCTTGGAAAGCGGCACCAGACATCGAAAGGCCCGCTCCGACAAGTGCTGCCATTACTGCTCGAGGGAAGCGAACACTTATTACCACCGTCTCCGCAGTCTGTTCCCATGTCTGAGCAAAATTGATACCAGGAATTTTATTAAGAAGTATTTTCAAAACAACGCCCGGATCTATCATGTATCTACCAAGAAAGAGAGATACGAAGAAAAGAAGGAATGGAAGAATAATCATTATTCCCCAAACAAATGGCGACGTCTTCTTTTCAATATTTTCGAGTTTTACGTTTTCCAAATCTATTTCCTCTTATTCGTTTGACTCACCCGAAGAACTATACCAACCATCGAGAATGTGTTGAGCATCATCTGCAGATAATTCATAATGGTAGAATTCTTTGTAATACTTTTGAAGTTCCTCAACCATAGATATATCTGAGAAGAGGTCTGGCTGAACAATAGTTGCAAGCCAAAGAGTCATTAGAGCTGTTGTCGATCCCTTATCAAGGAAGAATACACCTGCTGGAATCCTATAAACTGCTTCATTCTGTACTGCTGATAAAGTCTTGTACTTTTCTTTCTTTAAAACCTGCTTCTTTACAAGTTCTGGGCTATTGCCGTGATTATCTACAAGAATGACATCTGGGTTCCACTCGAAAAGCTGTTCCTCATTAATCTCCGGGAAGTTGCCTCCTGTAGTTGGGCCAACCGCTCTACCACCAGCAAGTTGAATCTCATAAGCTCTGTTTGTAAGAACATATGAAGAAAGGATATTCTCGCCCCATGTGTTTCCCCAATAAACCAAAGGCCTATCTTCTTCCTTCAAGTCCTTTGTGCGTGAGTAGATTAGATCAATTATGTTATTAACATATTTTTCCCACTTATCAAAAACTTCAAGTGCATCTCCGCCGAGGGCCTCGGCTGTCACTTTCATTGACTTTGCGCCACGCTCTTTATACCTTTCAACGCTCATATTAAGACATTCGTCTATATCTGTAATATCTGATGTTGAAAGAATCGGAGTAACCGCAGCAATTCCTACATTGTCAAATTTTTCAAGTTCTGTCTCGTTGTTGTAATAAAGGACAAGATCAATTCCACGTGAGAGGTAATCCTCAATATTTACAACTGCTGAAGGATTAACATTATTGAACCCCTCAATTTTTGCGACATCTGGATATACTAAAAGCGCAGCTGGATAATTTGAGGTTTGTGGTTTCTTTGTAAGAACTACTCTGTCTGCCGCACCAAGACAAAGGCACATTTCAAAAGTAGGGCCATTCATAGCCGCAATCTTAGTTGCGTTATCCGGAACTTCGATTGTCCTGTTCATAGAATCGACAACAAGGTGATATCCTTCTCGAGCTTCTGTTTTTGTCTCACCTTTTGCACAAGCTACAAGTGAGAATGCAATTACAAAAGTCATAAAGAGAGCAACTACTCTTTTCATCTCATCACTGCCTTTCATTTATCTCCAAATTATAAATTAGGTGGAATACATACAAGTCTTCCGGCCTCATCAAAATATGAAAGTTTAAGTTTTGTATCATAAACTTTCTTCAAAGTCTCCTCTGTGATTATTTCCTCAGTAGGTCCAACTGATAAATGTCCTTTTTTATCAAGAATTGCCGTTGTACCACCAAGCATAATCGCATGATCAGGATTATGTGTTGTAATAATAATTGCATAACCCTTTTCAGCAAGACTCTTAATTGTTCTAAGAGTTTTAATCTGATTACCAAAATCAAGGTGTGCAGTTGGTTCATCAAAGAGAATCGCCTTCGGTTCTTGAACCAATGCCCTTGCTATTGTTGCTTGCTGACGTTCGCCGCCAGATATCTCTGTATATGGCTTGTCAGCAAGTTCTGAAATTCCAAGTTCCTTTAAAACTTTTGCAACAATTTCAAAGTCTTCGGTCTTTGGTTTTTCGAACATGCCGACCTTCGGCGCGCGTCCCATCAAAACAAAATTAAAAACTGTATAGGAAAATGCCGGAATATGATTTTGAGGAACATAGCTTAGAATAGCTGCAACCTCTTTTTGTTTCATTTTCCTAACATCTTTTCCACAAAGTTTGATTGTTCCTGAATCAAGTTCGTTCAAGGTGGCAATGCAGTTTAGAAGTGTACTCTTGCCCGCTCCGTTTGGTCCGAGTATGGACATTACCTGTCCCTCTTCTAAAGTTAGATTTACATCTTTTAAAATCTGCCTTGTACCTTTTGTATAAGTGAAATTAATATTCTCTGCTTCAATAATCATGAGAGTGTCTTCCTCTGCTTATAAAGGAGTATTGCATAGAACGGAGCTCCTATGAGACCAGTTAAAATACTTACTGGCATTTCGGCAATACTTATTGTTCTTGTAACTGTATCTACAAGAAGAAGGAATATTCCTCCCATAAGTCCTGCTGTTGGAATAAGTTTTGTATTATTTGGACCTACGCACATTCTTGCAAAGTGTGGGATTACAAGTCCAATCCAACCTATAGTACCCGAGATACAAACAGAGCTTGCAGTCATAAGTGTTGCACATGCGATAGCAACATTTCTAACTACGCTAATATTTGCACCAAGTGTCTTTGCTTCCGATTCGCCCATTGACAATATGTCAAGCCACCAAGACATTGCAAATAGAATAATCATTGGTATAAGCATTGTGAAAATAACGCTCTTAATTTCGGCGATTGTTACGTAAGAAAAACTTCCCATGGTCCAATATGTGATAGCGGCCAGTTCTGTTTCTGGATCAGCAACATATTTGATGAATCCGAGAATGGAACTCATGGCACCGCCAACTATTACACCGGATAACACCAACATAATATTCGAATCTGATTTCATTATTGTCGGAATCATTACCGTTATTAGGACAGCTAAAATTCCACCAATAAATGCAAATCCCGAAAGATAAATTCCAGAGAGTCCCATTAAGATTGCTATAGCCGCACCAATACAGGCACCGTTTGAGACACCTAAAAAGTCGGGTGATACAAGTGGGTTTTTAAAAATACTCTGATATGCAACACCAGACATCGCAAGCATCATGCCACAAAGAATGCTGGCTATAATTCTTGGAACTCGAAGACCAATTACAACGTTCTTGGTCATCTCACTATATGCCCCGCCTCTTTTAAAGAGTTCTCCAAAAATTACCTCTATACTCTCTTTTGGGGTTATAGGGTATTTACCAGCGCAGAGAGCAATAACTATGCATCCGAGGAGTACTGCAAAAAGCAACAAATCAAAACCTATTGCATAAAAGTTCTTTTTCTTAGAATTCGTATCCAATTTCTTCTCCCGTAAATGTTTTTCCGTAGAGGAATGTGTAATAATTATCTACTTTTTCCTGTAAAAGATCAGTTGAGACAACATCTGGGTAAATACAATGCATCATATAGTACATACCAAGAACAAATCCAGGACCTGGCATATCCCATGAATCAATCTTTGCAGGAATTTGATAAATGTTCTTATTTTTAACCGCAGTCATTGCTGACCAAGAAGAATCGTTATAAAAATCATCCATCTTAAAATCAAGAACTGCAGAACTTGTTACAAACAAGTAATCTGGGTTGAGCTCGAAAACTTTCTCAACACCACAATCAGCCCAATATCGCTCCTCTTCTCCAACGATGCCATCAACAAGTGTGATAGCACCAATTCTTTGAAGCATGATTGTTTGGAGCATGTCCTCGCCAGCAACGCGAGAAAACTCAGATCCCATACAAAGGGCAGTTTTCTTTGATTCCTCTGGAATAGTTGCTGCGAGTTTATCAATCTCAGCGAGTTCATTGTTAAGATAATCAACTATCTCTTTCGCTCTATCCTCACAACCAAAAATTGTACCGAGCATCTCATAAGTTTTAAGCACTTCCTCTGGTATCTCTGCTGAAAGTGTAATTGCAGGAATACCAAGTTTTGTTGCTATATCTATTTTCTCTTGATCCGAAATTTTACAAATATAAACATCCGGTGCTAAAGCTGCAAGTGCCTCGGAATCAAGAACGATTGTTGTTCCAATACTACCTGCACTGATAATAGAGTCGCCAGCAAGGCGATAAAAAGATTTGTTCTTAAAATTACAAGCAAGCACTCTGTCAGAAATATTAAGAGTTGCAAGGAAAGGAGTAGCCACTCCATAAGTTGATCCGACCGTATTTGATTTTGTGTCTTTTGGGACTTTCACTTCACGTCCCATCATATCTGTAACAGTGATTGTATTATCATCTATTTTAGTTACTTCAGTCGGCGCCTTTGCGCATGCAGCCAAAGACAAACACATAACAAAAGTTAAAAGAAGCGAAACAAATCTTTTCATTTTAAAGTCCAACTTTCTTTCCAATCATTAATCTACACTATATCCAAGTGTTTCACCATCAAATGTCATACCATAAAAAGTTTTATAAAAATTATCAATTTCAACCTGAAGCATCTCAGAAGTCAAAACATCTGGATACATACAATGCATCATATAATAAATTCCAAGTACAAATGCAGGGCCTGGCATGTCCCAAGAATCAATCTTTGCAGGAATAAGACAAACATTGTTCTTTTTTACAGCAGTCATTCCAGACCAAGAAGAATCTTCATAGAGTTTAGCAACTTTATAATCAAGAGGATTTGAACTTGAAACAAAGATAAAGTCTGGGTTGTATGAGAAAACTTTCTCAACACCAATATCTACCCACATCTCATCGTCAGCAATCTCTTTTACTTCGCAAATACCACCGGCTTTTTCAATCATCAAAGTTTGTAGCATGTTTTCACCAGCAACCTCGCCAAGTTTAGAACCCATACAAATCGCAGTAACTTTTTGATCTTCAGGAATCTTTGCTGCAAGCTCTTCTATTGATTTAAGTTCATCATTAATATAGTTTACAAGTTCTTCGGCACGCTCTTCACAGCCGAACACCTGTCCTAAAAAAGTATATATACCGATTACTTCTTCAGGTGATTCAATAAAAACTGAGAGTGTAGGAATTCCAAGTTTTTGTCCTATTGCAATCTTTTCAGCTTCAGTTTTTCTGCAAAGAAGAATTGACGGATTATAGGCGGCAAGCGCTTCCGAATCAAGAGTGAGGTTTCCGATGTCACCCGTATTTATAATCGTCTCGTCTACTTTTCTGAGAAAGCCTTTATTCTTTAATGTAGTAGCAAGTACTCTGTCTGACATCTTAAGAGTTACAAAGAAAGGAGTAACAACACCATAAGTTGTTGCAACAGTGTTATTCTTCGTGTCCTTTGGAATGGCAACTTCATTTCCCGCCATATCAGTTACAGTAATAGTATTAGCCTCGTTAGAATCTTTCTTTTCCGATTCAACTTTGCCACAAGATGCAAATGAAAAGCAAATCAAAATCGCCAAAAACAGTGCAACAAATCTTTTCAAAACCAGACCTCCTAAAAAAATAAGTGGGCTTCCCAAAAGAAAAGCCCACTTCTAGTTCTGATATACTTGGCCCTCTTTTCAAAATGGAAGGTGAATTCGTTTCCAAATTCGCCCCGGTTTAAAATCCATGGTAAAACTTTAGGACAATAAACTCGAAAGCTCTATTAAGTTATTAAA
>JAGHSI010000074.1 GCA_018065925.1 Candidatus Limimonas coprohippi
TCATAATACCTCTCTCTATGCTTACGTTTGATCACTTTATAAGCACCAAATGAAGCTGCGAGAAGGCCAAAAATCCCAAGACCTATGTACATAGAATTATTAGAATCTCCATCTACCTTAAGATCAGACCAGAGATTTGCCATGAGAGACTGAGTCTCTGTTGGAAGATTGTGGAAATACTGATAGTTCTCAAAAACTGTCTCATCAGGATAAAGAATATCACTTTCTCGAAGACTGTATTCATCCAAGTTACGGACAATTTTATTTGGAGTCGCATAACAGATGTACTCAGCATTTGCAAGAGCAATTTCCGGCTCCTCCATGAAATTTATATAGAGCTCTGCTGCACCCTTGTTTTGGCATGTATTTGGAATACACATAGCATCAACAAAGATGTTTGCGCCTTCCTTTGGAAAAGCAACGGCGAGATCATCATTGTTATCCATCATAGTGATGATATCGCCAACGTAGTAAGGCGCAACAGCGGCAGCTCCGCTCTCCATAATATTAAACACTTCGTCCATAACATATGAACGAACAACCGGCTTTTGCTCTAAGAGCTTATCATAAGCGAGCTGCCATTCATCTGTATTTGAAGAATTTAGACTTTGACCTAAAAGACACTGTGCAACAGCAAATCCATCTCTTGGATTATTAAACATCAAGATTCTGCCCGCATATTTTTCATCCCAGAGAATGTCCCAAGAATCAGGAATCTCATCAATGAGTTTTGTATTATAAGCCAAAGCAACATATCCAACATTATATGAAACTGTATAATCATTATTAGGATCAAAATAAAGTGACTTGTACTTGTCATCAATATTTTTGAAATTTGGGATGTTATTATAATCAAGTTTTAAGAGCATTTTCTCATTAATCATACGTTCAATCATATAATCAGAAGGAATACAGATGTCGTAATTTGCGCCACCGCTCTTAATCTTTGCATACATATCCTCATTGCTATCAAAATTTGTGTAGTTAACTTTAATACCAGTGAGTTGCTCAAAGTACTTATTTACGTCTAAGGAGTCCTCAGAACCATCAGAGATGTATTCACCCCAGTTGTAGACATTGAGGGTTGTTCCTTTGTAAGGATTGTTTTTGTAATAATCTACATTGATTTTATAATCATCAAGATAAAGCACTTCATTTTCAACAGCAGAAGCTGAAACTGTAAAAGATGAAATGAGAATTATAATAACAAGTAGCATCAAGGAGAGTCTTTTCATGCAATTTCCCTCCTCTTATTACGTCTCTTTGTAATTCTTTCACGAAGACCATCGTCCTGCGCAACATTTGTAAGAATCAAAAGTATAAACACTGTAACAAATATAAGTGCAGAAAGTGCATACATATCAGGTGTTACACGTTTTTTTGTCATTGAATAAATCCTAATAGGAAGTGTCTGGAAATCAGGACCACTTACAAAGTATGAAATTACGAAGTCATCAAGTGAAAGTGTAAATGCCATGATAAATGCTGCGATGATTTCGGTTTTAATATATGGAACAGTAACCTTAAAGAAAGCCTTTTTTGGTGTACAACCAAGGTCACATGCTGCCTCAACGAGGAATTTATCCATTGATTTAAAGCGAGGCAAAATATTCAAAATGACATATGGAAGCTCAAAGGTTATATGTGCAATGAGCATTGTCGCAAAGCCAAGAACACCAGAGATTTTCAAAATAGTACCAACGAATACAAAGAGAAGCATCATTGAAATACCAGTAACAATATCAGGATTCATAAGCGGGATATTATTTACGGTTAAAAGGCCATTCTTATACCAGCGTGTCTTTGAATAATAAAGGCCTGTTGCCGCTATAGTACCGATGATTGTAGAAATCACTGATGAGAGAAGAGCTAAAATAACAGTGTTCTTAAGTGCAGTGATAGTAGCCTTATCTCTAAAGAGTTCCCCATACCAGCGAAGAGAAAAACCTGTGAATACACTTGTGCTATTTGAATCGTTGAATGAATAAAAAATCAATATAGCGATTGGCGCATAGAGGATTATGAAGATAAAAATAGTGTAGATTTTTGAGGCAGTTCCAAGTTTTTTCATACAATACTACCTCCTTCATCGATATCTCCGAACTTGTTCATAACGAACAAGCAGACAAGAATGAATACCATAAGGAGTAAAGATATCGATGCGCCGAGATTGTAGTTGTATGCAGTTTGGAACTGCATCTCAATAACGTCACCGATAAGAGTATACTTACCACCACCGAGTTTTTGGCTGATATAGAATGTTGATACTGATGGTACAAATACCATAGTGATTCCAGAAACTATACCAGAATTTGTGAGAGGAATGATTACATCTCTAAAAGTCTGGAAACCAGTAGCACCAAGGTCACGCGCCGCCTCGATAAGTTTATTATCAAGTTTTGTCATAGCGGTATAAAGCGGGATAATCATAAATGGCAAATAGTCATATACCATACCAAAGATTACTGCGCCCGGTGTGTTTATCATGTGAATTGGACTTAATCCAATGCTTTTAAGAATTGTATTTATGATACCAGCATCCTCAATTAATACCATGATTGAATATGTACGAAGAAGGAAGTTCATCCACATAGGTACCATAACAAGCATCAAGAGCACTTTCTGCTTTGATGCTTTTGTTTTTGAAATAATATATGCAAGAGGATATGCAATAATAAGACAGATAGCAGTTGCGATAATACCAAAATAAACGGAGCGAGCAATAGTATCAGTATACATAGAGAGCCCAGTAATATTATCAGTAGTAAAATTACCGTTTGTATCTGTCAAAGCATAGAATGCAACTATAGCGAGTGGAGCCAAAATGAATACTAAGCACCAAAGAGCATAAGGTGCAGTAATACCGTTATAGGTCTTATTATTCATTTGTCTCCCCCCTTTTTAGTTTAATTCATCTGCATCTGAGATGTGATCCATCTCATCTGAAAAGCTTGAGTAGTCACCATAGAGTCCTGAATATTTGGACTTCTTCATAACGTGAATCTCATCCGGTTTAATTATGAGACCAATCTTCTTTCCAACTTTAGCGTAGTCTGTAGTTTGAATCATCCATTTGAAGCCACCTACATCTACAATTATCTCATAGTGTACGCCTTTGAAAGTAACGTTTGTTACAACGCCGGAAATCATACCATCTTTTACTGTGGTAATATCAACATCCTCTGGACGAATTACAACATCAACAAGCTCATCCTCTTTAAATCCCTTATCCACACAGTCAAATACGTGGCCAGAAAATTGAATCTTGAAGTCTTTCTTCATTACACCATCAAGGATGTTTGATTCACCGATAAAGTCAGCAACAAAAGCGTTGGCAGGCTCATTATAAATATCTGTAGGTGTACCAATCTGTTGGATATCACCGTGGTCCATCACAACAATTGTGTCGGACATTGAAAGAGCTTCTTCTTGGTCGTGAGTAACATAAATAAATGTGATACCAAGACGTTGCTGAATATTCTTAAGTTCAACCTGCATGTCCTTACGGAGTTTAAGGTCAAGTGCTGCGAGCGGCTCGTCAAGGAGCAACACGCGTGGGTCAACCGCGAGGGCTCTCGCTATTGAGATACGCTGTTGCTGACCGCCAGAGAGCGAGTCAATTGACCTGCGGTTGAATCCCTTTAAGTCAACAAGCGCAAGCATCTCTTCAACCTTTTCTTTAATTTCGCGCTCTGGCATCTTCTTAAGACGAAGGCCAAAAGCGACATTTTCATAGACATTTAAATGTGGGAAAAGTGCATAACGTTGAAAAATGGTGTTCACCTGTCTCTCATGAGCGGGAACACCATTGATGCATCTATCTTCAAAGATAACTTCGCCGGCGTCTGGCTCCTGAAAGCCTGCTATAATTCTAAGAGTTGTCGTCTTACCACAACCAGAGGGTCCAAGCAATGTGACAAACTCTCCGTCTCGTATAGACAGATTCAGATCTTTAAGGATTGGTTCGCCGTCAAAAGCTACTGCTATGTCTTTCAAACTGATGATAACGTTTTTTTCCACTTATGCACTTCCTCTCTCTTTTAATTAGTCTTCCCAATTAGGAGACTTCTTTTTATAAAGTTCAATATACTTCTCTATAAGTTCGACAGAACCTTCAAAGCCGAGTTCTGATGAATTGACTATAAGATTATAGGCATCTGGGTCTCCCCATTTGATATCTGTATAGGCATTATGATATTTAATTCTTCTGTTGTCCATCTTCTTTACAAGATCGGCGGCTTCAGGAGTAGAAATACCATTTTCCTTTGAAACATGTTCAATTCGATCATCTTTATCAGCAGTAATTAAAATTTTAATTACTCCTGGAAAATCACGAAGTGTCCACTCAGCGCAACGGCCAACCATGATAAATGATTCGCCTGTTTCAGCAAGGTCTCGTTGATATTTAAAAATCATCTCAGCGAGAACCTGTTCAATAGAGTTTGAGTGACCATTAAGTGAACGAGAAGTCAAATAATTTCTTGGTTTCTCATCATATTTTTTAATAAAATCCGGATCAAATCCATGATTCTCAGCCATTTTATAAAGAAGAGCCTTATCTACAACAGGGATTCCAAGCTCTTTGCCAAGCTTATCTGCAATCTTATGACCGAGACTGCCATATTCACGAGTAATAGTGATTAATACCTGATTACTAGCCATTTTAGCTCCTCCTCAAATTAAAGATAACGTACAAAGAGTAAAACTGTACTTATCGCTACAACAATAATTGTTGCCGGTGCATTATACTTACAATACTTGCCCCAAGTTACTGGATGACCTGCTTTTGTTGCGAGTGATGTACCAACAACATTTGCCGATGCACCGATTGGTGTTGCGCTACCACCAATATCTGTACCGAGTGCAAGAGTCCAAGCGAGTGAAGCAAGTGGAATTCCAGTTGACTCAGCCATAGCCTGAATAACTGGAACCATGGTTGCAGCAAATGGAATGTTATCGACAAAAGCTGAGCAAATTGCTGAAAGCCAAATGATAATACCAATCATAATGAAGGCATTACCACCGGATACCTTTGCAATAAAGCTTGCTACGACTTCGAGACATCCTGTCTCCTCAAGACCGGATACAACTACGAAGAGGCCAACAAAGAAAAGAAGAGTTTTATAATCTACCTTTTTAAATACCTCTTTCAAAGTCTTAAAGTCAAAAGCAAAGACTGTCGCAATTGACGTGAGAATTATTGCAATTACACCGATAGTTGCAACTGTAATTTCTGTAATGGAGTGAGTTACAAGAAGAGCAACAATTATCGCAAAAACAATTATTACTGAGATAAAGCCTTTCTTTGACTTTATAGCATCCTCAGCCTTTGGATAAACGACATCAGCAGGTCTATCCTTTTCAGATTCACGAAGCGGCTTTCTCATAATTAGGAAGAAATAACCGACAGTGAAAATAAGGCAGATTCCTGCGATGACTCCTGTATTTGTGAGGAAGTCAAAGAAAGAGTATCCAAGAGCGGTACCGATGATGATGTTTGGTGGGTCACCACACATGGTTGCGCTACCGCCAAGATTTGCGCAGAAGATTTCTGCGAGAATAATTGGAATAGGATCAAACTTTAATGTATGTGCAAGAGTAATAGTTACCGCTGCAAGGAACATAATTACAGTGATACTATCAATGAACATTGAGAGAACTGCAGCCATTACCATAAAGCAAATTAAAAGTGCAACCGTGTTGTACTTAACAAGCTTTGCAATTTTAAGACAGAGCCAGTCAAAGAAACCAGCATGTCCCATTCCCTCTACCATAACTGTCATACCAGCTATGAAAATAATAGTAGCCCAGTTGATACCAGATGACTCTCCACCACCGTACCAGAACTCAAGCGTAGTTAGGCTTTTAACATTAATGGTTCTAATTACTGCATCAAGTGAATGCATGCAGAGACCAAAAACAACTGATAAAGTCAATGCGCCAGAAACAAGGGTTACAATATGTCTCTCGACAACTTCAGTGACAATAGACACAAACATGCCGACAAAGATTACAATAGCGCAAATTTTGCTAATAATCATTAGACATACCCCTTTCTCGATATATTACAGTGCTATAAATTATAACACTTTTGTTTTCTTTTACAATAT
>JAGHSI010000099.1 GCA_018065925.1 Candidatus Limimonas coprohippi
ATATAATATAACGGTTAATGTGGTGCATTGTTTATAATTTTAAACTTCACATATTACAAAATTTAAGTAGGAGGTGCATTTTTTGAAACTTGGAATTGCAATAGTACTTATAATCGTAGCTGCAATCCTCTTTGGCGTAGTTGGTTTTATTGCAGGCGCTGCTTATCGTAAAAAGACTGCTGAGGCTAAAATCGGTTCTGCTAAAGAAGAAGCTACTAGAATTATAAATCAGGCTATGACAACAGCCGAACAGAAGAAAAAAGAAGCAATTTTAGAAGCAAAAGATGAAATTCACAGACAACGTTCCGAGACTGAAAAAGATCTACGTGAACGCCGCGCTGAAGTTCAGCGTCAAGAACACAGATTGATCCAGAAGGAAGAAAACATCGACAAGAAGACAGATGCTCTTGAAAAGAAAGAGGAAATTCTTGCTGATAAGATTAGTAAAGCGGATGCAAAGATTGCTGAAGTTGAAACTATGAAAAAAAGCCAGCTAGAAATGCTTGAAAAAATATCGGGCTATTCAAAAGAGCAGGCTAAAGCTACACTTCTTGCTCAACTTGAGGATACTCTTGAGCATGAGAAGGCAGTTCGTATCCTTGATTACAAAGAGCGCATGAAGGACGAGGCAGACGGTATTGCTCGTGAGCTTATCACAACAGCAATCCAGCGCTGTGCCGCTGATCATGCAGCTGAAGCTACTGTTTCAGTTGTTGCTCTTCCAAATGATGAGATGAAGGGCCGTATCATCGGCCGTGAGGGTAGAAACATCAGGGCTATTGAACAAATCACTGGCGTTGATCTTATCATTGACGACACACCTGAAGCTATCACCGTTTCTTGCTTCGATCCTGTACGTCGTGAAATCGCTCGTCTCACCCTTGAACGTCTTATCTCCGATGGACGCATTCACCCAGCTCGTATTGAAGAGACAGTTGAAAAATGCAAGCGTGAGGTCGAACAGACTATTAAACAGACTGGTGAACGCGCAGTTGTTGACGCAGGTGTTGGCAACCTTCATCCAGAACTTGTCAAACTTATTGGTCGTCTTCGTTATAGAACCTCATATGGCCAGAATGTACTTAACCACTCGCTTGAAGTTTCTTATATTTCAGGTCTTCTTGCAGAGGAACTTGGTGCAGATGTAAAACTCGCTAAGCGTGCTGGTCTTCTTCACGATATCGGTAAGTCGATTGACCACGAGTATGAAGGCACACATGTACAGCTTGGTGTTGAGTTCGCAAAGAAGTACAAAGAGAACGAGAACGTTCTTCACGCTATTCAGGCACACCATGGCGATGTTGAGCCTAAGACAGTTGTTGCTTATATCGTACAGGCAGCAGATGCTATCTCAGCTGCACGCCCAGGCGCTCGCCGTGAGAACATTGAAAATTATATCAAGCGTCTTGAAAAACTTGAGGAAATCGCAACTTCATTTGAAGGTGTTGATACATCATTTGCTATCCAGGCTGGTAGAGAGGTTCGTATCCTTGTTAAGCCAGAGCAGGTATCGGATGATAAAATGGTACTTCTCGCTCATGATATCGCAGCAAAGATTGAGAGCGAACTTGAGTATCCAGGCCAAATTAAGGTCAATGTAGTTCGTGAATCACGCGCTACAGATTATGCTAAATAAGACAAAGGGGCAGTCGTAGTACTGCCCTTGTTTGCCCTAATAGAGAGGAGGCGGAGGCCATGAAAGTATTAATGGTTGGCGACGTTGTCGGCACCAGCGGTCTTAATTTCCTTCGCCGTAAATTACCTGAACTAAAACGTTCACTTTCTGTGGACGTCTGCGTCGTAAATGGTGAAAATGCTGCGGACGGCAACGGCGTAACCGTTGTTTCATCAGAGAGCATTTTCACATCAGGAGCAGACGTCATCACAACAGGCAATCATGCCTTTAGACGTAGAGAAGCATACGACTATTATGATGATACCGAATGCTTACTTAGACCACTTAACTATCGCTCCGCTCCGGGACACGGTTACTGTGTTCTCGATATGGGGCGTTACAAAGTGGGCGTCATCAATCTCCTTGGAACTATGTATTTAGATCCATTGGACAATCCATTCTTTGCCGCTGATGAAGCTATCAAACAACTCTCATCGTGCTCAGTCATTTTGGTTGATTTTCATGCGGAGACAACATCGGAAAAGAGAGCCTTGGGATTTTATCTTGATGGTAGAGTGTCCGCAGTTGTTGGAACACATACGCATGTTCAAACATCCGACGAGTGCATTCTGAAAGGCGGTACAGGCTATATCACAGATCTTGGTATGACGGGACCACTTGATTCTGTTCTCGGTGTTGTGCCCGAAATTGTAATCGAAAAATTTAAGTACAATATGCCGGCGAGATTTGATTGGAAGCAGGGCAAGTGTGAACTTGGTGCTTGTCTATTTGAAATTGATGAGAAGACAGGAAAGACAATTTCTGTCTCAAGAATTCTTGTGAAGGAGGATTAAGCTTTGAAGAGAGTAGTATGCTTTTTGCTCTGTCTTTTGATGATACTGTCTTTTACTGCATGTAAAAATGGTGGCTTGCTTAAGAATAAGGGCGGCAGTGAGATTTCTTCAAAACCTATTAACCTTGTTTACAGCCGAGAGGAAGGACTTAATCCTTTTAAATGCGACAGTTTAATCAACTACTGTATTATGCCTCTCCTCTATGACAGCCTCTTCACTATAGATTCTTCTTATTCTCCAACGCCTTCAATTGCAACTGGCGTAGAGATTAATCATTCAAAGGCCACTGTAACTTTAGACGCCGGTCGTAAGTTCGCAAATGGTCAGCCCATCACAGCTGAGGATGTTGTTTATTCTTTT
Organism: Candidatus Limimonas coprohippi; assembly: GCA_018065925.1. Classification (GTDB taxonomy): domain Bacteria; phylum Bacillota; class Clostridia; order Oscillospirales; family Acutalibacteraceae; genus UBA1227. The sequence continues at coordinate 2,830 of JAGHSI010000099.1, forward strand.
AGAAAAGCAAAGAAATCAACTTATTATGGTTCTGCGCTTAGAAATATCTCAACTTGTGAAGTTATCAATGAAGAGAGCGTGTTGTTTGTTGCAAAACCTGCAAATGCATACATTGCTTCAGATTTGACCTTCCCAATAATTCCTGCTGAGTCTGGTGATACACCTTCGGCTTCCGGTCCATATGTCTACAAGGCAACAGCTGAGGGTGGTACTCTTACAAGAAATAAGCAGTATCCCAAAAATGAGTATGCATCTTCAACAATTACTCTTGTAAATACTACGGATACTTCAAGTCTTAACATGGGACTTGTAATCGGTACGATGGATGCTTATTTTGATGACATGTCAGGGGGCGAGAGCAGCCGTATTTCTGTGGGCTCTGCTCAGGTTGATTTAAACAGTTTGGTTTATTTCAAATTTAACATGGATAATTACTTTGGAGATGTTAGACTTCGTCAAGCTTTCTCCACCGTTATAGATAGAGATGAACTTCTTCAGGCTGGTTATGAAGGTTATGGAGAAGTTACTGAAATGCCTTTCAATCCACAGTGGTTTGAGGCCAAGGACTGTACTTGGGAAGATCCGATGACGGTCGACGAAGCAAAAGAGTTTATTAATTCTTATCTTGGAAAATACACAGTCACAATTCTTGTAAACGAGGGCAATGGTTTTAGACTTAAATGCGCTGAGCGTCTTGGCGATGAACTTGCTGCTTTAGGCATTAATTCAAAGATTGAAGTTGCTCCATGGGATGTTTTTAATGAGGGAATTGAGGCCGGCAGATATGATATTTATTTCGGCGAATTCAAGATGAGTAATGATATGAATACTGGTCCGCTCTACAGTTCGGAGTACCTCCAGTCGAGATGTTTTAACATGATCGCTGGTTCAATAACTCCATCTGAATTTATGACGGACTTTGTTGCGGAACAGCCTTTTGTTCCGATTTGTATAAGGTACGGTGTAACTGCTTATTCTAAGACACTTCAGGGTGGCGTGGCACCGCTTCCAAACACCCCATTCGCAAACATAACAGAATGGTTTAAGTAAAGGAGAGTATCGTATGGTAGAAAATATGGTTAGATTCGAGAACGCGCTCGGAAAAATTGAAATATCAGAAGATTACTTTTCACAGCTCCTTGGCAATGTAGTTCCGACTTGCTTTGGTGTTGCAGGAATGGCGGACAATGGTTTTTCACAGCAGGTTCGCTCATTCTTTCATAAGACAAAATATTATCTCGATAGAGGCGTTAACGTTGTTATGGACAAGGATGGTCTTGTTATCGAACTTCATATCATCGTAACTTATGGCGTCAATATCTCAACAGTCGTAAACAGTATAGTTAACAAGGTGCGTTACACAATTGAGGACGCAACAGGTCTTACAGTTAAGACCGTAAATGTTTACGTAGACTCAATGAAATCTTAAAGGTGGTGCACAGTTTTGATAACAGGTGCTGTTTTTCGTGATGCGATTATTTCTGCATCAAATAATGTTATGAATCATAGACAGGAAGTCGACTCTCTCAATGTCTTTCCTGTACCAGATGGTGATACCGGTACTAATATGTGTATGACCATGGATTCAGCAGCAAGGGAACTTGCTCTTCTTCCAGATGATGTCACAGTCGAAACAGTTGCAAAGACAACTTCTTCTGCAATGCTTCGTGGTGCACGTGGAAACTCTGGTGTTATTCTCTCTCTTATCTTTAGAGGCATATTTAAAGGTCTTAAGGGTAAGGCGGAGGCAGAGCCAAAGGATCTTCTCCTTGCGCTCTCATATGGTGTTGAATCCGCATATAAAGCAGTTATGAAGCCAACTGAAGGTACAATCCTCACTGTTGTTCGTCTCGCAGCTCGCGACGGTGCAGCTTTTGGCTCCGCAAATAAAGAAGCGGATATCGCTGAAACTTGGGAGGCAGTTTGTGTCGGTGCTGAGAATGCTCTGAAACTCACACCAGAATTGCTTCCAGTACTTAAAAAGGCAGGCGTAATTGACTCTGGTGGACAGGGACTTTGCTATGCCTTCCGTGGTATGCTTTCGGTATTTAAGGGTGAGGGCATTATTCCAAATGAGGCAAATGGTGCGTCTTCTAAGACAGATGATTTGACTGAATCAGAGATGATTGAGCAATTTGATTACAAACTTAAGTATGTCATTAGAAGAAATGAAAATAAAAATGTTGATACGTTAAAGGCTTATTTGAAGTCAGTTGGCGGAAATGTTAAAGTTGTTGAGAAAAACGGAATTATGACAGTTACTCTTGCAACTGACGTGCCTGGTCCAGTAATGGTTGAGGCAATGAAACTCGGACTCTTAATTGAATGTGAGATAGAAAATTTGAGCATTCAGCGTGAAGAGGAGAAGAAAGCTGAAATCAATGCGAAGGCAAATGATAAGCTTGAGCCAGTTGAACCAGTAAATGATGTAGGATTTGTTTCGGTTGCAGCCGGCGATGGTCTCTCTCAAATGTTTAAAGAGATCGGTGCTGACATCGTAGTAAGCGGTGGACAGACAATGAACCCTTCAACTGAAGATATTTTAAATGCTGTTGAAGCTACACCTGCGAAGACAGTATTTGTTCTTCCAAATAACAAGAACATCATAATGGCAGCTGAGCAGGCTGTACCTCTCTCAACGAGAAAGGTAATCGTTCTTCCTACAAGAACAGTGCCACAGGGTATTTCAGCTATGATGAATTTTGATCCTGATGCAAGTATAGACGATAACCATCTTGCAATGACTAAGGCTATTGAGCATGTTGGAACTGCACAGGTAACCTTTGCTGCACGTGATAGCCTTATCGATGGTAAATCAGTAAAGCAGGGCCAGATTCTCGGTATGGAAAATGGCGCTATTACAACAATTGAAGACGATATCGTAACTGCTGCATTTAAAGTTACTCGTCATCTCTGCAGTAAGAACACTGAATATGTAACAATTTTCTATGGCGAGGGTGCTACTGAAGAGGATGCAACAAAACTTCAAGAGATGATCTTAGATAAGTTTACAAATGTTGATATAACGGTTCTTCCTGGTGGACAGCCAGTTTATCATTTTATTATTTCTGTAGAATAATAGGGGACTCTATGCTCTTAGATACACAGATAAAATTTTTAAAAGGCGTTGGTGAAAAACGCGCCGAGCAGCTTCGAGCGCTCGGCGTGACAACTATCAACGCTCTTTTTCATTATTATCCGCGTTGTTATGAGGACTGGAGTAGCCCTATCCCTATACTTGGCGCCGAGTGGCAAGACCGCTGTGTCGTAAAGGCCACTGTCGCCGGAACTGTTAAAAAGCATAAGGCAAAGAGCGGTGTGATGGTCTTTGAAGTTGACGTATTTGATGAGACCGCCTCCTTGCACATCTTGATTTTTAACAACAAATTTGCCGCAGCAAAACTTGTGCCTGGAAAGGAACTTCTATTCTTTGGCCAAGTGACTATGAACAACGGCAAAAGGCAGATGCTTACACCGTCGATAGAGGAGCCTGGTACAAAACAGCGTATAAGACCTATTTATAGGCGCTCTGGGGCTGTAACATCAAATTATATCGAGAAATGTGTTGAGACGGCGATAAGCCAGTATGGAGCGGGTATAGAAGATCCGATACCATACGACATAAGAGAAAAATATGGCCTCTTATCTTTGAAAGAGGCGATAGTTGAAATACATTTCCCATCTTCGATGGATAGGATGTATGAGGCAAGAAAGAGATTTATATTTGAAGAACTCTTTGAATTGCAACTTGGGCTTAAAATGCGCAAGTGTCAAAATAAGATAGAAACTGGAATAGTCTTAAAAGAAGATTATACAGGTGAATTTTTGTCATCACTTCCTTTTGCGCCAACAGGAGCGCAAAGAAGGTGTGTCGCTGAGGCGGCGACAGACTTCGGCTCTGGTTTTGCGATGAACCGTCTCCTTCAAGGCGATGTCGGTTCTGGTAAAACTATGGTGGCTGCGGCTCTTATGTATACCATGGCAAAAAATGGTTATCAAAGCGCCATGATGGCACCAACCGAAATACTTGCTCAACAACATGCAGAGACACTTCAGAAGTTTTTTGAAAATGCTGGAGTAAATGTTGTGACGTTGACGGGCAGTAATACGGTTGCAGAAAAACGTGCTATTTATGATGAGATAAGAAGTGGTAGGGCTGATATCATAGTTGGCACTCATGCTTTGATATCCGAGGGTGTAGAGTATAAAAATTTGGGACTTGCAGTGACAGATGAGCAGCATCGATTTGGTGTTCGTCAAAGGGCTTCTCTTCAAGAAAAGAATGTTGGAGTACATGTGCTTGTAATGTCTGCAACGCCTATCCCAAGAACTCTTGCTTGGTCGATTTATGGTGATTTGGATGTGTCAATTATTGATGAACTTCCAAAGGGGCGTATCCCAATTGAGACTTATAAAATCAACAGCGGAATTAGAACTCGCGCATGGAATTATATAAAGAAACATCTTGATGAGGGACGACAGGGATATATCGTATGCCCTCTTGTTGAGGATGGGGAACTTGATGGTGTTCTATCTGCAACTGAGTACTTTGATTTGATAAAAGACGACGCGTTTAAAGATTATAATATCGGTCTTCTTCACGGTAAGATGAAGCCTTCTGAAAAGGCTGAAGTTATGGAAAAATTCCAAAGTGGGGAGATAGATCTTTTAGTTTCGACTGTAGTAATTGAAGTCGGTGTTGATGTTCCAAATGCTGTAATTATGCTTATTGAAAATGCTGAGCGTTTTGGCCTTTCGCAACTTCATCAGTTGCGTGGCCGTGTGGGTAGAGGCGCATTTAAATCCACTTGCATTTTGTTGTCGGATAATTTGTCTGAACAGACAACGGCGAGACTCTCCGTTATGACAGAGACGACAGATGGATTTGTTATCGCACAAAAGGATCTTGAACTTCGTGGCTCGGGTGACTTTTATGGTACGCGTCAGAGCGGGTTCCAGCCTGTTTATGTAAATGACATGATTAGTAATCCTGTCATTTTAGAAAAGGCTTCGGAGGCTGCAGAACAACTTCTTTTGTCTGACGCTGCTCTCTCTTCATATCCGCTTCTGAAAAGTGAAATAGATGCACTTTTCGAACGAATTGAGCTGAGTTGTTGATTGACATATACATTTAAAAGAGTATAATTATTACAAATTGTAACTTTTGCTTGGAGGCAAATATTTTGAACGAAAACAACGAAAAATTTGAATATAACTCTTTTGCAGAGACCATAGGTGAGATGGTTGGAAGTTTTTTCAAAGCTGTTTGGACTTTTATCTCAACTGTGTTTATCGATATGATTCATCTTATCGGTGCCTTCTTTGTTTTTGCTAAGCAGTGGATTAAAACTACCTTTGGTGGTAGCGTAAGAAGCTTCCGTGAGGAAGTTCATAATTATAAATTCATTGATTATGTAAATCTTGCGCTTCCTGTATGTGGTTTTGTTTTGCTTATAGCCACTATAACTCATTTTTCTACAACAACATTTGCCATTGAGGTTGACTCAAGTGGACAGAGCGTTGGTTATGTTGCAGATGAGGCTGTTTATAACGAAGCACAGAGTCTTGTAAAAGAGCGTTTTAGCACTGATCTTTCAGATAAAAGTAATGTTGAAGGTCTTTCAACAAGTTATAAAATTGTTGAGGCAAAGCCAACAGAACTCTTAGACTCAGACACTATCAGTGATAACATGGTTGAGAGTACAAATGCCGATTCAACTTATGCTTGTGGTGTTTATATCGATGGTGAGTTTATCTGTGCTCTTAAGACAGAGACAGATGCCATGCAGGTGTTTAACAACATCATCGACAGTTATGAAAAAGATTCTGAAAATGAAACAGTAGGTTTTGTTCAGGATGTTCAGTATATTCAGGGTATTTATCCAAATAACGAAGAAACAATTTGGGATTCAGAAAAACTTGCTAGTGAGCTTACAAAGACTCGTCACAAGGAAAAACGCTACACTGTTAAAGATGGTGACACACTTGCCAATATCGCTTATTCAAATGGTATCAGTGTAACAGAACTCTTAGAGCTTAACCCAGAACTTGGAGATACAATTCATGTAGGTGATGAAGTACTTATTTCTGGTGAGGTTAACTACGTAACAATGAAAGTTGTAAAGACCGTAGTTAAAAATGTTGAGATACCTTATGAGACTGTTAAAACTAACAGTAGCAACTATTATCAAGGAACTACTAAGACTACTCAAAAGGGTAGAAATGGTCTCGACCAGGTTACATATATGGTAACTTATGTTGACGGTGTTCAGGTGAGCACACAGGAGGTAAACCGTACAACACTTCGTCAGCCAACAACGGAGAAGATTCTTGTTGGCACAAAGGTTGCAACAGTTAAGAAGACAAACTACGGCGCTTATACACCAAGTACCTATGTACGTGGATATGGCAAACTTATTTGGCCGGCACCAGGCGTATACAAAGTATCTTCACCATACGGACCACGTTGGGGCTCATTCCACGGCGGTATCGATCTCTCTGTTGGTTCTTACGGTTCTACTATTGTTGCTGCAGCATCGGGTACAGTAATAACTGCAACAAATGCAAGCAGTGGCTATGGTACCCACGTAATGATTGACCATGGTAATGGTATGACAACTGTTTATGCGCATATGATCTACGGTTCACTTGCAGTTCATGTAGGTCAGCATGTAAGCGGCGGTCAACCACTTGGCAAGATGGGAGCTACAGGTTTTGCTACTGGTCCTCATCTTCATTTTGAGGTTCGTATTAACGGTACTAAGGTTAACCCAGCGCCTTATATTGGTGCTTAATA
>JAGHSI010000069.1 GCA_018065925.1 Candidatus Limimonas coprohippi
ATGCATATTTATTCTGCATTTTTTGCATAAATTATTGCATATTATCCATTATTTTCGAATTGTGAGTTATAGAGATTCGCATAGAAGCCATTCTTTGCCATGAGCTCGTCATGCGTTCCCTGCTCGACGATGTCCCCATCGTTGAGGCAAAGAATCAAATCGGCATTGCGAATCGTAGACAAGCGGTGAGCAATAATAAAGCTTGTTCTTTCCTTCATGAGATTATCCATAGCCTCTTGAATTAAAACCTCTGTTCTTGTATCAACAGAAGATGTGGCCTCATCGAGAATAAGAACCTTAGCATTCGAAAGAATAGCTCGTGCTATTGTAAGAAGCTGTTTTTGTCCGGCAGAGATATTATTTGCCTCCTCGTTGATTTCCATATCGTATCCGCCCGGAAGAGTGCGTATGAAGTGGTCAACCTGGGCAGCCTTCGCAGCCTCAACAACCTGCTCATCCGTAGCAGTGAGTTCGCCATAACGGATGTTATCTTTGATACTTGCCTGATAAAGCCAAGTATCTTGAAGAACCATTCCAAACTCTTTACGAAGATCGCTACGGTCAAATTCAGTTATGCTATGACCGTCAACAAAAATATCTCCGTCAACAAGATCGTGAAAGCGCATAAGAAGTTTTACAAGTGTAGTCTTTCCCGCACCTGTTGGACCAACTATAGCTACCTTCTGTCCTGCTTTTACATCGCAACAGAAATCCTTAATGACAATTTTGTCAGTATCTTCATAGCCAAACTTAACATGATCAAACTTAATATTACCTTTAATGGTTATATCCGATGTTTTAACCTTTGGCTCTGGATCTGAAATTTCATCCTCGTTCAAGAACTCGTCTACACGCTCATATGCAGCGACAAGCATCTGGAACTGGTTTGAAATCTGTGCAACCTGAGAAATAGGCTGAGTAAAGTTTCTAGTATAAATTATAAATGCCTGGATACCACCAACCGTCATGGTACCCTTCATAGTCATACCGGCACCGAATACTACAACCGCAACATAACCAAGGTTTCCAATGAAGCCCATAAATGGGTGCATAAGGCTTGAAATAAAGTTTGATTTCCAAGCAGCCTCGTAGAGACGTTCGTTATCTCTATTGAAAGCTTCAGCGGCATCAGCCTCACCGTTAAACGCTTTTACTGCTACGTGTCCGCCATAAATTTCTTCAACCTGTCCGTTTACAGCACCGAGAACATTTTGATGTCTAAAGAAGTGCTTCTGTGACTTCTTCATAACAACGGCCATAACAGCACCTGACATCGGAAGCGTGAGTAACACAACAAGAGTAAGTTTCCAACTTATTGTGAGCATCATAACAAGTACACCTATTATGGTAATGATTGCATTGATTGCCTGAGATAAGGTTTGGTTTAAGTTCTGGTTAATTGTATCTACATCATTTGTAATACGTGAGAGAACATCACCAAAGCTAACTCTATTATAATATGAAACAGGAAGTCGATTTATTTTCTTCATGATGCTCTCACGAAGATTAAAAGCAATTTTTGTCGATACACCTGCAATGATGAAACCCTGAAGATACTGGAAAATTGCAGATGTACCATAAAGTAAAATACAATAAAATATTACTTGTAATATACGGTCAAAATCAATTCCGCCTGTGCCTGCCGCCATAGCCTTTACGCCGTCAGCCAAAGTATCAGTCGCCATAGCGAGAACCTTAGGATTTATAACCTGAAGCACAGTTGCGATAATAATAAGGAATACAACAAGAGCAAGTTTCCATTTAAATGGAGAGATAAACTTCAAGAAGCGCTTCATTGAGCCCTTGAAATCTTTTGGTTTCTCACCCATTACAATTCCTCTTCTGCCTCCTCCCATCTTTGGAGGTCTAGCACTTGCTTTGATATCACTAGCTTTAATACTCATGCAAGCTCCTCCTTTGAAAGTTGAGATTCGCAGATAGCTTTATAATATGAGCAGGTATTAAGAAGTTCCTCATGGGTTCCCTTACCTACTATTTTTCCTTCATCAAGAACGATAATCTGCTCAGCGTTCATGATGGTTGATACACGCTGTGCAACAATAATAATTGTTGCATCTCCAGTGTATCCGCCAAGCGCCTTACGGAGCGCTGCATCTGTTTTAAAGTCGAGCGCAGAGAAGCTATCATCAAAGATATAGATAGGTGGCTTCTTTGCGAGAGCGCGAGCAATAGAAAGTCTCTGTTTCTGTCCACCAGAAACGTTTGCAGCGCCCTGTGAAATTTCAGACTGAATACCTTCAGGCTTGTCAAATACATAACTTGCCTGTGCAATATCAAGTGCTTCCTTGATATCCTCAGTCTCATTTCCATATTTTACATTTGACTCAATTGTTCCAGAGAAAAGAACAGCCTTTTGAGGAACATATCCTATCGCTTCACGAAGGTCATGAAGTTTTACATCGCGGATATCCTTGCCATCAATTTTAATAGAGCCACTTGTAACATCATAAAAACGTGGGATCAAATTGATAAGTGTAGATTTACCCGAACCTGTTGCACCAATAATAGCGGTTGTCTCACCAGGATGCGCCACAAAGGATATATCTGAGAGAGCGGCTTCATCAGCATCGCCATAATTGAAGTTTACGTGGTCAAATACAATTTCGCCCTTAACATTCTCAAGGGCCTCTGCATCCTCTTTGTCTTTAATTGAAATCTCCATGTTTAACACGTCTGCCACACGGTTTGCAGATACCTGCGCACGTGGGAGCAAAATGAAAATTCCGGATACAAAGAGGAAAGAAATCAAGATATGCTGTGCATACTGAAGGAATGCCATCATATCACCGATTTGGAGAGTTCCAGCATCGATATAATGACCACCAATCCAAACAATAGCAAGCTGAAGACAAATCATAGCAATCTGCATAACAGGAGCCATAAGCACGATTACTCTCTGAACAAATCTCATTGTGAGAGTAAGATTGCTATTTGCCTCTTCAAAACGTTCCTCCTCGTGCTTCTCATTTCCAAAAGCACGAATGACGAGCATACCAGAGAGTTCTTCCCTTGATACGAGATTAAGTCTATCAACGAGAGACTGAAGCGCCTTAAACTTTGGAAGAGCTATAAGAAGAAGACCGCCGAGCATCGCGAGCACGATAACAACTGCAAGCGCCGCTACCCAAGCGAGAGACTTACAAAGCTTAACCGCCATGACAATTGAGCCCACTCCCATAAAAGGAGCAAAGAGCATCATCTTAAGGCCCATAGTAACGAAATTTTGAATCTGCGTTACGTCGTTGGTTGTTCTTGTGATAAGTGATGCAGTTGAGAACTTATCAATCTCACTATTAGAAAAGTCGTTAACTTTCATGAAAAGGTCGCGACGAATTGTCTTTGACATACCCGTTGCGACTCTTGTTGAGAAAAAGCTAACTCCAATACTGCAAACTACCGATAAAAGCGAAACGCCGAGCATAGAGAGACCAATCTCTTTTATGCAAGCATACTTTTCAGTGGCCGAAAGGTCAGATAATATTCCTCTATCAACAATTTCACTCATGAGATTTGGAAGGCTGAGTTCTGTAAAGACCTGTCCCACAAGGAATGAAATAGAAACGATTATCATCAGCACATACGGCTTCAAATAACTGAGTACTTTTTTCAATACAATAACTTCCTTAAATTAATATCTATAAATCCTTGGCACTCTCTTATTTATGCCACAGATTATTTCATAATTTATAGTTCCAGCTTTTGCTGCAACCTCGTCTACACTAATTTCATCCTCACCCTGTCTTCCAATGAGAATTACTTCATCACCCTGTTTGCAATTTGGCACGTTGGTGACATCGACCATAAACTGATCCATACATACACGACCAATGATTGGCGCATACGTTCCATTAATAAGCACACGACCCTTGTTTGAGAGAGCGCGTGGATAGCCATCACCATAACCTACAGGAATAGTAGCAATTTTAGTTTTGCCAGTTGTCTTATAAGTCGAGCCATAACTTACAGCAAAGTCAGCGTCGACCTCTTTAACATAAGCGACATGCGAAACAAGTTCAAGAGCCGGTGTTAAATCAATCTCATCTCTATTATGAACTTCATTGCTTGGCATAAGACCATAAATGATAATACCAGCACGAACCATATTATCATAATGCTCATTCATAGCGAGCACGCCAGCAGAATTGCAGATGTGGCGAATTGCAAAATGATATCCATCCTTTTCAAGCTCATCAACAAAGTTTTCAAAAAGCTCTGCCTGACTATTAGCAAATGTCAAATCGGCCTCATCAGCCGTAGCGAAGTGAGAGAACACACCTTCAACCTCAATATTTGGAAGCTCAAAGATTTCTTTAATCTCTCTCTTTGAATCCTCTGATGGCACAAATCCAATTCGGCCCATACCCGTATCGAGTTTAATATGAATCTTTGCAACCTTACCACGCTTTGCTGCATAATCAGCAATCATCTTTGCGGACTCAAGCGAGAAAACAGTTGATGTGACATTATAATCAATTACATCCTGGAGATCATTTGGAAAAACATAACCCAGAATCAAAATTGGATTTCCAATACCGGATGCACGGAGTTCACGGGCCTCGTCAATAGTTGCTACGGCGAAGGCGTAAACGCCAATCTCATTTAAAACGTGCGCCATAGCAACGGCGCCGTGGCCGTAGCCGTCTGTCTTTACAACAGCAAGTACCTTAACATCAGGTCCAACTCTGTCTTTGATTTTTTGGATATTGTCAGAGATAGCAGCAAGGTCAACTCCAACATAAACTCTTGAAGGATTCATCAAATACCTCCTCTAGTTCTGAAATGTATGATAAGTAACTTTATAATTATATTACATTTTACCTATAAAGTAAACAAAACACGAACTTTGAAAAAACAAAAAAGGTGAGCATCACTGCTCACCTTTTTTCTGTTAATTACTGTTCTTCAACTGCGTATACAGAAACCTTTTTACGGTCCTTACCTACACGCTCGAACTTAACACGGCCGTCAATCTTTGCGAAGAGTGTATCATCTGAACCCTTACCAACGTTGTTGCCTGGGTGGATGTGTGTTCCTCTCTGCTTTACAAGAATGTTGCCTGCAAGAACAAACTGTCCGTCTGCTCTCTTGACGCCAAGGCGCTTGGACTCGGAATCACGACCATTACGGGTAGAACCCATACCTTTCTTATGTGCCATAGAAACTTACACTCCTTTCTTATTCAGCCTTTGTTGTTTTCTTTGCTGGAGCCTTCTTAGCAGCTGGCTTCTTCTCAGCAGCAGCCTTTGGAGCAGCAGCCTTCTTTGTAGCTGGCTTCTTCTCGGCAGCAGCCTTTGGAGCAGCAGCCTTCTTTGCTGGAGCTTTCTTCTCAGCAGCTGGCTTCTCAGCTGTATCTGTAGCCTTTGCAGCCTTCTCAGAAATCTTTGTGATCTCGAGCATTGTGTATGGCTGTCTGTGGCCCATCTTACGCTTCTCGTTCTTCTTTGCCTTGTAAGTCATTACAAGTACTTTCTTTGCCTTGCCGTTCTTTACAGCCTTTGCCTCAACAGCAGCACCCTTTACATAAGGAGCGCCAGCCTTGATGCCCTTGTCTGTACCAATAGCAAGAACCTTGTCAAGTGTTACCTTAGCGCCTTCTTTTACGTCGAGCTTTTCAACGAAAATCTTGTCGCCTTCAGAAACCTTGTACTGTTTTCCGCCTGTTTCAACAACTGCGTACATACTGTTTTCATTCCTTTATTTAAGACTCGCTACGATAGGTGTAAATGCTTTACTTACGTGCTTTATGAAGCACACCCAGAATATGCGGCTTGTGTATTATATCATTATAATAAAAGGGAGTCAAGAAAAACTTGACTCCCAATGTCTTATAATCTACCAAGTGCTTTTCTCTTCTGCTTAGCTTTTTTCTTTGAAAAGAACTGCTTTTTAAGTGCCTTTTTTATCTTCTTGGCATACTTTGCTTTCTTCTTTTCCACCTTTTTAGCCTTTGCGGCAGCCTTTGCCTCAACCTTAGCCTTTGCGGCAAGGTCCTTTTCATAGGCTTTACGCTCTTTTTTATTCATCTCTTCAACATCAACTTCAACCACTGGTTCAAGCTTCTTCTGTTTCTTGCTCATTATTTTCTTCCTCCTCAATATCAGGAATTATCTCTACAGGATTCTTTTTGTACTTCAAAAATTTTACAATTAATAATACCAAACAAATCACACAAAGCGCAATAGACAAAAGCTGTGAAACACGAAGGTTTGTATTTGGAATATAGAGGCTGTCCGTACGAAGTCCTTCTACAATCGAGCGTTCAAAGCCATACCAAACACCGTATGAGAGAGCTATCTGCCCACGGAATTTTCTAAAATTCTTGAACATAAAATAGAGAAGAACAAAGCCTAAAAGACACCAAATTGACTCATAGAGAAAAGTTGGATGTACCCCCGTATAAGGCTCAACAGTAAGACCGTGTGACACCATAAAATCCTGATGATCAATCAAATACTCGGTTGTCTTATCGCTCATCATGCCCCAAGGTAAATTTGTGTTGCATCCGAATGCTTCTTGGTTTGTAAAATTACCCCAGCGGCCGAGGCCCTGTCCGATGAGGAAGCCAACAGCGGCGAGATCCAAAATATCGAGTGGCCTTATTTTACGTACTTTGCAAACTATTATCGCCGCGAGAACCGCGCCAATAACACCGCCATAAATGGCGAGGCCGCCCTCGGAGACTTTGATAATATGTGATGGATTTGCGAGATAATAATTCAAATTGAACAGCACGTAATAAGCTCTTGCACCGAGGACACCACCAACTGTGCCCCAGATGATAGCGTCATAGAGCGCATCGACATTTATCTTTGCTCGCTTTGCAAGATTTGTGCAAAAAATCAAGGCAAGAAGATAACCTGTAGCGATAAGAACACCGTACCATTTAATAGAGAATTCAAGATTCCCAATCGAAAACTCCACTAGAGTTGAAGGAATCGAGAAGCCTCTCTTAATAGCGTTAAAATAAACTACTGTGTAATCTGACATACGCTTACTCCTTTGGAAGAACCACTGACATCGCGAAATTATCTACATCAAATTCTTCAGCAAGACGCTCTGTCGCATCATCAATAGTGATGTTCTTATAGATATCGATGTCATCAAAAAGTTTTGAATTTTCAAAGTGAGAAAGAATGAGATCATTTGCGAGACCATCAACGTCGTTATAAGCCATAATCGCACGACCGTATTGAGCTCGCCTTACGCGCTCAAACTCAACGGGGTCAAGACCATTTTTCTTAACTTCGACAATTCTATTTTTAACTGCTTCTGCGACCTTTTGAGGCTCTCTACTATCGCCTGAGAATAAAGTCATGCGATATCCTGGACCCTCAAAATATTCAGTGCAGAAACTAGGTGAAATTAACCCTTCGCTAAGAAGTTCGTTATAAAACTCCGTTGTTTCTCCAAAGATTGTATCAAAGAGAATTGATGTCAAAATCTTTTCCTTAAGACTTGTTCTTCCAATTGGATCTTTGGAGACATCCTCTTTAAATCCAAAGCAGAAAAGAGGCATGGCAACTGCCATTTTCTCTTCAATGTATGTCTCGCCAACCTCATACGGCTCTAGAAGATCACGTCTTAATTCTCCAGAGACCTCAGGAGTATTCTCAAGAGTCTCATCTACAACTTTTAAAACTTCTTCAACAGTTGTATTTCCCACACATGCAAGTGCCATATTTGAGAGGTTATAGAACTTGTGATAGCAATCATAAAGGCAGTCAGCCGTAATCTCAGCAATAGTCTCGCAGGTGCCTGCGATATCAATTCTTACAGGGTGCTTTTGATAAGCAATTCTAAGAAGATTGAACATTACCTGCCAGTTTGGTTCATCCTGATACATTCTAATCTCTTGGCCAATGATTCCCTGTTCCTTTTCAACAGTGGCCTGTGTGAAATATGGGTGCTGAACAAAGTTGATAAGAATCTTAAGATTCTCAGCAAAATTTGCACCGCAATTGAACAAGTAACAAGTTCTATCAAAACTTGTATATGCATTTGCCTGAGCACCTGTTTTTGCAAAAAGTTCAAAGGCATCAAGTTCTTCAGATTCAAAAAGTTTATGCTCCAAGAAATGAGCTGTGCCGTTTGGAATACCATCAGCATCAATAGAGCCGTAGTTTGTGCCAAACACTGCATAAGTTGAAGAATATCCAGCCTTTGGATAAACCATAATTTTAAGACCCGAGTCATGCTCTATCTCATAATATGATTCAGAGAGAAGGTCATTCTTTATTTCTTTTATATTCATGACTGTGCCTCCTCTGTGCCCTTAAGTAAGTAGATAGTGTCAAGTGTGACTGTGCTAGCAGCCTCTTTTACCTCCTCAAGAGTTACCGCCATAATCTTATCGGCATACTCCTCTGGAGTTTCAACCTCTTCATCTAAGATTCTGCCAAAGAGCCATGCATCGATTGTTTCAGGCAAGTCACATACAGTTTTGCTCTTATCAAGGAGAGATCTCTTTGATGTTTTAAGATCCTCCTCGGTTATGCTCTCGGCAACATATTTAAGCTGATTTTGTATTTCCTCAATTGCAATTTCAGCATTTTTATTTTCAACGCCACTTTGAACGAGGATAAATCCTTTAGTACTCATAAAGAGTGAAGAGCAGTAGTAGCAGAGGCTCATTTTTTCACGAACTACTGAGAATAATCTTGAATATGTTCCGCCGCCAAAGAGGTCAGTCATAATTCTCTTCTTAGCATAGTCCTCATCCGGATCCATGATACCCGCTCTAAAGCCCATACAGAGTTTGCCCTGATTTACCGGAAGTTCCTCCTCTACTCTCTTAACCTCTTCTGCCTCATAGAGAACAGAGGTAAAGAGCATTACAGGTTCTCTCTCTATCTCATCGATATATGAAAGAAGAAGATCTGCAATATCATCCACATTTGCAGAACCTGCAACATTTACCTGGATACGGCCAGTCTTTATGATGCTCTTATAAACATCATAAACTTCGGCAGATGAGACGTTTTCAACCTCATCGTGATCTCCGATAGGATTAAGAGCATATGGTTCGCCCTCAAACATCTCCTCGATGAGGCGCTTCTTTGCATATGCTCGCTTATCATTTTTATCATTATCAATACGTTCAAGGCAGAGGCGTCTTTCGCTCTCAAAATCATTTGTGGCAAAAGCTCCATCCTTTGCGTTTGGTTTAAAGACAAGGCTGAAAAGAAGTTTTGCTGCTTCGAATCCAACATCTTCTCCATCAAGCGCAAACTTGTTTCCAAGCATAGTCATAGAAAGGCGAATCACCTGAGTGTCGCCAACTTTTGTAAGCGCTGGGGCAATTGATGCACCGTAAAGATTTGCAAGGCATTTATTAAGTTCGATATAGCTTGGGTACTCCTCGCATGAATGGCTCAAAACAAAAGGAACCATAGCAGTAGCTGAACAAGTGCTACTTGCAAGTGGCACCGCAATGTTTATAGATATTCTTCCAGTCGTAAATCTGTCTGTATCATATGAGCAGAGTCTTACGCCAGGAGCTATTTCTCTAGTTTCAAAAATATTTTTCATTAAAAATTCCTCTTTTCATATGAAAGTATTTTAACATAATCATTACTTTTATTAAAGGGTTATGGTATAATTTTAAACGAGGTGTTTATATGACAAACATAGTACTTAATCCGTTTAACGAAGCACACACTTACAGTGACTTCACAGAATTTACAGCAAACGGTATTTTAAAAAAATATGATATTAGAGAGTCAAAGAACGGCAACAAATATGTCGACCTTGTTCTCTCAGATGCAACAGGTGAAATTCCTGGCAAATTTTTCAATTACACACCTGGCGAATCCAAGCTATTCAAAGCCGGTGATTTTGTTTGTATTGTAGGAAAGGTAAAGCGCTTCAACGACGCCTTCCAGGTAACTGTTGAAGATATTTCAAATCCACCTGCCGACGCAAAAAAAGAGGACTACGTAAAGTCTGCCGATTATTCTCCAATCGATATGTTTGCAAAGATTATTACTTTGATTGGAACCTTCCAAGATGAGGATTTAAAGAAACTCACCCTTGCAATTTTTGAAAAGTATCAACAGAAACTTCTCTATTATCCAGCAGCCATCAAGATGCATCACGCTGTGCGCGGTGGTCTGCTTCTCCACACACTTTCTATCATGACAGTTGCGGACAAAGTTTGTCAGGTCTACCCACAGGTTGACCGCGACCTTCTTCTCTGTGGTGCCGCTCTCCACGACATCGGCAAGCTCTCCGAAATGGACTCAGACGACACTGGCGTTGCCGGTGAATACACCAGAGACGGCAACCTCGTCGGTCACTTGGTTCGCGGTGCAATGATAGTTCGTTTTATGGGCACAAGCCTCAAAATCGAAGACGAAAAAATCCGTCTCGTCGAGCATATGCTTCTCTCACATCACGGCAAGCCTGAATTCGGTGCTGCTGTAAAGCCTATGTTCCTTGAAGCAAATCTTCTCCATGAACTCGATGAACTCGACGCTAAAGTATATGAATTCTCAGAGATCGCAAGTGAGCTTGAGCCAGAGACATTTAGTGCACGTCAGTGGGCGCTTGATGACATCCGTGTATACAACCACGGAAGAAAAGAAATAAAGCCACAGGCTAATATTCTCGAGGACTGATATGGAAGATAATAATGCTTATATAAACTTTGGTCCCGATGCAGACTGGACAGAAATCGTTATAGAAATAAACGCCGACGATTTAGACCGCGCATCGGACATTGCAAACATGGCCGTGCCTTACGGCATCTATATTGAGGACTACAGAACTCTTATGGAGGAGGCGTGGGATATTGCCCACATCGATCTCATCGATGAGGAACTTCTTGAAAAAGATAAGAACAAGGGTATCATCCATGTCTACTTAGAACCAGGCACAAATCCTTCCGAAGCTATAGCTTTCCTTAGAGAGAGATTTGGCGCAGAAGGCATAAATCATACAATAAACACTATCCTCTGTAAAAATGAGGACTGGCAAAATAAATGGAAAGAAAACTATAAGCCAATAGAAATCGGCGAAAAGCTCGCCATTTGTCCAGACTGGATTTCAGACTACGACCCTAAAAACAGAAAAGTTTTAAATCTTGAACCAGGTCTTGCATTTGGCACGGGAACTCACAACACCACAAGGCTCTGCCTTGAGACCCTTGAAGAAAAAATCAAGGGTGGCGAGTCAGTGCTCGATCTCGGTTGCGGTTCCGGAATTCTGGCTCTTTCGAGCCTGCTTCTTGGTGCCGAAACCGCCGTAGGTGTAGACATCGACGAGCTCGCCACAAAGACCGCCATCGAGAATGGCAAGGCAAACAACTTTACAGCTCCCAAATATCAGATTTTCTGTGGCGACATGACAGAGCAAATCAAAGGGCAATTCGACATAGTTGTAGCAAATATCGTAGCTGATATAATTATTCTTTTCTGTCAAAACGCCAAAAACTTTATGAAACCGAACGGTATATTTATCGTCTCAGGTATTATCGACAACAGAGAAAATGATGTTTTAGCCGCTTTTGAAAAATACGGATTCAATATTCTTGAAAGACATCAAAGTGAAAACTGGCTCTGTTTTGTTTTAAACTAAAAGAAAAAAATGAAAGCTCGAGGAACAAATCCTCGAGCTTTTCTTATTCTAATGATTATTTTGTTTTATTCTTGATCTCGTCAAGAAGTTTAGTAGCGAATTCATCATAGCTCATCGGTGTTGTTTCACCGTCTCTGTTACGTACAGCAACAAGACCAGCTTCTGATTCCTGAGGTCCAAGTACAAGCATGTATGGAGCTCTATCAAGTTGCTGAGCTTCACGAATCTTATAACCAACCTTCTCATTACGCTCATCAATTTCTACACGAACGCCAAGAGCACGAAGTTTCTCATATACCTCTCTTGAGTAATCAAGAGTCTTCTCTGAAACTGGGATAACCTTAACTTGAACAGGAGCAAGCCATACTGGGAAACGTCCCTTTGTCTCTTCAATAAGGTAAGCCATAAATCTGTCAAGAGAACCGAGAATAGCACGGTGAAGAACAACAGGTGTCTTCTCTGTACCGTCGGCATCGATATATGTAAGATCGAACTTTGCTGGAAGACAGAAATCAAGCTGACAAGTTGAAAGTGTATACTCACCACCAACTGCTGGCTTAACATTTACGTCAAGCTTTGGACCGTAGAATGCTGCTTCACCAATCTCTTCTGTGAAATCAATGTTAAGGTCTTTAAGAACCTCACGAAGAGCATCCTCCGCCTTGTTCCACATCTCGTCATCCGGATGATACTTCTTTGTATCAGCAGGGTCACGAAGTGAGAGAACACAACTATAATCTGTGATTCCAAAATCTTTATATACATCAAAAATGAGGTCGCATACAGCTGAAACCTCAGACTTAATCTGCTCTGGAGTCACAAAAAGGTGTGCGTCGTTCTGACAGAAGTGACGTCCGCGCTCGATACCCTTCAAAGTACCTGATGACTCAAAGCGGAAATCATGAGCAATCTCACCAATTCTAAGTGGAAGATCACGATATGAATGAGGCTGGTTTGCGTAAATTCTCATATGATGAGGACAGTTCATTGGACGAAGGACAAATGTCTCACCCTCAACCTCCATAGCTGGGAACATGTTCTCTTTGTAGTGATCCCAGTGACCAGATGTCTTATAAAGATCAACTGTACCAACACATGGTGTCATTACGTGCTTGTATCCAAGGAAACGTTCTTTTTCCTTAATGTAATTTTCAAGTTCCTGCCAAACTGTATATCCCTTTGCAAGGAACATTGGGAGACCACGACCAACAAGGTTATCGGTCATAAAGAGGCCCATTTCCTTACCAATCTTTCTGTGGTCACGCTCAGCCGCCTCAGCGAGTTCCTTCATATAAGCATCAAGTTCTTCCTGTGATGCAAATGCTGTACCGTTGATTCTAGTGAGCATCTTATTATTGCTATCAGCCTTCCAATAAGCACCTGATAAGCTAGTGATTTTGAAAGCCTTCAAAGCCTTAGTATATGTAATGTGAGGACCTACACACATGTCAACATAATCACCCTGTGAATAGAAGGTAATTCTAGCATCTTCTGGAAGGTCAGCAATATGCTCAACCTTGTACTTCTCGCCACGCTCTTCCATATGCTTGATAGCTTCTTCACGAGGAAGTTCATATGTCTTGAAAGGAAGGTTCTCCTTTACAATTTTTCTCATCTCATCTTCAATCTTTTGAAGATCTTCGTCACTGAGCTTTATGTCTCCGAGATCCACATCATAGTAGAAACCCTTATCATTTGCTGGGCCATAAGCAAAGTCTGCTTCTGGATAAAGACGCTTGATAGCCTGAGCCATAATATGAGCCGCGCTGTGACGGAGGACGTGAGTCTTTTCCTCCTCTGGGCACTCTGCAACTGTACCATCGTTGTAAATAACTTTCATTATCTTAATCCCCTTGGAATAAATTCAAAGGAAATTTTATCTCTTCAATGGTATAAAGTCAATTTTATATTTTTAATAATTATAATAGACAACGAAATAAATGAGACCAAAGCTACCATGATAAAAATGCAATCGATTTCATTTGAATAATCGCCGGTCTCGGGGAGTTCAATATCATCAGCTGTACCTCCCGATTCACCTGGCACTTTCTGCTCAATCACTACTGGAACCATCTCGTTTACAATTTCGTTGTTTTCGTTGATTGAGATCTCATATACGCTTTGAGTTTGATCAAAAGCATCAAAAGTGAAATAGTACTCATTCTCATCGAGAATAAAGCCATCAGCTGTTGTAATTTCTTTGACGTAATACTTGTAGCCAATTGGGAGATCAACTGTCATTGTACAATTACCTTTTTCGTCAGGTCTCATTACTTCGAGCAATGTACCTGCAGGAAGGCCACAAATTTCCTCGCCGGTATAAACCCCAAAAGATACAAGTTTATAACATCTTGAAAGTGCTTCTCCGGTAGTATTGCTCATGGATTTTTTAAATGTTAAGGTGCACTTTTGTCGAGTATCTGTTAGAGCTATTTCACTGTTGTCCCCAAAGAGTTCGACCGGCCGAGCCTCAGCATTTAGGACATATCCACTCGGCGCATTTTTCTCACGAATAAAGTATTTGCCTTCAAAAAGATCATTCGAATATGTAGGGCCCTCCTTTGTCGTTATAAGCGTCTCAACAACTTCGCCACTTTGGTATCTAACAGTTCCATCCCCAGTCAAAATATCTTCAGCAGCAACAATTTCAGCCTCACATCCATCAAGGTACTGTTCTTCATATTTTGGTGTGTTATCCTCCGAAAAGCCTACGAACATTTCTCCCTTTTTATACACTGAAACTTTGTGCATAACAGGTTCGTCTTCAAAAGTCTTTTTGATAACCTGATTTTGTTCTTTAATAGTGAATTCATACTTTTCATCTGAGATTTGATATCCCTCTGGAGCCGAGGTCTCAACAACATAATAATCGCCACAGAGAAGTTCTGAAATAACTACCTTCCCGTTCTCATCAGAGGTGCCAGAAGCGACAACCTTGTCGCTCGAATTATAAACTTTAAACTCAGCACCTTTGATAGGTTTACTTGTAGTTTTGTCCACCTTCACAACTTCGAGGCTACCCATAGCGACAGTACTGACAGTATTCATATACGTCGCTGCCACCTGCCGTTGACCAATCACCATCGTTTGACCATATGGCGTTGGTGTGACTACAAGTAAGCCTTGTGAAGTTGTAGGTTGATCTTTCTTTGTAAAACTTAGTTTTGCAGAACTAACATATTTTGATGATGTAAGTGTTAGTTTGTTTCCAGATACAGTAGCTGTAATGCCTTTATCAACTGAAACATCATAAGATGATAAAGCACCATTCTCATCCTTTAGTGTTTTTGTATATTTCTTAGTTTTAGAATCATAATCAAGTTCAATCTTTGACTCGGCAAAAGACGGAGCCAAATCATGACTATAAATCTTTTCAATAAGATTGTTATAAGCCTTTATCCCATTAGGATTTTCGGCCATAACTTTATAAAAATAGTCCTTTGAAAGATGAACTGTGCCAGAGGCACCTGGATAGCTGTATGAGTAATCTACAGCTTTTCTGGTGTCTTTTTCTGTAGAGGTTCTAACACCAGTTTGAAACTCCCAAATTATGACTTGAGTTGCAGCATATGCGTCGGCACTTGAAACTCCGAGATTACTGACCGGATAACCATAAAGAGTCGCTAGCATAATGCCTCGGCGCTGTTGTGCCGACAAACTTGTCCATGCCTTATCCGTAACTTTTTCAGTCACCTCACCCGCTCTATCGTAAGAAGAAAAAGCGTTGACATCGAACTGAATACAATACGCCCAAAGAGTTTTTCCATCACTACCGTGCCTCGGGCTTCCAAGCGAATAGTCATCAGCAGTGATATAACTCATTCGAATATTTACCATTTCGCCATCCTGATATGAGTGCTTATAATCGCCACAGTTTTCGGAGATATTTACGATAACCTTCTCTCCTGCAGCGACATTTTCATTATCAGTCCACTCTGCACTGGCGCAAATACTAACTGAGACAAATAGTCCCAATGCGAGAAGAAGAGGCAAGAGCCTCTTCAGCCTCTTCTTAATAAGCATATTTTCCCTCCTTTATATGAAAGGCGGTCGCGCTTTCGCGTTATTGGGAGCAACGCTGGGGGTGTGTGAAGTCGTTGACTATCTTGGATTTTAAGCGCGACCACCTTTTCAACAAACTTATGATAAGAAGTCGATAGTATGCGCTGTTATACGAAAATGGTAGCGAGTGTTGTCATCTTTATCTTTGTAACTCTCGTTTTGAAACGTACCCTGGACAACAACCTTTTGACCTTTTTTTAAATACTTTTCTGCATATTCTGCAGTTTTGTCCCAACAGACAACATCAAAGAATTCACCATTTTCGCCATCGCTCTGATTATTCGCAACTGTGAAGTTGGCAACCTTTGTTTTCTTGTCGTTGATTTCTTTGATTTCCGGATCTCTCGTAAGTCGTCCGCTCAAAAATATCGCTTTCATATAAGTCCTCCTTAGACAAAAAAATAAGAGGCGGTGAAAACCGCCTCTAAATATATATTCCAAATTTTAGTCTAAAACGGACGCGTTGGCTACGAATTGCCAAAACTCTATGACGAATGGTTAAATCATCTGTCCCATTTTTCACAGAGAGCAATAATTTGATCTGCAAATTTTGCAAGGTCCTTATTTGCTCCGCCTTCATTATGAGCGATGGTCTGAATAAGTCTTTGACCTGCAAGATAAAGCCTTCCGTATGGGCTGTTTGCTTTAATAAGATTTGTCTGCTGTGAAGGTTTCTTTTCAATCTTTGTCTTATTACCCTCTGAAAGCATCTTATTTGTCACAAGATCAACAACTGCATATGGATAAGGAGCAAAAGCATTGAGTCCAAGCTCGTTTCTAAGTTTTGCTGTATAAGCCTCACACACCTCATCCTCACCATGACATACGAATACCTGTTGAGGTGAAAATTCAAATGCAGATATCCACTTGATGAGGCCATTAATATCGGCATGACCAGAGATACCTGGAAGTGTACAAATTTCAGCCAAAACCTCAATCTCTTCGCCGAAGATTTTAACTGATTTCGAACCATCTACGAGTGCTCTACCAAGTGTACCAACAGCCTGGTATCCAACAAAGAGAATAGTACACTCTGATCTCCAGAGATTATGCTTTAAGTGATGCTTAATTCTACCTGCCTCACACATTCCCGATGCTGAGATAACAACTTTTGGCTCAAGATCATAGTTGATAGCCTTTGATTCCTCGGATGAGATTGCCAATTTAAGATTTGAAACCTCAATAGGATTCTTTCCAGCAGTTACAAGTTCAAGCGCTTCCTCATCCAAATATTCTCTATCACAATTGCTATAGATATTTGTTGCTTCTATTGCAAGAGGACTATCAACATAAATTTTAAAATCACCGGCCTGTAACAAGTCCCTCCTCCTTTATTTGTCGAAGGAAGTAAAGCATCTCCTGCGTACGACCTACAGCGAATGAAGGAATTACAACATTTCCTCCTCTATCAAAAGTCTTTTGAATAATTGAAGCAAGGCTCTTAACATATTCTGGCCTCGCGCCATGTGCTCTATCGCCATAAGTTGATTCAGTTATAACATAATCTGCTGATGTTATATAACTTGGATCGTTAATGAGTGGCTGTTCAGTATTACCGATATCTCCCGAGAAAACAAGTTTCTTTGAGATGCCATTCTCAGTTAAGAAAACTTCGATGGAAGATGAGCCAAGCAAGTGACCCGCATCTACAAAACGAATTTGAATACCATCAGCGACATCAATCATAGAGTTATAAGGATGTCCTTCAAAACAGGCGAGAGCCGCAACAGCATCATCAATTGTATAAAGAGGAAGGACCTCTTCTTTACCCGCACGCTTTGCTTTTATATTTTTCCAGTTTGCCTCAAACTCCTGAATGTGTGCACTATCACGGAGCATGATATTACAGAGATTTTGAGTCGCCTTTGTGGCAAAAATAGTACCGGAAAATCCCTGGGCGCAGAGAAGCGGTAGTTTGCCAGAATGGTCGATATGCGCGTGTGTCAAAAAGACGTAGTCTATCTCAGACGCGCCCACCGGCAACTCGCCAGACTCATAGATGTCTGCGCCCTGTTCAAGGCCGTAGTCTATGAGCATCTTTTTTCCACAAGCTTCTAAAAAATAAGCGCTGCCCGTTACTTCATGGGCAGCGCCGCAAAATGTTAGTTTCACGTCAACACCACCTGTAGCACAAGTTTCAAGTAAATTATACTACAAAGTTGTGGTGTTATTAAAGCAAAATAACAAATCTAATTTATTCTACTGTATCTGTTCTTGTATGATATGCCTGGTCTGATTCAACAACGATTTTTGCTTTATTCTTATTGTAGTAAAGATAAGCAATACCGATGAAGATAATGCAGATAAGTGCATAGATGAAGAATACTGGGTCAACTACAGAACCTGAGAAGATAATGAGTGAACCGATAGTACCGAGAATTGGGCAGATGAGACCAAGGAATGTATTCTTAATTTCGCCCTTCTTCCAAAGTTTAATAACCGCAACATAAAGAATGATATATGTGAGATAAAGAACGCAGATAGCAATTGAAGAGATATCAAGGTTGCAAACTGCTACTTCCTTACCGAAGAAGTGAAGTTTTGCCTCACTTGTCATAACAAAGTAGTTGATGAAGAGATAAACTAATGAAAGAACATAAACTAAAACACCTGAATTTACAGGCATACCGCCAAGTTTCTTATTCTCTTTCTTAAATACATTTGATGCAGGCATCATGTTACGGATAGCGAGAGAATATGGAAGACGGATAAGACCAAGTGATACACCGTTTACTGTACCGAGAATTGAGATTACTACGGCAACAAGAACAAGTTTAGAAACTGTATCACCGAAGAGAGTTGAAGATGCAAGATAAACTGCATTGTCGCCAACTTCCTTAACTGTATCTACACCGAGGAATGAAACGATTCCAAGGAAATATGCGAGATAAACAGCAAGTACGAAAATAGGAGC
The DNA here is from genome assembly GCA_018065925.1 of Candidatus Limimonas coprohippi. Lineage (GTDB taxonomy): Bacteria > Bacillota > Clostridia > Oscillospirales > Acutalibacteraceae > UBA1227. The sequence continues at coordinate 18,572 of JAGHSI010000069.1, forward strand.
TACTGAAAGAGCAAGTGGAAGGTTCTTCTTTGAGTTCTTAATCTCATGGCAGATAGATGTAGAAACAATCCAACCATCAAATGAGAAAGCAAGAGGACCGAAAGCTCCAAGCCATGCAAGGCTTGATTTTGCATCCATACCAAATGTTGTAGCAGCTGCACCAACAACAGCACCTGTTCCACCCTTTGCAAGACCTACAACAGCAAGTACTATAAGTGGGATGAGCTTGATGATCATTGATGCATTCTGGAACCAACCACCAAGTTTAGCTGAAAGAATATTAACCGCATAGAAGAATGTAAGGGCAATAAGGCCGATTACTGTATTTCTCCAAATTGAAAAATCCTCAAAACCAAGCAAGTTGGAAACATAAATACCAGATGCCCAAGCAACAACAGCGCCAAGAGTTGGGAGGTAGAGGAAAGACTCAAACCATCCAAAAGCTGTGGCGGTACCTGTACCTACAAAGTCTTCTGCATATGAAACGAGTCCACCTGGTTTATCAGTGCGAATAGCGAGCTGTGAAATGGTCAAAGCGCCAAATACAACAGCGATAGCAGCAATAACGAATACAAGTACGCCAAGCAAGACATTATAGTTGGCATAAGCAAGTACGTCGTCTGCTTTGAAAAAGATACCGGAACCGATTACGATACCAGTAATCATGGTGATTGCTGTAAACAATCCATAATTCCTTTTCATAACATTACCTCCTAAAAGAATTGCTTTAAAATATAGCACTTTTTATA
>JAGHSI010000035.1 GCA_018065925.1 Candidatus Limimonas coprohippi
AAAATACACCAGATAAAAATCTTGATGATTTGTTTTATTCTATGAGTTCAAAACTGGTGGCATCGTGTCCGCATGTGGGACAGATAAAGTCGTCAGGTATATTTTCTCCCTCAAAAATATAGCCGCATACTGAGCATGCCCATCCTTTAGAAGCATTAGACTTTGGCTTTACATGTTCTTGATAATATGCATATGTCATAGTTGGCTCATCATTTATAACTGCTGCCTCATCAATCGTGCATATGAACATACCGTGTGTGCCAAGATCAAGATAGTTTTCAACGCTTAGTGACATATATGAATTGATATATTCATCAATTACAACTAAGCCATTTTTTGAACGCTTTGGAGTTACCCCGGCAAATTTATCGGTGTCGCGCCCACTTTTAAATCCGAAACTCTTAAAAATATCAAATGGGGTGTTTTCAGTAAGGACATTAACATTTAGTTTTTCTGTCCCTGAAATCACATAATGTGAGTAAGAGTTTTTGTTTATGGTAACTACAATTCTGTTTGGGCTCTCTGCAACTTGGAAAACGGTGTTGCTTATCATAGCATTGTCGTGACTACCGTCGTTCGAAGTCACGACATAAAGACCGTATCCGAGTTTGAAGAGAGCCTTCATGTTATTCCTTTTTGACATGAAGAAATCTCCTTTCGTGTGCGGTCAATTTCCTATTGAAATTATACTCTTATTGATATAGAATATCAATAAGGAAATATTATCAATAAGAGGTCCAATATGAAAAGAAGAAATACCATTCAAAAAGAACTTATTTTAAATGCAGTGAAACGATTGCATTCTCATGCGACTGCCGAAGAAGTATATGCTGAAATACAAAAAGAATATCCTTCGATAGGTAAAGCAACAGTTTATAGGAACCTTAAACTTCTTTCTGAAGATGGACAGATTAAACGTATAGAATTTCCGTGTGAATCAGAACGGTTTGATGATACCTGTTCTGATCATTATCACATCAAATGCGAAAAATGCGGAAAAATATTTGATGTGGATATGGACTTGGTTTCAGGTCTAACTGATAAGATAAAAGACAAACATGGATTTACTTTTAATAGTTATCAAATAGTTTTTAAAGGTATTTGCCCTAATTGCCAATAGTATAAGGAGGAATTAACATGGCAAACAAGTATTCAGGCACACAGACAGAAAAGAATCTCGAGGCGGCTTTTGCTGGGGAGTCTATGGCTCGTAATAAGTATTCATATTTTGCATCTAAAGCAAAGAAAGAAGGATTTGAACAAATTGCTGCTCTCTTTGAAAAGACGGCTAATAATGAAAAAGAACATGCAAAACTTTGGTTTAAAGAACTTGAAGGTATCGGTGACACTGCTGACAATCTTCTTCACGCAGCAGAAGGCGAAAACTATGAGTGGACAGATATGTATGAGGGTTTTGCAAAGACAGCTGATGAGGAAGGCTTCCCTGAGCTTGCAGCAAAATTCCGTTTAGTAGCAGCTATCGAAAAACATCATGAAGAGAGATATCGTGCTCTTCTTCACAATGTTGAGACACAGGAAGTATTTGAAAAGAGTGAGGTTAAAATTTGGGAATGCCGCAACTGCGGACATATCATTGTTGGAACAAAGGCTCCAGATGTTTGCCCAACATGCCTTCACCCACAGTCGTATTTCGAAATTAACGTGCAGAATTACTGATAAAGCAGTAATGATAAAAAGGGAGACAGCCACCCGGCTGTCTCCCTTTTTGTTTGATTTTTTAAAACAAAGGTGTAAAATAAAGTTATCTTATTAAAAGATAGAAAAGAGGTCTTTGATTTGAAATTTGGAAACAAATCATATCCAATAGTACTTGTCCATGGCTTTATGGGCTTTGGCGAGGCAGCAGATTTCTATAACTATTATCCATACTGGGGCTTTGGTCCACACAGAGATTTAAAGAAGCACTTGAATAAGAGAGGCTATGAAGTATTTGCTCCATCGGTTGGTCCTTTCAACAGTGCTTGGGACAGAAGCTGTATCCTTTGGGCTTACCTCATGGGTGGTACAGTTGACTTTGGTAAGGTTCACTCAGAAAAGTATGGTCATGCAAGATATGGACGTACATATCCTGGTGTATTAAAAGACTGGGGCGAAAAGGGCGCCCATGAAAAGATTGAAATTATCGGTCATAGTTTTGGTGGCCCTACAGTTAAGGCCTTTGCTGACCTTATCACAAACGGCAACAAAGAAGAACGTGAGGGCACACCGGCAGACGAGCTTTCACCACTTTTCGCCGAGCATAAGCCACAGAAGATTCATACCGTTACAACTCTTTCTGGCGTTATGAACGGTACAACTTTCGCTTCTCTTTGGGGCGAAAAGGGCATGAAAGCTGCTACTTGGGCAGCAATGATGATCGCATCAATGATTGGTGATACCAAGGCAATGGATCACTATGATATGTACCTTGATCACTGGGGCGTAATGCCAGATCCTAAGGACAGAACATACAAGTATCACTCACCACTTGCATATAAGGACGGTATCAAGGCATACGCTGCAAACCATATGGATTCAGTCGCTATGGAGATGCAGGTTGAAACAGCTCAGGCTATCAACAAGTTCCAAACTAAACTTGATCCGGACACATATTACTTCTGCCGCAGATCAGACCGTTCACACAAGACCGAGAAGGGCTACTATGTAATCGATAAGGATTCATCCTTCTTTATTTGCAATTTGGCTGGTTGGTTTATCGGCAGATACACCGCTCCAAAACTTGACCCTTATGGTGTAGATGAGACTTGGTTCCCGAACGATGGTTTCGTTAACGTAATCGGTCAGTCAGCACCATTTGATGCTCCTCACTGTGATCTTGATGATCCACTCAAGGCTAAGCCAGGCATCTGGAACAACCTCCCAGTTGAGCATCACAAGGATCACATCTCTTGGGCCGGTATGGGCGAGAAGCGCAAAGTATTCTTCAATTATTTTGATGAAATGGTTGACGGCTTTAAGAAACTTAAATAAGTATAATAAAAGACCCGCTCATTCGTGAAGGTGTAAGATGAAAGTAGACACTTAAAAGTGTCTACTTT
>JAGHSI010000077.1 GCA_018065925.1 Candidatus Limimonas coprohippi
TAAGATGTTTGTAACTGATTTGTAATAAATTCTATTTGGGGTGTTAAACACTTGGAAAAGTTTGTTATTAATGGGGGAAACAAGCTTAACGGTGAAATTAATATAAGTGGCGCGAAGAACTCTGCTGTTGCAATTCTTCCAGCTACATTGCTCGCACAGGGAATTTGTAGACTTGAAAATATTCCTAACATCAGCGACGTCACCGTCATGCTCAAGATACTTAAAAATATGGGTGCCAAAATTAAGAATATTAATGAGAGCACTTATGAAATAGATACTCGCACAGTGACATCATTTACTGTACCTTATGAACTCACACGTCATCTTCGTGCATCATATTATCTTATCGGTGCACTCCTTGGTCGTTGTAACTCTGCAAGAGTTGCTATGCCAGGTGGATGTAACTTTGGTGGTGTTCGTCCTATCGACCAACATCTTAAGGGATTTGAAGCTCTCGGCGCTACTGTTACTATGGAAGAAAATGCCATAGTAAATACATCTGCTGATCAGCTCACAGGTAATTCCATTTATATGGACGTTGTATCTGTTGGTGCCACAGTAAATGTTATGCTTGCTGCAGTCAAAGCACGCGGTCTCACAGTTATTGAAAATGCTGCTAAGGAACCACATATCGTTGACCTTGCAAACTTCCTCAACTCTATGGGCGCTGACGTTCGTGGTGCAGGTACTGACGTTATTAAAATCCGTGGTGTAACATATCTCCACGGTTGTGACTATTCAATTATTCCTGACCAGATTGAGGCGGGTACATATATGGCTGCTGTTGCAGCTACTGGTGGCGACGTACTCATCAAAAACGTTGTACCAAAGCACTTGGAATCAATCTCTGCAAAGCTTATCGAGGCTGGTGCAGATGTTATTGAATATGATGATTCAATTCGAGTTGTATCAACTGGTAAACTTTCAAAGTGCAATATTAAGACTATGCCACATCCGGGCTTCCCAACAGATATGCAGCCTCAGCTTGCTGTAGCTCTTTGCTGTGCATCAGGCACAAGCATTATTTCTGAAGGCGTTTGGGATAACCGTTTCAAGTATGTTGATCAGCTTGTTCGTATGGGCGCCGAGATTGAGGTAAACGGTAAAGTTGCAGTTATCACAGGCGTTGATCATATCAATGGTTCACCAGTTAAGGCGGATGACCTTCGTGCGGGCGCTGCGATGATTATTGCGGGACTTATCGCACGTGGTAGAACGGAGATTGAAAGCATCGTTTATATCGACCGTGGTTATGAGAATGTTGTTGAAAAACTCAAAGCAGTCGGTGCAGATATTGAACGTGTAACTTTTGAAGATGAGCCTTCACATGAAGTGCGCAACGCAGGCTAATTAAATAATAAACAGGGTGCATAATGCACCCTTTTATTTTTAGGAGAAAACATGTATAAATTATGTTCACTTTTTTCCAGCAGTTCCGGAAACTCCACTTTCATCGGAAATGAGCATGAAGGTGTTCTTGTTGATGTTGGAAAAAATTGTAAAAACTTAGAAATCTCGCTTAAAACTGCTGGGCTTGAAGCCTCAGCGGTTAAAGCTATTTTTGTCACACATGAGCATAGTGATCATATATGTGGACTTCGTGTTTTCGCAAATAGATACAATATTCCAGTTTATGCAAGTGAACGTACACTTGAGTACCTTGATGTTGCGGGTCATTTAAACGGGGATTTTCCTGTATACTCAATCAGTGATTATGCAGATGTTGGAGATTTCCATATTGAGACTTTTAAAACATCTCACGATGTAGTTGATTCGCATTGCTATAGTGTGATACTTCCAAATTTGGATAAGTTTTCTGTCGTTACAGATACGGGCGTTATAACAGATGAAACCCTTGATGGTATTTTGGGATCAAAAGCAATTCTTCTTGAATCAAATCATGATATAAATATGTTAAATAATGGACCGTATCCGTACACGCTAAAGCGCAGAATCTTGGGACCATATGGACATCTCTCTAACGATACTGCAGCAGAAACCACTGTAAAACTTTTAAACTCTGGTACTGAACATATTCTTCTTGGGCATTTAAGCGACCACAACAATGTTCCAGAACTTGCATATCAAACTACAGTTTCAAGGCTATTTATGGAAGGCGCAATTCTTGGACAAGATTATACTCTTGAAGTAGCAAAAAAGAATGACCCAACAGTCTTTGAGGTGTAATAATATGCTCAGTGTAAATATAATATGTATCGGAAAATTAAAAGAAAAATACTTAAAAGATGCTAGCGCAGAATATGCAAAAAGGTTGACTGCTTTTTGCAAACTAAATATAATTGAACTCGACGAATATGCTTTGCCAGATAATCCGTCCGAGGCGGAGATTAATAAAGGTCTCGAAAAAGAGGGCAAAGCAATTCTTGATAAGATATCAAAAGATGCATATGTGTATGCAATGTGTATCGAAGGGAAACAGAGATCTTCGGTAAAACTTTCTGAGGAATTTCAAAATATTGCTGTATCAGGGAAGAGCAACTTAACCTTTATAATTGGAGGTTCATTTGGTCTCTCTGATGAGGTTAAACAAAGAGCTAATATGAAGCTCTCTATGTCGGAAATGACTTTTCCGCATCAGCTTGCAAGAATAATGCTTCAAGAACAAATTTATCGTGCTTTTCAAATTAGTAGTGGTGGAAAATATCATAAGTGATATAACTGATATTTAAGAAAGAAGAAAGGGGGAAATGAAATGGCTTCAAAAAGTACTGAAAAAAGCAAACAGGCTAAGAAAACTACAGAGAAAAAAGAAAATCCTGTAAAAGAAGAAAAAGTTTCAAAGACCCCTAAAACCACAGATAAAAATAAGAAGAAAACAACGCAGAATAAGGCTTCGGAGACGAAAAAGGCCGAAACCAAGAAGACTGTAAAGGAAAAAGACTTAACAGTCAACGACGATGGTGGCAAAAACAACGTAGATAAGGCGCCTAAGGACTCAAAGGGGAAGGCAAAGAAAGCTCCGGCAGAAAAGAAGCCAGCAGAAAAGAAGCCGGCAGAGAAGAAACCGGCAGAAAAGAAGCCTGCAGAAAAGAAGCCGGCAGAGAAGAAGCCAGCAGAGAAGAAGTCGGCAGAGAATAAACCGGCAGAGAAGAAGCCAGCACACAAGAAGCCGGCACAAAAGAAGCCGGCAGGGAATCAGCCTGCAGATAAGAAGCAGGCAGAGAATAAACCGG
>JAGHSI010000038.1 GCA_018065925.1 Candidatus Limimonas coprohippi
CCATATTATTTAGCAAGTTTTAGAGCAAGATGTAAGATACTCGTAAGAATTGTTGACTTTATGTTATTTTTTGTTAAAATGTCTCTTGTGATTGGACTGGGCAGTCGCTGGTGCTTTTAGCACGAGAGGAAAGTCCGAGCCCCACAGAGCAGGATGACGGCTAACGGCCGCCGAGGGTAACCTTAGGGAAAGTGCAACAGAGATATACCGCTTGTCACATTTTTTGTAGTCCTCAAGACGAATGAAATGAATTTTGACGAGTAAGGGTGGAAAGGCGAGGTAAGAGCTCACCAGCGTGGTGGAGACATCACGGCTATGTAAACCCCATCTGGAGCAACGCCGGCTTGCATAGGTTTGCTCGACCGTTAAAGCAGAAGGGCGGCTTGAACTGTGTAGCAATACACAGTCTAGATAGATGATTGCCTTAAATGACAGAACTCGGCTTACAGGTCCTATCACATATATTGTAAGTAGCAAGGGAGAGGCTATTTTTAGTCTCTCCTTTGGCTTAGTTATTAAAATTACAAGGGGAGGTGAACTTTTTTGCTTACTGAGGATATGGATCATGTATATGGCATGGTTGAAGAGATAATCTTTCGTAAAGAGGATACAGGATATACAATTATCGATGTTGCATCAGAAGACGGCGAACTCATAACTGTAGTTGGTATGTTGCCTGATATCGCGGCAGGCGAGGAGGTTCACTTCGTTGGTAACTATGAACAGCATCCGACCTTTGGCCGACAGTTTAAGGCGGAGGTAGTGGAACGTACCATGCCTCAAACTGCAGCATCGATGCTTAAGTATTTGGCATCCGGAACGGTGAAGGGCGTAGGCCCGTCGACTGCCGCCAAAATTATTGAGGCCTTTGGCGAAGATACCTTTGATGTAATTGAAAACAAGCCGGAGGAACTTTCGAAGATCAAAGGCATAACAAGGGAAAAGGCGAAGGCAATAAGTGAGGAATTTAGAAAGACAAACTCCACAAGAGAGATGATGATAAGACTCGAGTCGCTCGGTCTTACTGCCAACGAGAGTATCAATGTTTTCAAGGTGTTTGGAAATAATGCTGTGTCGAGAGTCACAGAAAATCCTTATGTTCTCTGTGCGGCAGATATCGGTATAGGCTTTGAGAGGGCAGATGCTTTAGCAAGAGGCCTGGCTGATACTATCAATCCTGCCTATAGAGTAAAAGCAGGTATCTTACATGTTGTAAAATACAACTTATTCAGTAATGGCCATACCTGTCTTCCTAGAGAAAAACTTTTGACTCCTTGTGCAGACCTTTTAGATATTGATAAAGACACTGTTGATATTACAATGGATACCTTAGTCTCAGAGAGACAACTCACATCCCTCACAATTGATGACGTGGAGTTTGTATCTCTTCCTTATATCTATGAGGCGGAGTACAAAGCTGCTCAGAGAATTAAAATGATGGTTAAGTTTCCGCCGGCTGGTAGAGAAACTTTAGATAAAGAGATAGAGAAACTTGAAAAGAAGAATGGCATAGAATATGAGAAACTTCAAAGAGAGGCAATTATAACAGCTGCTTCAAAAGGTGTGCTCATATTGACCGGTGGTCCTGGTACTGGTAAAACTACAACAGTAAATGGCATATTGGAACTCTTTGAACATGATGGCCTTAATGTTGTTCTATGTGCTCCTACTGGACGTGCGGCACAGCGTATGTCTGAGATTACTGGTAAAGAGGCGTCAACAATTCATAGATTGCTTGAGGCTGAGCGCACGGGTGACGATAGGATGAGTTTCTGTAAGAATGAGAATGATCCGATAGATGCTGATGTGGTTATCGTAGATGAACTCTCTATGGTTGATGTAGTTCTCTTCTCTGCGTTGCTTTCTGCATTGCCACTTGGTTGCAGACTCATCATGGTGGGAGATACTGATCAGTTGCCACCTGTTGGAGCGGGTAGCGTGCTTCACGACTTGCTTGAGTCTGGCCTTTTGCCTGTAGTTGAACTTTCTGAGGTGTTCCGACAAGCAATGCAGAGCCTCATTGTTTCAAATGCGCATAGGATAGTCCATGGTGAGGAACCGGAACTCAGTAGAGTGGATAATGACTTCTTCCATATGGAACGACAGTCCGGTAGTATCGTTGCGGGAACGATAATAGATCTTTATAAAGATAGGCTTCCAAAAGCTTATGGATATGACTCTGTAAAGGATATTCAAGTACTCTGCCCAACAAAGAAGGGAGATTGTGGAACTGCCAACTTAAATCGTCTTCTTCAAGAGGCTATAAACCCACCTGCAAAGGGTAAAAATGAGTATAAGAATATGGTGCGAATCTTCCGCGAAGGCGACAAGGTTATGCAGGTTAAGAACAACTATAACATTCAGTGGATTAAGAAAAATGGTAAGGGCAAAGCTATAAAAGGAGAAGGTATCTTTAATGGTGATACCGGAATAATCCTTGAGATTGATAGGCGCGCCGGAACTATGAAAATTAACTTTGACGGCAGAGAGGCACTTTATCCTGCTGAGACTGTTAAAGAACTTGAACTCGCATATGCGATGACTGTTCATAAGAGTCAAGGCAGTGAGTTTGAGGCCGTAATTATGCCGGTTGTAGATGTTCCTCCAAACCTCTGCTATAGAAATCTTTTTTATACAGCGGTAACTCGAGCACGCAAGAAAATGATTACAATTGGTACGAAAAACACCATACTTGCTATGGTGGAAAATGATAGAAAAATTAAAAGATATTCCGCCCTGAAATATTTGTTAAAGGTGGAATAATATGTTGAATTTTAAGAGCGAGACAGAAAGATTTTTGTCAGTCATCTATCCAGAGAGGTGTATTGCCTGTGGCTGTTATCTCACGGATAGTAATGAGACTGACAAAGTTCTGCTCGCTCATTATTTTTGTAATTCATGTTCTAAAGAAGTGAGTTGGCTGGAGGAGAGGATAGAGGACAGGTATGCATTTGATAAAATTGCTATTCCGCTCGAGTATTCTGGAGCGGTTCGTGAAGCAATTTTACGACTGAAATTTAACTCTGATTTATCATCTTCTCAGTTCTTTTCAAGAGAGGTTGAGAGGGCAATTCGCACCAATTTTTATGGTGTAAAGTTCGATATCTTTACATGCGTTCCGTCGACTAAGAAAAGTGTTGCAACTAGAGGCTATAATCAGAGTCAACTTATTGCTGAAAAAGTACGTATCGATGCGGAGTATGATTTCTCTTTGCTGCGCAAAAAGAAGACGACGGAGATTCAGCATCTACTGTCGGCTGAAGAGAGAAAAAAGAATATTGAGAGCGCATATTCCATGTCTCCCGGCAGAAATGTCGTTGATAAAACTATTCTTTTAATCGACGACATTTTTACAACGGGAGCCACCTGTAATGCATGTGCTCGAGAGCTGAAGTTTGCCGGCGCTTCAGCCGTATATGTTGTCTGTGTCGCTAAAAGACGTTGGAAAGAAATTGACTAGAAAGTTTCTAAAATTAGGTATTTTATTAATCGTTAAAAGAGAGTATAATATCTTTTACGTAAATTAGAGTATAGACTATAGTCTACTTTTTTGAGGTGTTTGATGCTAGGAATCAATATTGGAATTGACCTAGGTACTACACAGGTGGTTGCATGTGTCGAAGGTAAGGGAATTGTACTCTCAGAACCTTCGGTTGTATCCTACCGTAAGAAAACAGGAAAGATTATGGCTCTCGGCAAACCGGCGCTTAGGATGGTCGGAAGAGAACCGGATTCTGTACTTGTTGTTCGCCCTATGAAGGACGGTGTAGTATCTGATTTTACCGTAACTGAACACATGCTCCGATACTTTATCAAGCAGATTTGCGGTAACAAAATCTTCAAACCGAATATTATTGTCAGTATGCCGGGTACAGTGACCAACTTAGAGAAGCGAACCATACTTGACGTTATAACAGCCAGCGGTGCTGGTCGTGCCTGCCTTATGGAGGAACCACTTGCTGCTGCTATCGGCGCCGGAATTGAAATCAACCACCCGGGTGGTGTGATGATTGTTGATCTTGGTGGTGGCACAACGGATATCGCTGTTATAACCATGGGAAATATGGCGGTCGCCTCAAGTGTTAAAATTGCTGGCAACACGCTCAACGATGATATCATCCGCTACTGTCGCCGTGAACGTGACATCATTATCGGCGAACAGACTGCGGAAGAGATAAAAAAGAGCGTTGGTTGCGCCTTTCTCCGTCGCGAGGAGACCGCAACATTTGCTAAAGGTAAAGATTACTTCACTGGAATGCCGGTTGATTTTGAAATCACTTCAAATGAGGCATATCTCGCTATGCGTGAGCATATAAAGCTTATCCTTGAAGCTATAAGAGATGTTTTTGAACGTACTCCTCCAGAACTTGTTTCCGACATTATTGAAGAGGGAATAGTTTTAACAGGTGGTACAGCTCAACTCTTTGGGCTTGATAAAGCAATTTCAAAAATGACTAAAATAAATACAAGAGTTGCTGATGACCCAGAAAATTGTGTCATAAACGGTATCGGCAAGGTGCTTGGAGATACCTTCTTCCTTGAGGAGAACGGTTATCTGTTTAAGACACGCCAGGATATCACAGGTTCTCTTGAAGAGGAAAAGGAGGTCTTTTGATTTGGATAACTATGATGAATTCAATGCACTTGATGAGGGTATTGAGCCAGGTGGCCTTAGAAATAAGGACGACATTAAAGTTCTTATCTGCTATCTTCTCAAGACGATTGAAACGAGTGTCACCCGTGAACAAATTGGTGATATCATGCAGGACCAGGGTATTGCAAATTATTTTGAGGCCATGGATGCAATTTCGGATCTTCTTTCAAATGGAAGTATCACTTCAAATTATGTCGATGAGAAGGAACTTCTTTCAGTTACCGATATCGGTAGAAGTGCAGTGATAAGTCTTGAAAAAGATCTTCCAAGAACTGTACGCGAGAAAGCTGTTAAATCGGCAATCAAGTTTCTAACTTTAGAACGCAATGAACGTGAAAACGATGTCAAAATTGTTCCTGTAGACGGTGGTTACACTATCTCTTTCACTATGAAGGATAGAGACACAACATTGATGGAACTTTCAATGTTCGTTGGTGACAAGGATCAGGCTGAAAAATTAAAAAGTAATTTTATCGAGGACCCAGCAAGAGTTTATTCAAGTATTCTTGCGAGCCTCATGATTAATTAGGAGGACAAATAAATGAGTTTTATTGAATTTGATTCCGTTTACAAGCGCTATAAGATGGGCGAAATCGTAATCAATGCTGCTGACGGCGTAACTTTTAACGTAGAGCAGGGCGAATTTGCAGTAATCGTTGGTGCATCTGGTGCCGGTAAGACAACAGTTCTTAACATTCTTGGTGGCATGGATTCCTGTGATGATGGTAAGGTTCGTGTTGCTGGTGACCTCGTAAATGAGTACAACAATAAGCGTCTTATTGAATATCGCAGATATGACGTAGGTTTTGTCTTCCAGTTCTACAACCTCGTTCCAAACCTCACTGCACTTGAGAATGTTGAACTTGCAACACAGATTGGTAAGGCAAGTTTGAGCCCTGAAAAGGTACTTGAGCGTGTAGGACTTCAGGAGCGTATGGGCAACTTCCCAGCACAGCTTTCCGGTGGTGAGCAGCAGCGTGTATCTATTGCTCGTGCTCTTGCTAAGAACCCAAAGCTTCTTCTCTGCGATGAACCTACTGGAGCTCTTGACTACAACACAGGTAAGCAGATTTTGAAACTTCTTCAGGACACTTGTCGTGAGACTGGTATGACAGTTATCGTTATTACACATAACTCTGCAATCACTCCAATGGCTGACCGTGTAATTCAAATGCGTTCGGGCCGTGTTGTTTCAATGACAGTAAATGAGAATCCAGTACCAATTGAAAGGATTGAATGGTAAGAGTATGAATTTAACAAAAGCGTACAAAACTGATACGCTGCGTTCTGTCAAGAATACTCTGAGCCGATTTATTTCAATCATTGCTATTGTTGCTCTTGGTACTTCTTTCTTCGTAGGCTTTAATGCGGTCTACCCAGATATGATAGACACAGCGGATGAATATTTTGAAGACTACAACCTTATGGATATAAGAGTTCAGTCTAATATAGGTATTTACGAGAGTGAGCTTAATGCTCTCGCTGAAATTGACGGTGTTAAGTCCGTCATGGGACAAAAATTTGTCGATGGTCTTGTTGAGATGCTCAACGACGACGATGATCCACAGTTTGAAGGTCTCGTAGATATCGACGGTTCGCAGCTCACAATTCGTGCATTCGCACTTGATGTTGATAAGGCAGTAGCTTTTTCAGCTGAGGATGAGGATAATGACGATTACATTAACCGTCTTCGATTAATAAAAGGTGAATGGCCTGATGAACCTGGCGAATGCGTAATCACTGACTCCGGTCTTACAACACCTGATGAGTTCAAAATTGGTGAGATTATCAAGATTGTTGGTGACGGTGAAGGACTTGATACTTACCTCACAACAACAGAATTTACAGTTGTTGGTATAGTGGAATCGCCTTATTGGATTTCATTTGAGCGTGGTGCTACAATGGCCGGCTCAGGCAAACTCGGTGACTACATCTATATTCCACAGGAAACATTTACTGATCAGATGAATTACTACAGTGAGGCCTATATCACTGTAGAAGGCGCAGATAAATATGAGCCATATTCAAAGAAATATGACAGATGTGTTGATCCGGTAATTGCATCAATTCGCGAAGAATCTGATAGCATTTTGGCACTCGCTTCAAGTGAACTTCTCACAACTCTTCCGCAGAAGATTGCTGATGGTGAGGCGACATATTCAAAGGCAGAGGCGTATGCATCACAAAAACTTGCTGAGGCATACGAAGAGCTTGAGACACTTCGCTCATTCTCTGAAAATGGCGAATCTACTCTCTCTGAATATCAAAACGAGATTGATTCACAGTATGCTGCAGCTTTATCACAACTTGCCTCTGGTAACTCACAGTATGCATCAAAGCTTAAGACATACAACTCATATTTAAACAAAGTTAACTCATCTGAGACACTTCTTCGCCAGAAGGAAGCAGAATATGATAACAAGTATTCTGAGTATCTCTCAGCTAAGGACCAGCTCAATGAGGCAAATACAAAGATTCTCGTTGCTGAGGGTCAGATCCAGTCAATGGAGAAACTTATTTCTTCAACTAATACTGTTTCAACACAGTTTGCAAATAATTATGATGCCAAAGTAGAGGATTTGGACCTTGAAGGAATGGCGAAGTCAGTTGAGGATTATAATCCAGAACTTGCTAATAAACTCCGTACAGCAGCAGGACTTACCGCTCAGGGTATGACTGCAGATGTTTCTGGACTTCTTAAAGAGACACTCAACACATATAATGCTGAGCTTAATCAGAATAAGAGAGATCTTGAAAATGCTAAGAATCAGTACTCTGCAGGTAAGGCAAAACTTACTGCTGCTGATGCTGAACTTAAGCAGGCAAAAGCAGAACTCAATAATGCAAATTCAAAACTCACATCATCAAAGCAACAGCTCGATTCATACAAGCGTCAGCTTGATGATGCTAATATCAAGCTTAAGATGGGTGAACTTGAATCTGATTCAAAGCGCCAGTCTGCACAGTCACAGCTTGATATTAAGAAGGCTCAAGCGGAAGCTGCCGCAGGAAATCTTGCGGAATATGAAGCAAAGTATAACGCTACAGAAAAGGCTGTAAACGACCAGCTTCTTGCTGCAAGATCACAGCTTGATAAAGCGAAGAATACTTTTGAACTTATTACAACTGGCGATGCTGCTCTCACTGTATATGACAGAACTGATTCACCTGGATACTCAGGATATGGTTCGGCAGCATTTAACATGAAGGCTCTCGCTAAAGTGTTCCCAACATTCTTCTTTATAGTTTCAACTCTTATCTGTCTTGTAACTATGACGAGAATGGTAGAGGAGGAGAGAACTCAGCTCGGTACTTTGAAGGCTCTTGGTTATGATAATAAGACCATAGTTGCAAAGTATATTGCGTATGCTCTCGCGGCATCTTTAATCGGTTCGGTTATTGGTACAACGGTTGGCTTTATTGTCTTCCCTAAGGCAATAACTGCAGCTTGGGGTATCATGTATGACCTTCCAAAGGTTAACCTTCACTACTTCTTAGGTTACGCACTTCTTGCAACAATTATTGCCGTTGCATCTACTTGTGGTGCATCTTACTGGGCTTGTCGAAGCGAACTTGCTTCAGTACCAGCTGTACTTATGAGACCAAAGCCACCAAAAGAGGGTAAACGAGTTCTCCTTGAGAATATCGACTCGATTTGGTCACGTCTCAACTTCACATCAAAGATCACTGTACGTAACCTCTTCAGAAATCCAAAGCGTTTC
The DNA here is from genome assembly GCA_018065925.1 of Candidatus Limimonas coprohippi. GTDB lineage: Bacteria > Bacillota > Clostridia > Oscillospirales > Acutalibacteraceae > UBA1227. Next base: position 8,377 of record JAGHSI010000038.1, read on the forward strand.
GTTATGACACTTGTTGGTATCGGTGGCTGTACAGCACTTCTTCTCGCTGGTTTTGGTCTTTCAGACTCTGTATCAGCATGTATTGAGAAACAGTATGGTGCAGATGGTGTGGCTCAGTATGACCTTCAGGTTGTACTTAAGGATCCAACAACAAGCGATTCATTCATCGTTAATGAACTCGATCGAATGACTGAGATTGACGATATGATGCTTGCAAAACTTCAGGTATGCACAGGCTCTTCAAGCAGAACTGACAACGAACTTGAAGTTGATGTACTTGTTCCAGAAAATCCTGATATGCTTTCAAAACTTGTTAACCTCGAAACAAAGCGTGGAAAGACAAAGACTCTTGATGACTCTGGTGCTATTATCACTCAAAAATTTGCAAACAAGATGAATGCTGGTGTGGGTGACACTGTAACATTGACATGGACAGAGGGCTCAAGAGAGGTAACATATGACGTAAGAGTTGCTGCTATAGTTCAAAACTATACCTTCCATTACGTATATATGACTCCTGCATATTATGAGGAGGTAACAGGCAAGGCTCCTGATTACACTTATATTTATACAAGCCTTAAGGATGACATTTCAAAGGCGGAGCGAGTTCAGCTTGAAAATGAGATCAACTCATACACAGAGGTAAACGGTTCGGTTTACACATCTGTTGTTAGAAACAGTTTCGAGAATATTATCAGTGCTTTGAACCTTGTAATTATCGTTCTTATTATTGCTGCTGGTGCTCTTGCATTTGTAGTACTTTATAACCTTAACAACATCAACGTCAACGAACGTATAAGAGAACTTGCAACTCTTAAGGTTCTCGGCTTCTATGACGGTGAAGTATCGGCGTATATCTACCGTGAAAATATCATTCTCACATTGCTTGGTACTGCTATAGGCCTTGTCCTTGGCATACCTATTCAGAGGCTCATAGTTTCAGTTATCGACATTGATACAGTAACCTTCGGCACACAACTTGACTTTACAAGTTTCATCTTTGCTGCAGCTCTTACTATCATATTTGCGGTAATTGTAAACCTCATCATGCACTTCAATTTGAAGCACATTAAGATGGTTGAGTCACTCAAATCAGTAGAGTAATGAAAAAGTCTAATACGACAAAAAGTAAGATAGTATCCGCAGCCTGGAAGCTCTTTTATGAGCAGGGCTACGAGGCTACTACGGTGGATGAGATTATTGCTGAATCCAAAACTTCAAAAGGTTCTTTTTATCATTATTTCAAATCAAAAGATGAACTCATGGGATCTCTTTCATATCTCTTTGATGAGAAGTATGAGGAGATTCGTCCGGAAGTTTTAAAAGTTGAAAAAGCTTTTGATAGACTTCTCTTCATGAATAGTGAACTCTTTGGAATGATAGAGGACTCGGTATCTATCGACCTTCTCGGACGACTTTACTCGTCACAGCTTGTAACAAAAGGTGAGAAGATGCTTCTCGACTATACGCGTATGTATTACAAGCTGCTTCGTGAAGTTGTATCGGCAGGTCAGAAGAGCGGCGAAATTCGTGCGGATCTCTCTACAAATGATATCGTAAAGACCTATGCTCTTTTGGAGCGCGGTCTGCTTTACGACTGGTGCATTTGTAACGGAGACTATCCGCTCAAAGATTACGCCGGTAAATTAATGCCGGAACTTCTTGCATATATTAAGGTTAAATAAATGATATTAAAGTGGAATTTACAAAAAAATTGTAA
>JAGHSI010000087.1 GCA_018065925.1 Candidatus Limimonas coprohippi
TATATGGTAAAATTAAAAGGTAATAAATTTTACAGGAGGTAGTACTGTTGATTAGACTTGAAAATGTTTCGAAGTTCTATTATACCAAAGGCGTAATTGCTGTCGGTTTCTCCAAAGTCAATTTAAACTTTGACGTCGGAGAGTTTGTAGCAATTACAGGTGAATCGGGCAGTGGTAAATCTACACTTTTGAATGTTATTTCAGGCCTCGATACTTATGAAGAGGGTGAGATGTACATAAATGGTGAGGAGACATCTCACTATACTGAAAAGGATTTTGAAGATTATAGAAGAAAATATATCGGAAATATTTTCCAGAATTTCAACCTCGTTAATAGTTATACTGTTTATCAAAATATCGCCCTTGTTATGCAACTTAACGGTTCAAAGAACAAGGACATTAAGAAGCGCGTAAATGAACTCATCGATAAGGTTGGACTTGCTGAGTATAAGAACACTAAAGCATCAAAGCTCTCTGGTGGTCAAAAGCAGAGAGTGGCTATCGCTCGTGCTCTCGCAAAGGATACACCTATCATTATCGCTGATGAGCCAACAGGTAATTTGGATTCTGAATCTGCTGCAGGAATTATCGAACTCCTCGCATCTATTGCCAAAGAAAAACTCGTAATCGTCGTAACACATAACTATGATCAGGTTGAGCCATATGTTACAAGAAAGATTAAGATGCACGATGGCAAGGTGCTTGAGGACAGCAAGGTTAACGTTCGTGAGGACGCACCAGCTGATTCCACAGTGCAGGCCGAGGATTATAAGAATATTAGATTCTTTACTAAACTTCGTCTCGGTATTCGCAATGCATTCAACATCCCAGTTAAGTTCCTTCTTTTAACATTCGTATTTATATTTGTAAGCCTTGCTTTGATAGTTGAGACAGGCGTTTTCCAGTCTGAAAAGTGGGAAAATAGCTCTTCGGGATTTAACTGGGTATTTAGTAATAATTCTACTAGTCGAATTATTATTAAAAATATAGATGAAAATAAAATTGCTCAGCCATTTACACAAGACGATTTTGATAAAATTTCAAAAGTTCCAAATGTAGATCGAGTTGTTTCACAGGACCTTCTTGTTGACTCACAGGTTGGTTTTGAGACAGAAAATGGTGATAATTATCTCTACGGCAATCCGGTTGAACTTAAAGAGTATGAGGGCACGACACTTGATTATGGCCGCATGCCAGAAAATGAAAATGAGATACTCATTATCACTACCAAAAACAGTTACTATATTGATACTTCAAAGAACGGTATTGAAAAACTTATGGGTAATGAGTATAAAATGTCGTATTCTAGCCAACTAAAAGATGCAAAATTCAAAATTGTTGGTGTGAAAATTGTTGATGCTTCAGAGGACCCAATGCTTGTGCCACGCGAGATTTTAATCTCCAGTACAGATAAGTTCTTTGAGCGCATAATGTTAGACACAAATATGGCTTATAGCAAAACTCTTGTAACACTCGGCAATGCTAAAGATCAAGACGAGAACTATCCTATGTATAAAATCATGCTCTCTGAAAAAGTTGAGCCTGGCACTGCAATTGTTTCTACAGAGTATAACTCTAACTTTAAGTCACAGCGTGTAAAAGGTGAGACCTTAAGCATTCGTGTTAAGAACACTTATTATGAGGATAGCATAGACTTGACTGTCGCTGGCACTTATAATAAGACAACTTTCAACAACTACTATTCTTTGAAAGAATGGGAAAGTTATTCGGATTGTAATGGATTCATCTTCGTAAATCCAAAGGATTACAACTCACTCTTTGAACATGACTCATATCAAGTATCTGTTTTTGTATCTGATGAACTCTTAGTTAGCGAGACCGCAAAAGCTCTTGAGGACTTAGGATATGATACTTTAGTGATGAAAGACACTCTTAAGAAGGATGATAGTCTTGCAATTCTTGAACTCTTTAGTCAGATGGTAACGGTAGGTCTTGCAATAGTTCTTTTGGTTGTTTCTTACTTTGTAATTAGAATTATCTTAAAGTCGAGAAACGTCTATTATTCAACAATTCGTATGCTCGGTGCAAACACAGGTGTTTGTCGTGATCTCTTAATTGTTGACTTGCTTGTTGATGCAAATCTCGCTTTTGCTATCACGACACTTGCAATTTACTTACTCAACAAGTTTATACCATCTTTCTATTTGGTTGAAACTGTTGTAAGTTTTGTTACATTGCCACAGTTTATCGTGATTTATCTAATCGTTGTTTTGATTTCACTTATAATCAGTATCCGCTATGCAAACAGACTCTTTAAGAAATCTACTATGACAACTATTAAAGAGGAGGTGTAAGAGTATGATTGAAATTATTAATGTTAATAAGTACTTTAATAAGGGCAGAAAAAATGAAATTCATGCCATAAATAATACATCTCTTAGCCTTCCTGATTCGGGCCTCGTCGCTCTACTTGGTGAGTCTGGTTGTGGTAAGACTACAATGCTTAATGCGATAGGCGGTCTTGATAAAGTAAAAAACGGTAAGATTATCATCAATGGTAAAAAGATTACTCGCAACAACATGCACAGTGTTGATAAGATCCGTAATCTCTCTGTTGGATATATCTTCCAGGATTATAAACTCATCGACGACATGAGTGTCTATGATAATGTTGCTTTGGCACTTAAGATGGTGGGTATTAAGGATAAGGCGGAGCAGAAGGCGAGGGTCGAGTACGTACTCGACAAGGTCGGCATTCTGCGTTATAGAAAGCGTCCGGCTGGCACGCTTTCCGGCGGTGAGCGTCAGCGTGTAGGCATAGCACGTGCACTCGTCAAAAATCCTGATATTATTTTAGCTGACGAGCCTACAGGTAACTTGGACTCAAAGAACTCAGTTGAAATAATGAATATTATTAAGAAAATCGCTGAGGATAGGCTCGTCATCTTAGTAACTCACGAGCGCCCACTTGCACAGTTCTACGCTGACAGAATAATCGAGGTTGTCGATGGTTCTGTAGTGAATGATTATGCTAATGATGCAAAACGTACTCTCAATTACGAGATCGACAACGTCTTTTATTTGAAAGAATTTAAAAATCAGAATTCTTTCAAGACTGAAATGGGAGACAAGTCGGTAAATGTCTATGACGATGGTGAATCAAAACTTGATATCAACATTATCGTTAAGAACGGCAATATTTATATTCAAAGCAAAGATACAAAGAATGTCGAACTTATAGACGAAAACTCCTCTATCGAGGTCGTAGACGATTTTAAAAAGGAAATAGATCTTGAAAGTGTAAAGGAATATGATTTTGACATGTCGAATGTCGGAAATCAGTCCCTTAAGAAGAGATACACATCAATTTATAATATCTTTACTGCAATTATTGCGGGCTTTAAGAAACTCTTCAGTTTCTCCATCTTAAAGAAACTTCTTTTAATCGGTTTTGTCTTTGCGGGTATGTTTATAATATTTGCAATAGGTAGAATTGGTGCCACAAAAAATGTTGATGATAAAGATTTTGTTAAGTACAACAAAAACTATATCGCAATAAAGCGCGGTACCATCACGGTTGATGATTACGATACTATTTCAAAGCTTGATGATGTTGACTATGTTTTGACGGGCGATTCACTTGTTTCGCTGCTTGTAAAATACTCGGATTATTATCAAACTATCAATGCTGCAGAAACTACTATTATTGGTTCTTTGTCAGATGTTGGTCTCATATCAAAGGAGAATATCGTTGCTGGTAGACTTCCTGAAAATGAGAGGGAAATAGTGCTTGATAAGAGAATTGTTGATAAGTCCTTTATGGGTGAATATTGTGACGCTTGTATGAGCGGTATCTTAACACTTAATGATGTACTTGATCGCAAGGTATCTCTAAACAATGAATTGCTCAGTGATTATTACACTATAGTCGGTATATCTGATTCTGGAAGCCCGGCAATCTATGTTGATCCTTCTCAGTTTGTTCTTATTAACAAATACACATTTGAGGTTACAAACGATGATGATTTCTTTAGATATTATCGTCAAGAGGAACCAAATGATGATTTGACTGGTCAGCTCGTTGATTATAAACTTTTTGAGGACGAGATAGTGCTCACAAAGGACTGGCACGGTCAGAGCAGACTTCCGGAGAATGACTATGAGGTATTGCTCTCAGACCAGTATATTGATTCGTTCAAGATTGGTAAGGAGACAAAACTCCGTGTAAACGGAAAAGCCCTTGTTGTCTGTGGATTCTATAAGACAACAGAGGACAGCAATATCTCTGGATACCTTGTAACTGAGAACACTATTAAGATTAAGCAGATTACTGAGGCAAAGTTACTCACTGTCTGCACAAAGAATATCGATTCTGTATTATCACAGCTTAGTGAAAAGAATTATGTGGCCTATGGCACATATCAAAAGAGCAATGAAGACTACGAGGCAGATCGTGCTGAGCAGGTTAGAACTATCTACATAGCTGCAGTAGTAATTCTTGCTATTTCAGCTATCGAGATGTTCTTAATTTCACGTTCTTCATTCCTTTCAAGAATCAAGGAAGTTGGTATACTTCGTGCAATCGGTGCAAAGAAGACTGATGTTTATAAGATGTTCGTTGGTGAAGCAGTTGCTATTACAACACTTACAAGTCTTCCAGCTATGATTTTCATGTATTATGCGGAGTCATTCCTTGCTGAGAAGGCGAATATTAGCAGTCTTTTCTATATGCCAATTTTAGTTCTTATTCTCACAATTCTTGCAGTTTATGTTTTCAACATACTGATAGCTCTTATTCCTGTATGGAATACGATGCGTAAGCGTCCTGCAGCTATACTTGCAAGATATGATGTAGATTAAGAGATAATAGAAAGACCGAGTGGATTTCCACTCGGTCTTTTGTTTTGTATTTAATTAGTCAGTAACATGCTCTTTAAGGATTACGTCGTGTGAGCCACCTTCAACGATAGAAGTTGATGATACTACTGTGAGCTTTGCTTTCTCACGGAGTTCAGGAATGGAGAGAGCACCACAGTTACACATTGTGGAACGAACCTTAGAGAGGGTGGTATAGACACCGTCTTTGAGGGAACCGGCATATGGAACATATGAGTCAACGCCTTCCTCAAAACTCAACTTACCGGCGCCGCCAAGGTCATAACGCTGCCAGTTACGTGCGCGGTTTGAACCTTCGCCCCAGTATTCTTTAACATAACGTCCGTTGATACGAACCTTGTTTGTTGGAGATTCGTCAAAACGTGCGAAGTAACGGCCGAGCATAAGGAAGTCGGCGCCCATAGCGAGGGCTAAAGTTACGTGGTGATCGTGTACGATACCGCCGTCGGAGCATATTGGAATATATACGCCTGTCTCTTCAAAGTACTTGTCACGTTCGTTGCATACGTCGATAAGGGCGGTAGCTTGTCCGCGGCCGATGCCCTTTGTCTCACGAGTGATACAAATAGAGCCGCCGCCAATACCGACCTTAATAAAGTCGGCGCCGCAATCAGCAAGGAAGCGGAAGCCTTCACCGTCAACGACGTTGCCTGCGCCGACCTTTACTGTGTCACCGTAAGTCTCACGGATCCAAGCGATAGTGTTCTTCTGCCACTCTGAATATCCTTCAGAGGAGTCAATGCAGAGAACATCGGCGCCAGCCTCAACGAGGGCAGGTACACGCTCTTTAAAGTCGCGTGTGTTGATGCCTGCACCTACGATATATGACTTGTTCTCATCAAGGAGTTCGTTTACGTTTTCCTTATGTGATTCGTAGTCTTTTCTAAATACGATATATGTTAAGTGATCGTTTTTATCGACGAGTGGGAGAGCGTTTAGCTTGTTATCCCAAATGATGTCGTTTGCTTCTTTAAGAGAAGTGCCATCTGGGGCAGTTACGAGTTTCTCACGAGGAGTCATGAATTCGGAAACAGGAGTATCAGGACTCATGCGAGAAACACGATAGTCACGGCTACCAATTATACCGAGAAGTTTGCCGTTTGCTGTGCCGTCGTCTGTTACGGCTACAGTTGAGTGGCCAGTCTTTTCTTTAAGAGCAATGATGTCGGCAAGTGTAGCATCTGGAGTGATATTACTAGTAGAAGTGATAAATCCCTTCTTATAGTTCTTTACACGAGCGACCATTGCTGCTTCGGACTCGATAGACTGTGAGCCGAAGATGAATGAGACTCCGCCTTCTTTTGCAAGCGCAATAGCGAGTGTGTCATTTGAAACAGCCTGCATGATTGCACTTGTCATAGGAATATTCATCATAAGAGGTGAAGTTTCACCTTTTTTGAACTTAACAAGAGGGGTGGCGAGGTTTACTGAAGTTGGGATACACTCAGCTGATGAGTATCCAGGTACGAGTAAGTACTCGCCAAAGGTTCTTGAAGGTTCTTCAAAATAATAAGCCATAAATTCTCTCCGTCTAATTATTTAGCAGCAGCTGTTGTTGCAGAAGCTTCAAGCTGTGCCTGATAGTTAGCAACAACTTTTTCAGCATATTTTTCAATCTTTTTCTGTACTGATTTGATAAGACCGTTTGAGAGTTTACCGTTGAATCCCTTATCAGTAACGATACCCTGATAGAACTCATCTGTTCTGCTTGATGCAATAGCAGAGATAACATCCTGCTTCCACTGTGGTTTGTCAGAGATAGAAGACATGTACATGATGTGTGCACCGTACTCGGTTGAGATTATGCCATAATCGCCAACTTTACGTCCGTCTGCGAAACACCAATCAAGGAATTCTTTTACATATGATGATGTGGTTGTGATGTCTTCATAGAGACCACCGTTGTCTGCAGAACCAGGATCTTCTGATTTCTCAGCAGCAAGTTTGATGAAATCATCTTCTTTTGCGCCTGTCTTAACCCAAGCATCGAGTGTCTTTTGAGCTTCAGCAAGTGCTTCGTCTTTTGTACGGATTGCCTCTTGCTCAGTTGTTGTGTTACCGTCTTTATCAGTCTTCTCTACATCTTTAGTAAGAGAGAAGAGGATGTGACGAACTGCAACTGGCTGGAGTGTTTCATCTCTTGAAGGAAGAGATGACATGATAGCAATAATAAATGTTGTAGAACCATCATCTGATGTCTGTGTGCTCATTGTCTTGTCGCCAACCTGACGGCTATCCTCAAATGCCCACTTAGCGATATCTTCGCCGAAGTAAGTTTCAAGTGATGAATAGTTAACATTAGTAGCAGTTGTGTATGAGTCATTGTATGTCTCAGAATTTACATCGTAGTAATCTTTGTGATCCTTATCAGCGTACTGATAAGCGAGAGAAGTGAAGTTATCAGCTGTTGCAGCAGCGTAGAACTCTTCAGCGAGAGCCTTTTTCTCTGCAACTGCCTTCTTTGTCATCTCTGCGAGTTCTTTGTCTGAGTAATTTGTAGCCTCAACTGCTTCAGTTGTATCTGTAGCTTCTTGAGCTTCAGTATTTACAGCAGCTTCAGCATCAAATGTGAAGTAACGGATAGCAACAAAGTTGTATTCGTTCTTGTTATCGTTATAGTACTTTGTGATATCATCCTCAGTAATCTTAGAAGTGATGTCATTTTCCTGTGCAGTTATATATGAAGAAGCGAGAGTCTGCTTTGTCATAATCTCACGGAGAAGTTTCTCGTTCATACCGCGACCATATGTCTGCATGAGATAAGCGTTAAGTGCGTAGTTACTCTCTGCAGCTGTTGAACGGAGTTCTTCAATCTGCTTGTCGATTTCAGCTTTCTCTTCGTCTGTGAGCTTAGCGCCTGCCTTTAAAGCTGCACTATAAACAGAGTTGATCTCTTTAGCCTGTTCAATAGAGTACTCTTTAATGAAGTCAGCCCAAGTTGGCTTATCACCGTAAACTTTTGGATCGAGAGCGATGCCGGTATCTTCTTCAGTGAGAGTGCATTCCTGATTCTCAGGAGTCTTTGTGAAGTCAAAACCTGTCATCTGCTTACCAGCGCCCGCACCGTAATAAGCACCATAGTACTGTTCATACTGGAATGATGTATTTGCGAGGTTGTTGTAAATAGCTTTATAGTAGTATTCATATTCGGCAGTAGATACCTTACCACCATTATCATACTTGACGATGCTGAGAGTTCTATGTGGAACACCGAAATAGTAGAGGAGTGCAAGTACGAGTGCTACAACTACAATGATTGTAGGAACAAGCCACTTTGCACGTTTTTGAGCTGCAGTCTGGTTATTTTTTTTATCCTTTTTTGCAGCCTGAGCATTTCCTGCTTTTTCAATACGAGACTTGCGTTCTTCACGAGCAAGCTCTGCAGCAGATTTTGTTTCCTTAGCCATATTCTTTGGCCCTCCTAAATAAATAATATACCTTAATATGATACCACTATAATTTGCTTGTTACAATGAAAATATCATAATGCAAGATTAAAAACATACAAC
>JAGHSI010000115.1 GCA_018065925.1 Candidatus Limimonas coprohippi
ATACAAGATAATACATCTGGATTGTAATGAGAATTATTCATATTCAACAATGCTCCTATAATCTATCATTGGATACTCCTTTACGGCTTTTGGTATAGGATTATTTGTAACAGGATCAATTTCCCAATAATCAAGACTATCAGCCGTATCACCAAAAATTGAGAGTTGTGTGTTATACATAGACTCATCTTCATTTTCTTTTAATAGAACATCTAATCTGAAGTCACGGCGCTTAACTTTATCACCAACAAACGACCATTCAGCAAATATTATTGGTTCTTCTAAATCTTTTCCATTTTCATCAACACGCTTCATACTTAAAGCATTTCCACATAAAATATTTAAACTTAAAATATGTTGCGCTATTTTACGGCATTTATCATTAGCAGTATTTTTACAAACAGACGAATACTCATTATTCCAAATATCAAAGAGACGTTTTTGACAAGTTAAAGTATTATCAAAAAGTAATTCAACGCCATAAATGCTACTAAGTGCTACAATTGAATATTTTTCATATTCAGAAAAACTTTTTTTATATGTTTGCTTTACAATTTGGAGTTTTCTTTTCAATATTTCAGCAAGAAAATTGCCATCACCACATGCTGGTTCAAGAAATCTACTATCTATGCGTTCTGTTTCCTGTTTAACCAAATCAAGCATAGCATTAACTTCACGTTCAGAAGTAAAAACCTCTCCATGATCCACTACTCTTTGTTTTGATTTTACCTGATTAGACATTGTTGTCCCCTTTTAATTTTCCATTTCTCTTCTTAACTCATCTAGTACTTTGCCGTTATAACTAAACCAAAGAGTTCCTTGTACTGGATGATCAAATCCTTTGAGTTTTTGAGCCAATGCTGACATAGATGTTATTTCACCATCAAACAATATATGTCTGTCATCATACACTTCAACTTCAATAGATTTATCCTCTATATATTCCAACTTGCTTCCAAATGGAATATTGCATTCGCTAAATCTAAATGGCTTTCTTCTAGCATTTTCTCTTATTATTTCAGCTTCAGATTCATCAGCCGCTTCTTCTGATGTCATATTCCATTTAACAAGCTTTTCAGGTGAGCCACTTATCTCAGCAATTGCCTCAAAGATTGTATAAGCAGCTTCCTTTGATATAGCATAAAACTCTCTAACTCGCTTTTTACCATTAAAATTGTCAATAGCACGCAAATCAGGATTCAACTGATCAATCATTGAATGAACCTTCATATCAGTCAATCTAGCGTCAACTTCATAGGTTGCATAAACCCTAAATGCATATGGAATACATTCGCTTCTATTCAATTGAGCAAGGCGTTTTTCAACGTCATCAGCATAACCAATCTTTACATAATCTGGGAAAGATGGATTTGTCAAAATATAGATATATCCCATATCGAATTCTCCTATCGATTTTAATATAATTTTATCATATATAAATTTAATAGACAACTGCGCTCTATTAACATATTACAACCAACGTGTCTAAATAATCCTCAAAATGAAAATGCCCATTGCAAATAGCGATGAGTTCTTCTCATACTTTCCTAGCACACCTAGGACAACCACATTTTGCCAAAGTGCGCACTTTAATTTCAGTTTCCCATTCATATCCACATTTAGAACATTGCCACCATACTTTAGTATGACTACCAACCGAATACTTTTCTGCTGTTTTATCACCATTTTTCGTTGGATGCCATTCTTTACACAAATCTGGATACTGTTTTAAGAGATTATTCATTTTAGCATAATTTTCTAACCGAGAATTATGTGCTTTAATCTTTCCACATTCTGGACAACCTTTGCCTGTTGTACGTGTTGCAATTATTGCTTCCCATTCATAACCACAATCAGGACAAATCCACCAAGCTTTCTTTTGACTTAAAGAGGCTAATTTATATGGATTTAAATCTTTATTCTTAGTAGGATGCCATTGTTTTAACAATTCAGGATTATTCTCTGCAAAATTGTCTTTCTTTGCAGCAACTTCAGATCTTTTTCGTCCTTGAATTTTAATCGCGCATACTGGGCAGTTTCTTCCACCTATCCTATGCCCTATATCACTTCGCCATTCATTACCACATGTTTTGCATTTCCACCAATACTTTTCTTTTCTATAGCATTGAACTTTTGATGGTTCAATGCTGTTTTTATTATAGTCCCATTCATCTAACAGTTCTGGGTGTAAGTATTCTAAACTGTGGAGGTAGTTATAAGTTTTAAAGCATGAGACTATATTATAGTAATCTCTAGAAACGTCTATGTCGCAATCTGAGACCTTTAGCATTTTCATCAATTCGATAATTGCTTTAGTTAATTCAGCCTCATCGGCGTCTTTGCAGGTAATTCTAACAGCATTATCTGTATCTTTTAGCCTTTCGTCTCTAAATCTTATAAGTACTATGCCATTTTCTTTGCATAAATGATCTTTCTTATTATCTTTTTCTAACTTATCTTCTTTGTTATGCCAAAGTTGACCATCATATTCTATTGCTGTTTTAATTGATGGAACATAAACATCAAGTTCTATTCCTATTGCAGACTTATCTCTTATCAAAGCATCATCGTAATGTTTCGAAACATAATAGTAAATTGCTTGTTCAGGGAATGAACTTCCTGTTTTAGCACATCTTGGACAACCTAATCCTCTCTTCGCATCACGAGTTCTATGATTTATATCTGCTTCCCATTCATTACCACAAATGTCACAGAGCCACCATACTTTTTTGTTGCTATGAACTGATACGTCAGTTGCTTTTAAATCACCATTCTTTGTCGGATGCCATTGTTCAACTAAATGAGGATATTGTTCTGCCATATTATTAGCTTCAGCTGCTTCTTTAGATCTAATTTCCATTTTAATACGCTGTGCGCATTTCGGACAACCTGTCGCCTTTTCCTTGCTAGTTCTATGATTTACAGAAGTTTGCCATTCATGTCCACAGACAGAGCATAGCCACCATACTCTTTTATTACAGCCTGGTGTAACCATATCCGGTGTTAATGGATCATTTTTAGTTGGATGCCATTCTTTGGCTACTTCTGGGAATAAGAATGACAATTCGTTTCCCTCATAAACTAGTTTCATTTAACAATCCTCAAAAATATAAACTCATTATTTTTGATTCTCTGGTGCAACAGCATACTGATAAGGGCAATTGCAAAGTGCTTCTACTTCTTTTCCCTGATAATAACTAATTTGCCATTCACCATTTTCCTTGTACAAACGATAAATGTAGTATGCTTCACCATACTTTTTGCATGCAGCTAATTCAGTTGCAGTAATATAGAATGTTGTTCTTTCAGAACTATTAGTAGATTTAACTTCAATATACCTTTTACTACCATCATCATTGTATGAAAGAACATCATAGCCTAAGCCATCGCCTTTAGTCTTAGAAACAAGTTCTGCTTTCTTGCCTATTTTAAGCAATCTTTCATTTTCATGTTGGATAACAACTTCTTCGCCTAGAAGGCCTATTTTAGCCTTTTCTTTTTGAGCCTTTTCGTAGTCTGTAGTTTTACCTTTTTCAAGCACAGCAGGCTTGTAGTGGCTTTGTGTAAGGGTTCCATGCTTAACCTTTATTTGTTTTATTGGCGTTTTGTCATCCTTCTTAGTCGGCTCATATTTCATTGCATACCAGATAATATTCTGTGCCAACATCAAGCCCGATTCATCGTGATAGTAATCATTTGATTCTAGCTTTTTATGATAAAGATTCAATATTTCATGATTCTCATCAATCAAATACTCAACAATAGATTTCGTTAAATCATTAATCAGCGAAATATTAGAAGAATCACCCATTTTAACATTAAAACCAAGTTCGAATTTTTCACAAAACTCTTTATCTTCACGATATTTATAAATTGAGCATTCTTCAGGAAACTTGTAATACAGCATGGTCGAAATAAATCTATCATCACAACCATCTCTAATTGATTCAGTTCCTGTTTTCTTTTTTATGTTTTTGATAATATCAATGTATTCGCTTACTCTTTCATTCAAGTCTTTTTCTTCGTCAAAAAGAATACCGAATGCCTTTTGAACATCGCTAGGATATTTTTCAGTTAATTTAATCATCTCAGCAATCGGATAATAATTTTGTCCAGCGACTAAATTGCTTGAAATATCAACTGCAGCTTTAAGCATGTTAGCAAACTCAGATGATTTACAATTTATATTAAAATTTTCTTGAAAGCGCTTAACTTCGATCCATTTATATTCTTCATTTTCCCAATTGGAGTCAAAGTCTAAGATATAAGAATCTAACATTTGATCAAACAAAAACTTATTCATTCAATCACCTCATATATTGATGTTAGAATTATAGCACAAAAACAAGTACAAAAAACGGACCAATGAAAAAGACCACAAACCTATTGGTTTGGTGAGATTATCATAAAAAAATTGATGTACTATTTTAAGGACAATAAAAGCCAGGCTCAATGAACCTGGCTTTTGTTGTTTAAAGCTTAACTTGATCGTTGATTTGTTTGAGGAATGTGCGATCGAATTTCTCGACTTTGCGGTCGTAGGTGATGAGGCCGTTGACTTCACCTTCTACGTCAGAGAGTTGAGTGTAGACGGTGGCGGAGAGACCTTTTGGTATGTTGGCGATGATACGCTTGTCGAAGAGCTTTTTGTAGGCTCTTTGAAGGAGTCGCTTGGTTGGATACATGTGGTAGCCGAAGAGTGTTTTGGTATACATGTGTCCTTTTGTTGGTTTTGAATAGCCACCGAATTCGGAGAGAAGATAGCAGCGAGGATCTTTTGGTACATAGATTGGATAGAAATAGATGTGCTTTGAAACAAAGTCGTTGCCGTTGTCATGCCAACCTGATGTTGAATCAACTGTTCGTGTTGGATCTATCGCTTTAATCTTGTCCGTGATTCGCTTTGAATCGAACTGACCCCAACCTTCATTGAACGGTACCCACATTGCTATACTGGTTTGGTTCTTGAGAAGATTTAGTGTTCGCTCAAGATCTCTTTCATATTCCTCTCTACCCTCTTCACTGTCTCTACCAAAGAACTTTCTATGTTTGGTATCTTTTATGTTTATGTTGAAGAATGGGATGATGGCGATGCAGAAGAGATTATAGTTGCCAGCACCACCGTTTACCATGTCCTGCCATACAAGCATACCGAGCTTGTCGCAGTAGTAGTACCAACGAAGTGGTTCAATCTTGATGTGCTTTCTAATCATGTTAAAGCCCATGTCTTTGAGCATTTGGATGTCATAGATGAGAGCTTCATCTGTTGGTGCAGTAAGCATACCGTCTGACCAGTAGCCCTGATCAAGCACACCGTTGTGGAAATATGGTTTATTGTTGAGGAAAAGTCTTTGGATGCCTTTTTCGTCGGTGCCTATGCCAAACTTACGCATACCAAAGTATGACTCAACCTCATCATTTTTAGTTTTGATTTTAATGTCGTAGAGTTTTGGGTTTTCTGGTGACCAAAGTTCATAGTGGTCAAGTTTGATTGTTGTCTCTTTTGATGAGGCTATTTTCTTGTTATTGTCAAAGATTTCAATGGTGAAATCTTTTGAAGTTGTAGTTGGGATGATTGTGATCGTATCGTTGTCGATGTCTGGTATGATTTTGAGGTCCCTAATATAGTCAGATGGCACTGATTCAAGCCATACTGTTCCCCAGATACCTGACTGTGGTGTATACCAGATGGTGTTAGGATTCTCACTCTGTTTACCCTTTGCCTGTACGCCCTGGTTTGATGGGTCAACGACCTCCACTTGGAGGACGTTGGTGCCGGGACGTATGGAGTCTGTAACGTCAAGATCAAACGGATAGAAGCCACCTGTGTGGCAGCCGACACCACGACCGTTTAAGATCACGTTACAGGCATAGTCAACGGCAGTAAAATGAAGTATTGTTTTGTCGTTGATGAATTCAGAATCGAGGTCGAATTCGAGGTTATAGTAGAGGATGTCATCTGGGGTTACCGTTTTGTTTACGCGTGAGAGCAAAGTCTCAGGCGAAAACGGTACCAAGATGTCACCGTCGTAGTTGCCGTCGAATTCGACTTGGTCATCCTGTGGTCTTATAGCATATTTCCAAAGACCATTTAAGTTTTTATAGCTATTTCTTTTAAGCTGTGGTCTTGGATATTCCTGTAGAGGCTTGTCGCCTACATTATCAAAAAATTTAGATTTTAATTGAGTTCCCATGTTCTCATCTCCTGGGAAATATTATATCTATTTTTTAGTATAAAAACAAGAAACCCCGAGTGTAAAACTCGGGGTTTTGGAGCTGATAACCGGATTCGAACCGGTGACCTCTTCCTTACCAAGGAAGTGCGCTGCCTCCTGTGCCATATCAGCATATTTTTGCGACCCACATATAATAACATGAAGGTCGCAAAAGTTCAACTTATTCTTCAATAATATTATTAATCCATATACCCTTTTTAACAAGGATAATACCTATCGCACCCTTTAAGTAATTCCAAAGCTGATTTATCAAATACACAACAAAGATACTAAAGGTTGTAAATTTAATAAGAAGCGTTGCACTGAGCACGCATACTGCCCAAACAAATCCCGAATCCATAAGGAAAGTGATAAATGTCTTACCACCAGAACGGATAGTGAAATATGTGCCGTTACAGAGTGCATCACCAGGCATACCTGATGCCGCGATTATCATAAGGAGAGTCGCCATGTGGCGAATCTCTGGTGTTGTATCATAGAGGTTTGGAATTACGAATGAACACGCTATAAATATTAGGGCTGTAAATATACTCAATACAAATGATAGCGCGATAAGTTTTTTGGCGTCGCCCATTATCTCCTCTATGTCATCAGCTCCGAGCTTTTGACCGATGATAATACCGTTGGCCGCACCCATAGAGATGAAGATTACCGCGAAGAGATTAAAGAATGTTGTTGATATGCTCAGGGCCGGTACGACTTCAATTCCGCGCTGTGAATAAAGCTGATTAAGGCGCGTAATTCCAGCGGCCCAAAGCAACTCATTAAGCATTAGCGGTGTACCCTTAATAAGAATATTTTTAAGCAAATCCGTTGGGATCTTAAATGAACTCCATGCACCCTTAATAAAGGTATAAAGTCCCTCTGCCTTATGCTTATTTGTCCAGAATATCAAAATGAGCAATTCAAGAACTCGCGCTCCGACAGTCGCAAGAGCGGCGCCGGCCACGCCGAGCCTTGGTAGACCGAGTTTTCCGAAAATGAGTAAGAAGTCAAATACAAGGTTGAATCCGACTGCGCAAAAACTCGCCACCATCGGCACTTTCGTCTGGCCGGTCTCGCGGAGCGTCGACGCATATGCTTGCGATACGGCATACGGATAAAGGCCCACAAGCATTATGATGATATACTTCTTTGAAAAATACATAGTATCAGCAACCAAAGTCGCACTACCATCACCAGTCAAATAAAGGCCAATCAAACTCTCATTCTTTGTAGCAAAAAGCCAACAGAACAAGAATGTCATCAACACACTGAATACAACTTTAAATCTAAAAGTGTTTCTAAGACCCTTAGCATCATTATTTCCAGCATACTGAGCACCAAATATGCCCGCACCAGACACCATACCAAATAGCGCAAGGTTAAATACAAAGAGAAGCTGGTTTGCAACTGAAACACCGCTCATCTCCGCCGTACCAACTCTTCCAACCATCAGGTTATCAAGCATCTGCACGAAGTTAGTTATGAAATTTTGAATTATCATTGGAACAACAAGGCCTAATACATATTTGTAATAGGCCTTGTCTCCAATAAAACTTTTAAAGTTTATCCTTTTCAATTTAGATTTCTCCATCAAACTCTTTTAAGAGTGCTTCCATTGAGTAGAAACGGCGCTTTTCATTAGCTGTTTCAAATGTCTTACAGTAGTTGCCGATAATATCATAGTCACGGCTGTAGCAGTGGAAGTTATTAGCAATATAATGAAGTGGTCCAACTGGAACACCGAGTTCACGAGCCATTCTCTGCTGAATAAGAGATATAGCGTGAATGTTCATTGGAAAAGCTTTTACACCATCGTTTGAACGGAAGATGATTGTCATCTCAAGTTTACCTTCAAAGTAGTTAAACATGAGCATCTGAAGACAAGGTGGATCCTCTGAGAAGTTGATATCACCCTGGCCAAGGGCAATACAAGCACGACGAGTATGAATATTTCTCTTAAGTTCATCTCTGCACTGATCATAGAATCTGTTATAAAGCTGATGATAAGTATACTTCCATCCTCTGTCGTCTGCAGTACCGTCAAGGATCTCATGGTCATATGAAGCAAGAGCTTTCAAATCACCAAAAATACAACGGCTTATAGCAGGCTCTGCTGTAGGATCATCAATATCAAGACAGAGCTGGATCTCTTTTGTAGTATCCTTCCAGTCCTGGTCCTCTCTCTCCTGTTCTACGCCATATTCGTTAAGTGCTTTAATGGCTTCTTCTACACCAATACCAATTGATGGTGCGTGAACATATCTATACATAAAGTTCGTCCTCCTTTTATACAATTTAGTGTTTTACTTTGCTATTAATTATAC
>JAGHSI010000106.1 GCA_018065925.1 Candidatus Limimonas coprohippi
TTATAATACAAGATAAAATTAACTATATAAATATTAAAGGCTCCCAAAATTGGGAGCCTTTGTTTGTTTATTTTGCATCAATCAAGTTGAAAATCAAAGTAGTTGCCGTCTAAATTATACTCAGTAATTTCAGCAGTGTCTAAATAAATTCTATAGTGACCTGGCTTTGAAATATCGTAGATACCACGATCAATTTTATAAGTCATCTCGAGTTCACCTTTTGCTGGAATAGTATAAAGCACCTCTTCAAAAATAGGTTCACCTGTTGTAATTGATTCCAAAGAATCATATTCACCGATTCTAACCAAAGCAAATTTTGGTGAGATAGCTTTATCCTCATCAGACGAATTACTCCAGCAAACTTTTACCCAAGGTGTCGGATCAAAAAAATTGCAATCAACTACCACTGCACCGATATCATTTTCATTCTTCGATTCATTAGAAAGTGTTTTATAAACACCAAAAAAATCAGCATTACCAGGAACAGTTGAATTCAAGCTATAAGCGCCATTTGTCTTTGCCTTTTCCCCATCGGATTTTTCCTCTAAAGGTTCACCAATCTGTTTTTCAGCAGAAACATAGGTATCCACACCGCTCTTGTCAAACATGCTTCCAATAGTCGGAACAAGCGCCGCAAGAACTATAACCATGCACGCAGCTATGGCAACCCAGCGTTTTCTGCCCGGATGAACTGTAACAGTTTTTGCTGATTGTTCAGGATCAGATTCTTCAATAAATTTGTCGTCAATATCATTTATCGAGTCGAGTAATTTAAACTCTCTATTCATATGATTACTCCTCCCTCCTCAAGATAAGATTTAAGAGATGCACGCATTCGGTGAAGCGTAATTGCGACCTTCGACTCGCCACAGCCGAGTTCAAAGGCGATGGTCGCAAGTGGTTCACCGAAGAAATAACGTTTGACAAACATCATGCGCTTTTGCTTTTCTTGTCCTTCAAGAAAAGCATTTATGGCGCGTGACAGTTCAGAAGCGTCAA
This sequence comes from Candidatus Limimonas coprohippi, assembly GCA_018065925.1. Taxonomy (GTDB): domain Bacteria; phylum Bacillota; class Clostridia; order Oscillospirales; family Acutalibacteraceae; genus UBA1227. The sequence continues at coordinate 1,000 of JAGHSI010000106.1, forward strand.
ACGCTTCTTCAGCAGTGGCGTCACTACCTTCTGCAATATTTGGAAGAACTTCAGAAAGTTCTGACAGCAAAATATCGCAGCCTGCTCCGCCACGCTTTTCAGCATGCTTTTTTCTATACATATCAAGCGATAGATTTCTAGTGATTTTTGCAAGAAATACCTTAAGATTTAATGGCACCTGTGGTGGAATACTATTCCAAGTATGAAGATAGGTGTCATTCTCTGCCTCCTCAGCATCCTCATTACTATTTAGGATGTTGAAAGCTATAGTTAAGAGATAATTACCGTATGCATTTTTCGTCTCAGATATAGCCGACTCATTTCTCTGAAGGTACATCTCCACTATTTGTTTGTCCTGCATTTTTATCTTCCTTTAATAATTTCTTGTCCCTTTCCTTTTTAAGAACCTTCTTAATTATAACATAGAGAACAAGAATAATTACAGCAAAGATTACGATATATGGGATGTGTACGATTATCCATGAGAAGAAATTGGCAATTCCAACTCCGATATCATAGATTGATTCTTTAAGGCCAGTCCACATGTTTGACCAGAATCCACTACCAGTAGCAATCTCATGCTCAACTTCATTTACATACATATTAACTGTTGAGTAACTAAGTTCATCATCATATGTATTCATCATTGACTGATAATATTCAATATTTGAGCGCACCTGTGTAAGACGATCTTGGATTTCAAGTGTATCTGTAAGTGTTGTTGCTTTCTTAAGAAGTTCAAGAAGAGTATCTTGTTCAGTATGAAGTGCCTTAAGATGGCTCTCAGTATCCGCATATGAGCTTGTAATATCATCTGATGATATAGACTTAGAAGTTACAGTTGCAGCGCCACCAACAGCATTTAAAAAAGCATCAAGTTTTTCAGTCGGGATTCTAACAGTCAAACAAAGACTTGTGAAGTCGTCATAATTTTCTTCATTTGAAGCCTCAATATATCCCTCATACTCAGCCACTGCCTTATTTATAGCCTTAACTGTTTCAGTGTATTTTTCTGTTGATAAAGATATTTCAGCATTTCTAATAATCTTACGATTACCAGAATAAACAAGTTTTGCAGAACCAGCACTATCTAATTGTACATCCTCTTCAACCATAGAATTGGCAAAATCCCCACCAGCCATCACTTTTGTTTTAAATGCTGGTACATCCGAATCTCTATCAAAAGTCTCTGCAGTATTTTTTCCACAAGCAGCAAAAGACAAAATAAATATCACTGCCATAATCAATGCTAATAATTTTTTCATAATAATAAACCCGCCTTTCAAGTGTTTACACTTTAATAGACGGGTTTTGTTTTGAAATATTACACTTTATTTAATTAAAAAATCTACAAGACGTTTTGCAGCTGAGCCATCAAGATTATCAAAATTAAAATCTTTAAACTTTTTAGCTTTATTTGCATCAAATTCGCCTGCAAGAGCTCTCTTTGTTGCAATGACTAACTCATCCTCTGTCTTCAAAACAGGGCCACTTACATATGATTCATAATCAAAATAAAAATCACGCGCGCCCTTATAGTTGTTAAGATCAAAAGCATAGTAAAGAACTGGTTTATCCTGAAGAACAAAGTCCATGCAAATTGATGAATAGTCAGTAATTAGAAAATCCGCCACTGTACAGAGTTCATTGACATTATCATAGTCTGTGACATCAAAGGCGCCTTTTACAGCCTCATCATTATGCACCTGTGGATGAAGACGAACTAAGACATATGTGTTCTCATCCTGAAGTTTTTCAAAATTGATATTTTTAAGAACATCACTTTTATCATCACGGAATGTCGGAGCGTATAAGATAACCTTCTTACCCTCAAGTTCCGGATAAAGTTCATAAAGATGCTCTTTGGCCAGTTTCTTTGAAAAGTTCCTAAAATAGTAATCTGAGTTTGGGCTGCCAAGAGTTAAGACCTTGTCCTCTGTTACGCCGAAAGCGCTGGCGTAAATCTCTTTTACGCCACTCGATGAGGCAACAACATAGGACAGTTTCTCGTTTGCAGCCTTCTCTCTACGGCGCACGTCTTTTGCGACATCTATGTCGAAGCCAAACTTCTTAAAGGCCCCCTGTCCATGCCAAAGCTGGACAATTTTTGTATTTAAGTTTGGCTTACAGTAGCCGAGCGCCATAAAGTTATCATTCAAAAAGATAAACTTTGCACGGCCACATTTAAAAGCATTAACTGTCAAGAACTTGAACGCCTTAACTTTTGAAGAGAGGTCAGTTCTCTCCACCTTTATAAACTCATATGATTTATCCCTATACTTAAACTCAGCTTCAATCTCACCGAGGCCATCGTTAAAGTGGGCATTATGCATTGATATGAGAGCAATTCTATTCTCTTTTATACCAATCTTTGCACCCAAATTAAAAAACAGGGAATAAATAATAAAGATTAAATCTTTCATTTTCATAATTTACTTGTTCCAATGAAGTACAGTCTTACCAAGACGAAGTGCCTTATCTGAGTCAAAAGCTTTATGGATATCAAGAATAGTCTTAATATCAAATGTTTCACCAACAAGTGTCTCAAGATAATGAACTTCAGTTTGGTTGTTCTCAAGGAACTCTACTGTCTTTTCAAAATCTTCGCGTCCAGAGCGGGAACTACCAAATACACGAAGGCCACGTTCGAGTATCATTCGTGTGTTGATGGCTACATTGTTCTCTGAAACGCCACCGAGAGCTATAGTACCCTCTGGATTAATATGATCTATCATCTGGTTGATTGCCGGCTCACAACCTGCGCCACCAACACATTCAAAGCAGTGATCAAGCATCAAGTCGTCTGGAATATCATCTACGTGCATAGTCTCATCTGCGAAAGTGAAAAGCGAGAGTTTGTCATAATTTCTTCCAAAGACATAAAGTTTTACATCTGGATAAAGCTTTGAAATTAAAATGGCTGTTATGAAACCTAAATTGCCATCTCCCCAAATTCCGATAGAATTACGGCGGCTATGGGCAATTTTGTCAAAACGAGAGATGATGTGCATTGAGACAGAAATGAGTTCTGTGAAAGATGCAACATCTGGATTTACATCGTCTGATATTTTAACAATACGATCCGGTTGCATGAGAACATAGTCCTGAAGGAAACCATCAAATCCGCTTGAGCGGAACTTTGATGAGAGTCTGTAGTTCTCTGCAACGACATCGTCGTCCTCTGTAGGTGTATTAGGAATACAGATAACACGGTCGCCTGGTTTAAACTTACCCTCAGTATCGTATACTACCTCAGCAAGGCACTCATGGATAAGTGCCATAGGAAGTTTCTTTGCAAGAACTTCCTTTGAACGTGCACCTTGGTAGTAGCGCTGATCAGCACGGCAGATTGATAGATGTGTAGGGCGAACAAGGACTCCGCCTTCCGAAAGATCAATCTCGCCGTAAGTAACCTCTATGAGTCGAGGCGACGTGAGCTGATAAATGGAGTTAATCATTCTTCAAAATCTCCTCCGAGCATTGTTGCTGCAACTTTAAGGTCAAATGGATATGTAATCTTCATATTTGAAACTTCGCCCTGAACAAGGTAAACCTTCTCACCCTTCATAGCAAAGATCTTACAAGCATCTGTGAGAATATCTTTCTCTGCATCTGTGAGGCTCTCATAGAGCTCTTTAAGCTTTTTCGCATTAAAGCTCTGAGGTGTCTGGCCCTGGAAAAGAGTAGCACGATTTGGAATCTGTGAGATAATCTCGCCGTCCTGTGATTCAACAATAGTATCAGTTGCAGGAACAACTGTATCGCAAGCACCGTACTGCTTTGCTGCAGCGATATTTTCCTCAATAATTCTATGAGTAACAAAAGGACGAACTGCATCATGAGTTACGATGATAGTATCGTCATCAAGTCCATAGTTCTCCTCGATGAAACGAATAGCATTCATCAATGTCTCGTTACGTGTTGAACCACCAGCAACTACTGAGACCTTATCAGTATCGCCGAGTGACTTCTTGATCATATTTTCTGTATGTGCAACCCAAGCCTTTGGAGCAAGAACGATAACATGCTCAAATTCCGGGTATACAAAAAATCTTTCGATAGTGTGGATAATTATAGGCTTATTGCCAAGCACAAGGTACTGTTTTGGAGTCTCAGTGTTACCCATTCTAGAACCTATACCACCTGCTAAAACTACTGCGAATGTCATTAAATAGTCCTCCATTTTAAATAATATTTAAGCATACTTTGTATGTGAATTATCTTTAGTTTAGTGTTGCGCTTTGAGTCGCGCGCCCAAACATGATATACGATAGCATCTGGGAAGAAAAGTACTTTTCCAAGTTTTTTCATAGACCTTGTGATATCACAGTCCTCGAAATACATGAAATAGCGATCATCAAAACCAGAATTCTTTCTAAACGCATCACCTCTAAAAAACATGAAGCAACCAGTTGCATTAGAGATTTCAAAAGGCTTTGTATAGTCGGCATCGAGCATGGCGTATGATGAGAGGAGTTTTGAAACCTCATCTCCACGCAAACGGCTCGCTGCGAGATACCAAATATGCGGATTTTTCTTGCCAAGAATCTGGTCGCGTCCATCTGGGAAACAAATTCTCGGTGAGAGTTGAACTACCGAAGGATTCTCCTCACAATAATTCACCATCTTTGAAATAATGTCGTCCTCAATAACGACATCCGGGTTTACAACACAGTGGTAATCAGCTTTAAAGGCATCAAACTCATCAAGTATTTTATTATGAGCTTTACCAAATCCAAGATTGGCACCCGTTGAAGTGAATTTAAATCTACTATCCCCACCGAACTTCTCATTTAAGAGTTCGACAGTTCCGTCTGTTGAGCCATTATCAAAAACATAAAGTCTAAAGTCAATGTTTTCATCCTTAACAGAATCAAGAAGAGTCCCAACAGCTTTTTCAATATAATTAATGTTGTTGTAGGTAACAATGCTTGCTGATACTTTAATCATAAAACTGTGTCCTTTATAATATTTATTCGCCAAATAAGCTTTTGCCTTAGAGTTGTAGGCTTTCCCGTAAGGCTATCGCTGTTTCTTCTGTATAAAATGTACGGGTTGTAAAGTAATTTTACTTTACCCTTTTGTTCACCCTTGAGTCCAATCCACTGATCGTGCATTGGAAGATTGCTTGGGAAAGGCAATATGTCCTCTTTAAGACTTGAGTCAAAGGCCATACAACAGCCCATGAATGAGTTCTTTAGAATGTTTTTCCAAAATCCTCCTGCACTACCATTCAGCTCAAAGAAGGATTCTTCGGTAACATTTAAATTCTCGTCAGTGACCTTTGCGTCATGGAGAACTACTAAAGCTCCGTTTTTGATTTCCTCACATACGGCAGCAACTTTTCCAGGAAGCCATACATCATCCTGGTCTGAAAGAAAGATGACGTCACCTGTAGTTTGACTTATTGCATTCTCAAAATTCCTGATTACGCCTTTGCCAGGTCCCTCAACATATCGAATACGAGCATCTCCTATGCTGTCGACAACGGCCTTCGTCTTTCCGCTAGGGTTATCGTCCGATATAACAACTTCATCATCAGAGCGAAGTTGCGACAAAATAGAACGAAGTTGTTCCTCTATGTACTTTTCACCATTATATGCGGCAAGCGCAACAGATACCTTCATAAAGTCGCCTTCCTAATTTTTTAACCTAATAATTTTAGCATATAATACTATGATTTACAATAAAACCTATTTTTGCGCAGTTGATTGTGATAATATTAAAACGGTTTATATATTTACTAAAAGGGAGGAGATATCATGTCAAAAGGTTATCCTAACATTTTGGTCCACGGCTTCTTCGGCTGGGGCGACCAGGATTACCTCAACAAATTGTCACCTTATTTTGGTGGCATTTTTCAGAAAGGTATGGACCAGTTCCTTACCGAAAAAGGCTACGAGTCATATGCACCATCAGTAGGACCTTGGAGTTCAGCATGGGACCGTTCTTGCGAACTCTACGCACAGATTATGGGTGGTACAGTTGACTATGGCAAAGCTCACTCAGAAAAGTATGGTCACGCTCGTTACGGTAAAACTTATAAGGGTTATATCAATGATTGGGGCAAACCAGGTGAACATGAAAAAATCAACATCATCGGACACTCATTTGGTGGTCCAACAGTAATAATGTTTGCTGACCTCCTCGACAGAGGCTCAGCAGAAGAGCGCGCAGTAACACCTGCAGAGGAGCTCTCACCGCTCTTCTCTGGCGGTTACGCAAACCTTCTTCATACCGTTACAACACTTTCAGGTACTAACAACGGTACAACACTTGCGGACGCAGGTCACGACCTTCATATCACACCTATCGTAAACTGGTTACTCCTCGGTGTAATCTCTACTGTTTTTGGAGAAACAAGTGTTATGAAACTTTGGGACTTCAAGTGCGCACACTTTGGAATCAACGCACTCGATGCACAGAGTGTAAAACATAAAATCCGTGGCGTAAAAGCAAAGGCAGAAGCAGTTGAGCGCTACAATGCCAACGAATTTGATAACCTCATGGAAGAGATGCGTGTTCCTGTTGCTGCAGAGATCAACAAGAATCTCGGTATTTCAAATAAGATTTACTACTTTGCTCGCCGTGCAAATCGCACTCATCAAATCGGAAAGACACCATTCCAGGCTATGGACTTAAAGTCATTCCCTATCGCTCACATCTCACAGCTTATTATGGGTTGGTACACAACTCCTAAACTTCGTAAAGAATATGGTATGACAAACGAATGGTATAAGTCAGACGGACCAGTTAACACAGTATGTACAGCTGCTCCATTTGACAAGCCTTCTGAGGACTGGACTGAGCAGACAATTTGTATTCCTGGTAAGTGGTACAACATGCCTGTCGAGCACAAGGATCACTTCTCATGGATGGGCTTCCTTGAAAACCGTAAAGTTTATGAGGACTACTTCCTTGATATGGTAGATAGTTTCACAAAACTTACTCCACAGAAATAACCAAAACAAAACCCCACTTTCAAAAAGTGGGGTTTACTTTTTATTTATTTCTGTCGATCACGGCATCAATAGCTTTTAAATATCCTACTGTTCCCTCACCGATAATTGTTTTAAAACAGGCGGCGGACAAGTAGGAAGTTTTGCGAAAGTCCTCGCGCTTATCGGTATTTGAAATATGGACCTCAACGGCAGGAATATTTACACTTTTAAGCGCGTCGAAAATCGCAATACTAGTATGAGTGTACGCCGCCGCATTGATAACAATTCCATCAACTTTTCTATATGCCTCTTGAATTTTATCGACTAAATCACCTTCATGATTTGATTGATAAATTTCAACTTCAACGTTCTTTTTAGTGCAGTAATTCTCGATACGCTCACAGAGATCGTCATAAGTTTCTTCACCGTAAATAGCCGGTTCGCGTATCCCAAGCATGTTTAAATTTGGACCATTTATAACAAGTATTTTCATAATAATCACCTTTATAT
>JAGHSI010000122.1 GCA_018065925.1 Candidatus Limimonas coprohippi
TCCTTGAATAAAGCAATGAAAATCCAAGTACAATAATTACAATTACGATAATCCAGTATCCATTACCCATAAAGTATGGCATCTGATCAGAGAAGCCAAAAAGTCCAGCTGGAGATGCCCAGTTCATAAAGAAATATGGATAATTTACTCCGCCACCGAAGTCCCAGTTTAAATTGTAACCAATAATTTGGAAAATAAGGTAGTAAATTGGAGGAATTGCAGCATAGAGGAAGTCAAAAGGCTTATAATTAAACTTCATAGGTCTTGTGAATACCAGCAAATCAATAATAGAAAAAATTGGTACAAAAACATGAAGTAAAATCTGTTGCCATGATGACAATATAGATGCGACACCGTCACCAGCTGTAAAAATTATAGCTGGAAACAATACGAAACAGAAAATGAGACCTGTAAGTGTAATCGAAACAGTAAATACCAACTGTAAAACATATGCAAGTCTATTAAGTTCGTACTTTTCCTTCTTTAATGAAGAAACAAGGCAAAATGCAAGTACAAATTCAAGTAAAGCAATCCAAATATTGCTCTGATTTGTAAAATACTTGAGAAGCACCGAAGCGCCGCCCATAAATCCGCTCTTATTTATGAGACATCCGATAATACCTGCAAATGCCATAATAAAGATAGCGAATTTAAAGATAATAGAGATTTTAGCTCTTTTTGTTCTACTCATTTAAATCCTTCTTTACTAAAAAAAACCACAAAGAAGATATTATCACAAATTAAAATCTATATCAAGAAATTAAGTATTAAAAAGGGAGTGGCAATGCCACTCCCTCTTAATATTAAACGATAAAATCAAGTTCCTTTTTACGAGCAGGTTTGATGAAAAATTGAATTATCAAAGCTGCAATCGAAAGAATTGTAATAGCAATAGCAGTTGCAACATAACCACCCGTCTTCATATAAAGAGTAGAACCGATATACTGACCTAAGAAAACAGAAATCAAAAGATTAAAGTTAACCAGGCTAAAGTTAGTTGCATAGTTCTTATTTCCAAAGAAACTGCGGGCAAAGTTTGCATTAGTAGGTGTAACACCACCATAAGCAATGCCAAAGAGCACAAGTGAAACAATAACAAGAATTATTGAATCGAAGATTATACCAAAAGCAAGTGAAAGACCACCAAGGATAAAACCGATTCCAAATATGGTCATTGTAACTTCTCTGCCACGTCTATCATAGAAACTACCGAAGTAAAGTCTACCGATTCCGTTAAATATAGCAAAAAGGCTTACCATAAGTGCAGCCTTCGCACTGTTCATGCCTACAGAACTAGAAATTGTTGCAATCTGTCCTAAAAGTCCAATGCCTATAGACGACACAAGAGCACACCATAGGAAATAAATCCAAAAACTTTCAGTTTTCAATGTTTCTCTAGGAGTGAACTCAATAATATTTGTGTTTATCTCCTTCTCCTCAGAATTCTTCTGAAGAACTTTTTCATCTTCCTCATTTGGAACAACAACAAACATGCCACCAATAAGGAACATAAAGACAAACATTATACCGAGCATAGCAAATGCAAGTTTCAATCCATATGTCATAATAAGGAAATTTGAAAGCGGGCTCAAGAATAAGCTACCTGCACCAAAGGCCATAAGCAAAATTCCTGCAACCATACCGCCTTTATCTGGGAACCATTTATTTCCAGTTGCAAGTACACAATTATAAACTGCGCCAGCTGAAAATCCTATAACTACGCCATAGAGCACATAAATTTGCCAGAGACTGCTCATATAACCCATTGCATAAAATGCCGAGCCAATCAATACACCACAGAACCATGTCAAGTTTCTATGTGACGTATATTTGGCAAGTCTTGCAGCACAAAAACCACCAATGCAGAACATAAACATACAGATAGTGAAAGTCCACGTAAGCTGCGAATCGTTCCATCCATATGCCTCGGCAAGAGGTTTCTTAAATATGCTCCAAGAATAAACAAGTCCTAAGAACACAAGCAATACTGTGTCGCTAACTACAATTCCATATCTTTTTTTCATAATTTCACCAAATTACATTAAGGATATCATTACCCAACCCTTTTATAT
>JAGHSI010000103.1 GCA_018065925.1 Candidatus Limimonas coprohippi
TTTATCCTTTACGATATACACGTTTTAATTCTAATGTTTCAACTGGCAATTTTTGAAGTGCTTTTACAAATTGCTCTCTTGACATTGGTTCTTCATGTTCCATCAGTTTATGAGCGAGATTAAACCTACACTTCGCTAAATAGCAATTTGACTCTGCGGGTTTGTGAAAATCTTTATGTTCAGAATAGTTGATTCCTGCACATAAACTACAATAGTTACAATATTCATATTTTCCGCAATCTGTGTAGTCTGCTACGATTGCACTCCTCCACTCTTTGAGTACACTACTACCTGTCAGAATTTCTTTAACAGATTGTTCTTGCAAATTCCCATATACCTGTGTGAAAGCGGCACAAGCACGCAAATCGCCATTTGGAGACATACAAAAACCAGAAATACCAGCGCCGCAACTGCTAAGTGAAACATCACGTTCCATACCACCATAGTTTGGAGCTTCTTTGCCAACATATAAAGCTAAATTATTGTCTCGAAGAACGACTTGAAGTTGTTCTTCAGTCAATCGCAACTGTTTTGCACAAATATCTCCATCATTTGATTCCGTAATATTTATTTCAAATTGAGGAACTGCGCCAAATTTTTTCGCGAGATCAGCGACTATGTAATAAGAATGGAGGTTCGGTTGCATCACACAGCATTTCAAATTCATAGGTACGGCCAGTTCATGCAACTCTTTCACTACTTGCATCGACTTTTCCCAAGAACCAGGAATTCTTGTAATCGCATCATGATCTTCTGCAACTCCGCTATAGATGCTTATTCCGACTAAACGAGGATAAAAATCAGCAAGACGCTTCACTTTCTTTATGATTCTTTGCCCATTGGTAAAAACATCGACCGCTATACCCTTTAAATATAAGTAGCCAAGTAATTCCCAAACAAACTCCTTTGAAAACGGATCTCCACCACTAAGACAAACTTTCACAAGCCCATTGTCATACATATCATCGATAATGTGCTTGTAGTCTTCCATTGTCAATTCTTTATGATCTTCTCTATGACTAACTTCTGCGCTGTTGCGAGTTGCTCCAGGATTATAACAATGAATACACATCTCACTACAACGATACGTGAGTTCAAACATACACGAACAGATGGTTTTCCCATCTTCAACTGCAGAAAAATAAGCTTGCTCCGCATTTGAAACCTCCATTGGTAGTTTCTCCCTGGTAGGTTTATCTACCCAAGCTTTATCCGTATCCCTATCTTCATAAACGTCTTGTCGATAAAGCTGTATGCTTTCCAGTGTAGGTATTGTATTTGACAAAAGTCCGCATTGCATCAATGTATCAAAAAACGGAGATAAAGATTCCATGCTGATACCTGTGACTGTTTCTATCCCAGAAGCATTTATATCGTCATTTTTCTTGGCTTTCAATATTTCTCCTATGACAACAGCCGAATAACTATCAAAAAAATAACTAAATCCAGCGAGTAAGTTATACATGATAGCGACTTGCTTCTCTTCGTTATATCTACCGCAAGTCCATTCAGGACGATAATATGTCTTTGATAATGTAGACATGGGGACAGAGTATCTTCTATGAGACTCCAGCATAGTATAGTTTAAGGATAGATACAAAAAAAGACGGGAGCCTCCTACCTCTTGCTTATCCGAACTGGAGGCCTCGCATTGCCTTGTATAGGGATAAGCAATGCGTAAATGACCCACGTCCGTGCGATATTTCTAAACCCTCCCCCATATCCATACACGGACGTGGAAAGAAAGCATATCAATACACCTTCAGTGGACGTTTACCATTGCCGTATCTTCCTATACTTAGAGATTGCGAGTTTCCAGTTCGAAGATCGCGACGTGTAAGCGTCTTTCTGTTAACATTAAAATCAAAACAATTATTTCCTACCGATGCAGGATTATTTTGATGCCGCAAATATAAACATTTTTGCTATCCTCTCCAAATTATTTGAGAGAAAATTTTAATTTTTCACAAAAATAATATTTAGAGAGACATTATACTCGTACAGCATTGAGTTTTGTTTACTTCACCTATAAAATATTTCTACAGATAATTCGATATTATTAC